>NZ_WWJT01000726.1 GCF_009865385.1 Streptomyces sp. SID486 | reverse complement strand
CCCGCCCGGCGAGCGGCGCGTCGACGGCGCCCGCCCGACGACCGCCGTCGTCGGCGGCGGCATCGCCGGCCTCGCCGCCGCCACGGCACTCGCCGAACGCGGAGTCGCCGTGACGCTGTACGAGCGCGAGTCCTACCTCGGCGGCCGGGCGGGAGGCTGGCCGACCAGCCTGCGGGACGGCACCCCGGTGACCATGAGCCGCGGCTTCCACGCCTTCTTCCGCCAGTACTACAACCTGCGCGGACTGCTCCGCCGCACCGATCCCGGGCTGCGGCGGCTGACCGGCCTGCCCGACTACCCGCTGCTGCACGCGAGCGGCCTGCGGGACAGCTTCCGCCACGTCCCGCGCACCCCGCCGTGGAGCGCCTTGGCGTTCGCCGCCCTCAGCCCGTCCTTCACCCTGCGGGAACTGCGCGCCGTCGACCCGGCCGCGGCCCTCCCCCTGCTCGACGTCCGCCTCCCCGAGATCCACGACCGGCTCGACGGCATCAGCGCCCACGACTTCCTGGACGCCGTCCGCTTCCCCCAGCGGGCGCGGCACCTCGCGTTCGAGGTGTTCTCGCGCAGCTTCTTCGCCGACCCCCGGCAGCTCTCGGCGGCCGAGATGGCGCTCATGTTCCACATCTACTTCCTCGGCTCCGCCGAGGGCCTCCTCTTCGACGTGCCGACCGCGCCGTTCCCCGCCGCCCTGTGGGACCCGCTGGCGGGCTACCTGCGGCGGCACGGCGCCGAGGTGCGCACATCCGCGGCCGTGGAACACATCGCACCGACGGGGAGCGGCTACCGGGTCACGACGGACCGGGACGAACGGCACCACGACACCGTCGTGCTGGCCCTGGACACCCCGGGCCTGCGCGGGGTCGTGGCCCGCTCGCCACGGCTGGGCGACGCCCCGTGGCGGGAGCGCGTCGCACGGCTGCGCACCGCCCCGCCCTTCCTGGTGACCCGGCTGTGGCTGGACCGGCCCGTGGCGCCGGGACGCCCGGCATTCCTCGGCACCGGCGGATTCGCGACCCTGGACAACGTCAGCGTGCTGGAACGCTGGGAGGACGAGGCCGCGCGCTGGTCCGCGCGCACCGGCGGCTCGGTCGTGGAACTGCACGCCTACGCCGTGCCGGCCCGGGCGGCCCGGGACGTCGAGGAGAAGCGCCTGATCGAGCAGATGCGCCAGGTCTGTCCCGAGACACGCGAGGCCGGCATCGTCGACGCCCGCCACGAGTGGCGGGAGGACTGCCCGCTGTTCCCGGTGGGCGGCTACCGGGACCGGCCGACGGTCCGTACCCCGGACCCCGCTCTGACGGTCGCCGGTGACCTGGTGCGCACCGACCTCCCCGTGGCGCTCATGGAACGTGCCGCGACGACGGGATTCCTGGCCGCCAACGCCCTGCTGGAGCGATGGGGGCTGCGGGGGGTGACCTTGTGGACGGTTCCGCACCGCGGCCGGAACGCCGTACTGCGGGGGCTGGCCAGGTGGGGGAGCGGCGCGGACCGCGGCTAGCCGACGGCGGCCCCGGCGAACGGAGCGCCCCGTGCCGCCCGCGCCCGCCCGCCGGGCCAGCCGCGCCCGCACCCGTGGTCACCGTGTGGCTCAGCCGCGCTCCGCGTGGACGACCAGGGCGTACGAGCCGAGGCCGATCAGGCGCTCGCCGGCGATGTCGCCGAGGGCCGTGTACAGGGTCAGGACCTTGCCCGACACCGGGTCGAAGGCGATGTCCTTGACGGTCCCGTGTTCGACGCCGTGTTCGGTCAGCACCCGGCTCCCGACGGCCGCGCGGTGCTCCGGCGCGTCGTCCGGCACCGACTCGGCGGCGGCCCGCGACCGCACGATCACGGCGTCGTGTCCCACCGCCTCCACCGCGCTCCAGCCGACGACCGCACGGTTCCTCGGCGCTCCCGCCAGGCGCAGACAGGCGATGCTCCGGGTACGGACGTCGAGCGTCAGGTCGTCCACCGTGCCCAGGGTCGTCGCCTCCTCCGCGGTGATCACCGGCAGGCCCCTGGTCCGGGTGAAGAGCATCATGCGAGTCCCCCTTCCCGCGCGGGCGCGTCCGCGTGCGGTTCGGTGGCGCCCGCCCGGAACGCCTCCACCTGCGCGCCGAAGCTGGGCAGCTCCTCGGCGACGAAGTGGCGTGCCTGCGCGGGTACCACCACGGCCTCGCCGGAGACGGCCAGGGTCTGCCCGCGCGGGATGAACACCTTGCCCCGCCCGCTGTGGAAGTGATCCTCGGCGGCGATCTCGAAGCCGACGACGTCCCCGCTCGTACCGGCCTCCACCACCACGTCGCGCACGGTGCCGATCTCCGTGCCCTGGTCCGTGACGACCGGCGCGCCGATGACCGGGCCGCGTCCGGCCGCGTCCGACCCCAGCACCGCGCCCCGCTCCTCCAGGACCGCCCGGCCGGGGATCATCACGGCGGCGGGTCCGAGCGCGTGCACCGCCGAGAACGGCAGACTCCGCTTCAGCGGCCCCGCCAGCAGCCCCCGGCCACTGAGCGTGAACCCGGTGATCCGGCCGGCCCCGGCGTCGAAGACGGTGTCCTTGATCCGCGCCACCGCGTCACCGCCGAGGGTCACGACCTCACGCCCGGTCAGATCCGAAGCGAGCATCAACGTGATCACCGCAGCCCTCCCCGGCCCGACCGGCGGCCTCCACGCACCGCGATCACGGTCCCGGCCCGGCGTTTCGCCTGGACCGACAGCACCGTCGCGACGACCGCTCCCGCCACCACCAGCACCAGGACCACCCAGCCCCACCACACCATTGCCGACCTCCTCCGTGGCCGGTGTCCCCGTCCCGGCCCCTCTCTGTCCTCCGGTTGCCCCCGGAGCAGCCGGAGCACGCCTGGAAGGCCGGCAGGGCACGCCCCGGGACCGGGACGGTTCGGCCGCCGCCGCCCTGGGCACTCGGTGACACCCCTGACCAGCTGGTGACCCGGAGGCGTGCATGGCCGTTCGGCATCGTGTGATCAAAGCGGACCCCGCCGTGGTGTGGGAGGTACTCGCGGACGGCAACCGGTACGCCGAATGGGTCGTCGGCACCGGGGACTCCCGCCCGCGCAGCGGCCGGTGGCCGCAGAAGGACGCTTCCCTCACGTACGAGATCCGGCTCGGGCCGGTCCGGCTCAACAACCAGACCGTCGTACGGCACTGCCGGGAGGGCTCCCTGCTGGAACTGGAGATCATCGCGGGCCTCCTGGGCACCGCGCGCTTCTCGATCGAACTGCGGGAGTGGGGCGAGGACTGTCTGGTCCTCGTCGACGAGCATCCACTGCGGGGAGCCGGAGCGGCCGTGCACAACGTCGGCGTGGAGGCGCTGATCCAGCTGCGCCACCGCTCGATGCTCGCCCGGCTCGCCCGGTGCTGCGAGGAGACCGCGGCCAGGCACCGGGAGCCGGCCGCGAGGGAGGCGTCCGGCGCGGAGGGCACCGGCCGTGCCTGATGCCGTGGTGATCGGGGCCGGCCCGAACGGACTGGTGGCCGCGAACCTGCTGGCGGACGCCGGGTGGAGTGTCCTCGTGCTGGAGGAACAGCCGGTCCCGGGCGGTGCGGTCCGCCACGACCGCGGGGTCGATCCCGCCTTCGTCAACGATCTCTTCAGCTCCTTCTACCCCCTGGCCGCGGCGTCCCCCGTGCTCTCCGCGCTCCGTCTGGAGGACCACGGACTGCGCTGGGGCCACGCGCCGCACGTACTCGCCCACCCGCTCAGCGACGGCCGCTGTGCCGTGCTGGACCGGCACATCGACACGACGGCCGCCTCCGTCGAGGCGTTCGCGCCCGGCGACGGCGATTCCTGGCGAGGGCTCTTCGAGCTGTGGCAGACGCTGCGCCCGGGCCTGCTGAGCGCCCTGTTCACCCCGTTTCCGCCGGTCAGGCCGGCGGTGCGGCTGCTGCGGTCGCTGCGGACCGCGGGCGGGCTGCGCGCCGCCCGCTCGCTCGTCCTGCCCGTGCGCCGGCTGGGGGAGGAGGAGTTCCGCGGCGAGGGCGGCCGGCTGCTGCTGGCCGGCAACGCCCTGCACGCCGACCTCGCCCCCGAGGCGGCGGGCAGCGGCGGCTTCGGATGGCTCATGTCGATGCTGGGGCAGACCTACGGCTTCCCCGTGCCGGTCGGCGGTTCCGGTGCCCTGACCGAAGCGCTGGTCCGGCGGCTGCGTCAGCGGGGCGGAGAGGTGCGCTGCGGGCAGCGGGTGGGGCACGTCGTCGTCCGCGACCGCCGTGCCGTGGCCGTGCGTACCGACGGCGGGGAGACGGTGCCCGCCCGCCGGGCCGTACTCGCCGACGTTGCCGCGCCCGTGCTCTACCGCGACCTCGTCGGTGCGGAGCACCTGCCCGCACAGCTGATGGAGGACCTGCGGCACTTCCAGTGGGACTTCGCCACGTTCAAGGTGGACTGGGCGCTGGACGGGCCGGTGCCGTGGCAGGCCGCGGCGGCCCGCCGCGCGGGGACGGTGCATCTGGCCGACGGACTGGACGAGCTGACCCGCTTCGCCGCGCAGATCGCCATGCACCAGGTACCCGACCGCCCCTTCCTCCTCTTCGGGCAGATGACCCTGGCGGACCCCTCGCGTTCCCCCGCGGGCACCGAGTCCGCCTGGGCGTACACCCACGTCCCCCGGGAGATCCGGGCGGACGCGGGCGGCGAGGACATCACCGGCGGCTGGGGCCCGGCGGACCAGGAGCGCATGGCGGACCGGGTGGAACGCCAGGTGGAGCGGTTCGCCCCGGGCTTCCGCGCCCTGATCCGCGCCCGGCGCGTGCTCGCGCCGCCCACGTTCCAGGCCCTGGACGCCAACCTCTCCGACGGCGCCATCAACGGCGGCACCGCCGCACTCCACCAGCAGCTCGTCTTCCGCCCGGTCCCCGGCACCGGACGCCCGGAGACCCCGGTCGCGGGTCTCTTCCTCGCCTCCGCCGCAGCCCATCCCGGCGGCGGGGTGCACGGCGCCCCCGGGGCCAACGCCGCGCGAGCCGCCCTGCGCGCCCGCCGGGCGCCCCACCTGGCCGGCGCCCAGCGCCTCCTCGCCCGCCGGGACCGCACCGGACGCAGACGCTGAGCCGGACGTCCGGCCGACGGCGCATCCGGACGCCCGGTGGATCGGGAAGACATGCACGACCAGGTGTACGCGCCCCCCGAGGAGCCCTCCGAGGGGACCGAGAGAAAGGCCGAGCCCGTGCGAAGCGGTCCTCTGACGAACCGGACGGTCGTGGTGACGGGTGCCGCGCGCGGGGTGGGGGCCGCGCTCACCCACGAGGTGGCCCGGCGCGGGGCGCGCCCCGTCCTGCTCGGGCACGAGAAGGACCGGCTGGACGAACTGGCCGCACGGCTGCCGGTCCCGGCCCTCGCCATCGAGGCGGACGTGACCGACCTGCCGGCCCTGGAGCGGGCCGCGCACGAGGTACGGGACCGCTTCGGGCCCCCCTCCGTCGTGATCGCCAACGCCGGGGTCGCGGCGGGCGGCCCGCTCGACGCCACCGACCCGGCGGAGTGGCGCCGCATCATCGACGTCAACCTCACCGGCAGCGCGCAGACCGCCCGGGCCTTCCTTACGGACCTGCGGGCGACGGCCGGCTACTACCTCCAGATCGCCTCACTCGCGTCCTTCGGCGCGGCTCCGATGATGAGTGCCTACTGCGCCTCCAAGGCAGGCGTGGAGGCCTTCGCGCACGCGCTGCGCGCCGAGGTCGCCGCCGATGGCGTCGCCGTGGGCATCGCCTACCTGAACTGGACCGACACCGACATGGTGCACGACGCCGACCGGTACCCCGTCCTGCGTGAACTGCGCGGCCACATGCCGCGGCCCGCCCGCCGCGTGTACGGCGCCGAGGAGGTGGCCGCCCGGATCGTGCGCGGCCTGGAGCACCGGCGGACGGCCGTGTACGCGCCGCCCTGGCTGCGGCTGGTCCAGCCGGTGCGTGCCGCCCTGCCGCCGGTCGTGATGCGCGTCGCCCGCCGGAGCCTGCCCCGGCTGCGCGCCGAGGGCGGACTGGCCCCGACCGGGCTGCTCGGCGCCGGGGGCGAGGCCGACCGCGCGGCG
>NZ_WWJT01000725.1 GCF_009865385.1 Streptomyces sp. SID486 | reverse complement strand
CGCCCGGGACGGACCCGGCCGGTCAGCTCCGACGCCTGAGACGAACCCGAGCCGGTCACCTCCGACGGCTGAGACGACCCAGCCGCCCACTCCCGACGCCCGAGACGGACCCGGGCCCTCGTACCCGGCGTACGCGGGTACGGGAGCGGTGCGGCGGGAGCGCGGGCACGACGTAGCACGGCAGGCCGCGATCGTCAGACGGGCCCCAGCCCGGTCGCCGGGTAGGGGGCCGGTTCCGTCACCCAGCCCGCTGCCAGGACCAGGCGGGAGTCACGGTCGGCGGCGAGGAAGCCGAAGGGGCGGTCGAAGGCGACGCGGACGACCGTGGTCTCGTAGCGGTACTGCGGGACGCCGCCCGGCGCCGCCATGACCGCCGTCACCGCCGCCGCCCGGAAGCCGAGCGCGCCGAACCGGGCCACCGCCGACTGCCGGGCCTCCCCGACGGCCAGCGGGTAGGCGCTCACACCGGGGAAGTGACCGCCCCTGGCGTCGGTCGCCGAGGTGAGGCCGAAGAGGCCCGCCAGGGCGAGCAGATCGTGGTCGGCCCGCACCTCGTACGCCACCGTGCGCACGTCCAGGGTCCTCGGCTCCGGCGTCGCGGCCGGCTGCTGCTCCACGTGCAGGCCGGGGCCAACGTGCCCGTGCGGCAGGGCGCCGCCCGCGGTCAGCGGCAGACCGCGTTCCACGATGCCCACACCGGCCGTCAGCACCTGACCCGGTGTCATCCGCTCCTCGCCGAGCACCAGGTGGACGTCGACGCCGTTGTCCCCGGGCACCGTCAGCGCGGTGACGAAGCCCTCCGGGGTACCCGCCACCCCCACCCGGTCCGGCCGTACGCTGCGCCGGTGCAGTCCGCGCAGGGTACGGCCCTGCCAGGGGCCGGAGCCGGGCCGCAGCGGCAGCTCCGTGAACGGCTGCCGCCAGTCCGTGCGCAGCGCGACCGCACCGGCCAGCACCATCCGCGCCTCCCGGGTCAGCGTCACCGGCATGCGCTCCACCAGCCCGCCGGTCCGTTCGGCCGCCCACGCGTCCAGCCGCTCCTGGGCGGTGACGAGGTCGTCCCCGAAGGTCCCGTGGGTCCCGGCGGGCAGCCCGGCCCGCCACTCCTCCCGCAGGGGCAGCCCGTGGTGTGTCCACAGGCCGAGCGCCGCGTCCAGTCCGGCCACCGACGCCATGCCCGCCAGCAGTTCCCGGGCGGCCCCGGCCGCCTGCCCGGCCGGCACGCCCAGGGCCCCGGCCAGCTCGGCGCGCGCCGGGCCGGCCGCGCCGTCCGCCAGGAAGGCGAGCAGCGGCCAGACGCACGGCGCCGAGAACACCGTGCCCTCGGACGGCGTCTGCGCCCAGCGGGCCGTCAGCCCGTTCACGCGCCGGACCGTCTCCTCGGTCACCTTGCTCACCGGTCGCCCTCCCACGAGGCCCCGCCCACGTCCCGCCCGTCCTCACTCATGTACGCCGCCGAGCCGCGCCCCGCTCACCCGGCCACGCGCCCGTGCGCCCGAGTGCCTCCGGCCGCGCGCCCGCCCGCACGCATGGGTCTCCCCCCGCATACCGCCCCCGTTCCGCCCCGCTCGTCATGCTGCCGGTGGTCCTGTGCCACCGGCCGGTCCAGGAGCACGCTACCGGGGGCCGCCTGTGACAGGTGTGAGGGCGGTTGTCGGCGAGCACCCCTATACGGGAGGGAAAGTGGCTGGGTAAAGCCCTCCCCACCCGCTTGTCATCACATCGAGTGATTCTCTGGCCTTTGCTTGCACGGCAGAACCCACGGTTGCCAGGCTGTTGCTGTCTGTACAACCTGATGGGAGCGGCCAGTGACTTTCGGTGAGCAGCCGGCGTACCTGCGCGTCGCGGGTGATCTCCGCAAGAAGATCGTCGACGGTTCACTCCCGCCCCACACCCGCCTCCCCTCCCAGGCCCGCATCCGCGAGGAGTACGGCGTCTCGGACACCGTCGCGCTGGAGGCCCGCAAGGTACTGATGGCGGAGGGGCTGGTCGAGGGCCGCTCCGGCTCGGGGACGTACGTGCGCGAGCGGCCGGTGCCCCGGCGTGTGGCCCGCTCCGGGTACCGCCCGGCCGGCGGCGCCACGCCCTTCCGGCAGGAGCAGGCCGACGCCTCCGTGCGCGGCACCTGGGAGTCCAGCAGCGAGCAGACCGGGGCCGGCGCGGCCATCGCCGAGCGGCTCGCGATCCACACCGGCGACCGGGTCATGCGCACCAAATACCTCTTCCGGGAGAACGGCGAGCCGATGATGCTCTCCACCTCCTGGGAGCCCCTCGCCGTCACCGGCCGCACCCCGGTGATGCTGCCCGAGGAGGGCCCGCTCGGCGGGATGGGCGTGGTCGAGCGCATGCGGGCGATCGACGTCATCGTGGACAACGTCACCGAGGAGGTCGGCGCCCGCCCCGGCCTCGCCGAGGAGCTGCACCTGCTCGGCGGTGTCCCCGGCCATGTGGTCCTGGTCGTCCAGCGCACGTACTTCGCCTCCGGCCGCCCGGTCGAGACCGCCGACGTGGTGATCCCGGCCGACCGCTACCGGGTCGCATACCACCTGCCCGTCAAGTGACCGCACCGCCCGGCCGCCGCGCGGGCCGGCCGGCCCCCGGTGCGCCCCCCGCGTGAGGTGGCGCACACCCTGGCGCTCCCCGGCGGCCGCCTCCCCTGCCTCCCGGCCACGGCGCCCCCGTCGACGGCCGCACCGATCCGGCCGTTCTCCCAGGTGATCCCGGCTGCCCCGGTATGCCCCCGACCGGAGGAAGCCGAGTTCCCGACGGCGCGTTCGGTCCCGTGCGCCCCCGGCGTTCTGGCTGGTTGCGTACCTCTTTGTGAAAAGCCGTATTCGCAGCGTAAAGGTTGGGCGTACGCTCGGGCATATGCGGATTGCGGTTTCGTTGTCCGGGGGAAGCGGGTGGGGCGGTGCGGGAAGGGGCGCGGGCGGTGGGGGCCATGAGTGAGGGCACGGTCTCGATGCCCTGGATCGTGATACGCCAGGACGACAACGGCAATCGCTACCGCGTCGGCCGGTACGCGACCCGCGCGGAGGCGCAGAAGATCGCCGACAGCCTCGACGACCGGGGGCACAAGCAGCTCTACTGGGTCGAGCGCATCGGCCAGAACGAGGACGGCTCGCGGAACTGACCCGCCGCGACCTCCCGTAGTCTGCGCTGCATGACGCGCGAGACCCCCGGACCGGAACCGATCGTGGTGGTGGGCGCCGCCCTGCTCGACGGCGGCCGGCTGCTGGCCGCGCGCCGCAGCGCGCCCGCCGATCTCGCCGGGCGCTGGGAGCTGCCCGGCGGCAAGGTCGAAGCGGGGGAGCGGCCCGAGGACGCCCTGGTGCGCGAACTGCACGAGGAACTGGGCGTCGACGCCGAGCCGGTCGGCCGCGTGCCGGGGCGCTGGCCGCTGCGGGCGCCGTACGTGCTCCAGGTGTGGACCGCCCGCCTGCGGCCCGGCTCACCGGCGCCCCGCCCCCTCCAGGACCATGACGACCTGCGCTGGCTGACGCCCGCGGAGCTGTGGCAGGTGGACTGGCTGGACCAGGACGTCCCGGCCGTGCGCGAGGTCGAGCGGCTCGCCGCGTTCTCCGCCTAGCGCGCCGCGGGCCGCTCGCGGGCGGCCGGCGTGACCGGCCGGTGTGCGTGCCCGGCGCGGCCGGCCGGCACGGGTGGCAGACGGGCACGGCGAGGGGTTCGTGGGGCTCACGCCGGTTCGGCCGAGCGCCTCGTACGCCGTTCGTGCCACAGTGCGCCCACTCGTGCGGTACTGCCGCCCGGATATCGGGTATGTGCCCATTAACCCCATGAAACCGGACATGGGTAGGCTCCGCTGGCCCGGGAAGTGATCGGCGTGATCGACACCGATGGCGACTGCGCCGAGTGGACGTTTCCGGCGGAGCCGGGCGCCGTGCGCGCCGCCCGTGCGGCGGTGCGGGGGAAGTTGCACGGCTGGGACCTGGACTGCGTCGCCGATCTCACCGCGTTGCTGGTCAGCGAGCTGGTCACCAACTCGCTGCGGCACGCCACCGGCCCCATCGGCGTCCGGCTGGTCCGTCCCCCCGGGCTCGACGACACGCTGCGGGTGGAGGTCTCCGACCCGCTCCCCGACCCGCCGCGCGAACGGGTGGCGCACCCCGAGGACGAGGGCGGACGCGGTCTCCAGCTGGTCGCCGGCTCCTCGCGCAGCTGGGGCACCCGGCCCGGCACGGCCGGAAAGACCGTCTGGTTCGAGCTGGCGGTGCCCGGGTGAGGACGGAACACCGGCGGGGGCACGGGGTGTACAGCCGTCGACGTGCCGTCCACCCCGCGCGCCGGGGGCGCACGCAGTCCGGCGGAGCGTGATTCGGGGGTGTGTTCCCTGGTTAGAAGAGTGGAAGTGTTGTCACGGACCGGTCCGAAAAGCACCTGGACCGGGCTGTGATCGTGAACACCGTGTCGTGCGGCGCCGTAGTGCTGGATACTGCGGGCAGCCGCCCCCGGTGACCGGTGCCGGACGCGGTGAGCTGGAGGGGACGGTTCGCGTGAGCGAGATACCAGCGAAGGCCACGGAGTCCGAGGACCCGTCGGACGGCGCGAGGAGTCAGGCCGCGGAGGCTGCCGCGGAGTCCGGCGATGCCATGTGGCAGAGCAGTCCGCCCGGTTCGATCTACGACTACATCAAGGTCGCCTCCTTCTCCATCGGCCCCGGTGGCCTCGTCGACCAGTGGAGCCTGCGGGCCGAGCAGATCTTCGGCATCCCCGCCGCGCGCGCCGTCGGCATGGACCCCATAGAGGCTTTCGTCGATCCCGACCTGCGGGACCGCGGCCAGCGGAAGATGGCCGAAATCCTCGACGGGCGCGAGTGGACCGGAGTGGTGCCGTTCCGGATGCCGGACGGCCCCGACGGCGGGCGCGGCGAGGAGGGGCTCGCGGAGGTGTACGTCATGCCGACGCGCACCGCGGAGGGGGACAAGGCCGCCGTCTGCATCGTCGTGGACGTGCGCACACTGCGCAGCATCGAGACGGATCTCGCCGCCTCGCAGGCGATTTTCGGCCAATCGCCCTTCGGTTTCCTGCTGATCGACACCGATCTGCGGGTCCGCCGGGCCAACATGCGCTTCTCCTCCACCTTCGGCGGAACCCCGGACGACCACCGGGGCAACGGCGTCCACGACTACCTTCCGCGCGGTGAGGCGGAGCGGGTCTCCGCCACGCTGCGACGGGTGCTGGAGTCCGGCGAGTCCATCACCGACATGCACGTGACCGGATTCGTCCCCGGCTCCGAGGAGCGGCGGCACTGGTCCGTCAACCTCTACCGGGTGCACAGCGGCAGCGGCCGGCCCATCGGCGTCGCCTGGCTCGGCACCGACATCACCGCCCGCCGGGCCGCCGCCCGCGAGGCCGCCGCCGCCCGCCGCAACCTCGCGCTGCTCAACGAGGCCGGCGCCCGCATAGGGAACTCGCTCGACCTGGAGACCACCGCACGCGAACTCCTCGACGTGGTCGTCCCCGGCTTCTGCGACCTCGCCACCGTCGACCTCTACCAGGGCCTGCTGGCCGGCGACGAGACCCCGCCCGGCCTCGCCGACGGCAGCGCCGAACTGCGCCGCGTCGCCTTCGCCAGCGCCGTCTCCGGAGCCCCCCTCAACGGCTCCGGGCAGCCCGTCGAGGTCGGTGCGGTCCACCACTTCCCGTTCAACTCGCCCTGCGCGGACGCCCTGCGCACCGCCCGCCCGCAGTACGTGCCCGCCGAGGAGGGCGGCCTCGTGCAGTCCGTCCTGGCCGTGCCGATGGTCGCCCACGACACGGTCGTGGGACTCGCGCAGTTCTCCCGGGTGAAGGGCAGCGAGCCGTTCGGTGAGCGGGACCGGGACCTCGCGGTCGAACTGGCCGCGCGTGCGGCCGTCTGCATCGACAACGCGCGCCTGTACCGCCGGGAGCACGAACGGGCGCTGATACTGCAACGGTCCCTGCTCCCGCCGGGCGACCCGGAGGCGTCCGGCCTGGACATCGCCTGCCGCTACCTGCCCGGCAACGCGGCGACGGAGGTGGGCGGCGACTGGTTCGACGTCATCGAACTCCCCGGCCACCGCACGGCGCTGGTCGTCGGGGACGTCATGGGCCGGGGCCTGCGCGCGGCCGTCGCGATGGGTGAACTGCGCACCGCGGTACGCACCCTGGCGCTGCTCGACCTCGAACCCGCCGAAGTGCTGTCGGCCCTGGACGAGATCGCGCGGGGCCTGGGCACGCCGGGCGGGGTCCAGCAGGCCACCCGCACCGCCCGGCAGCCCCGGGACGCGGACCTCTCCGAGGTGTACCTGGCGACGTGCGTGTACGCCGTGTACGACTCCGTCACGAGGCGCTGCACGTTCGCCAACGCCGGCCATCTGCCGCCGGTCCTGGTCGAACCGGGCGAGGCGGCGCTGATGCTGGACGTGCCGCCCGGCATGCCGCTGGGCGTGGGCGGCGAGCCGTTCGAGGAGGTCGAGGTCGAACTGCCCGAGGGCGCGCTCCTGGCCCTCTACACCGACGGCCTGGTCGAATCCCGCGACCACCCGCTCGACGAGGGCCTCCAGGCGTTCGTCGGCGCGCTGACGGACCCCTCCCGGCCGCTGGAGGACGTCTGCGACCACGTCCTCAGCACCCTCGACACCCACCACGGCGAGGACGACATCGCGCTGCTGATGGCCCGGGTGCAGGGCCTGCCCGCCGACTCCGTGGGCGACTGGACGCTGCCCCGCGAGCCGCGCAGCGTGGGCCGGGCCCGTGAGTACGCGCGCGGCCGGCTGGCGTCCTGGGACCTGGAGCCCCTGGTCGACACGGCGGAACTCCTGGTCAGCGAGCTGGTGACGAACGCACTGCGGTACGGCGAGGGGGAGATCCGGCTACGGCTGCTGCTGGACCGCACACTGGTCTGCGAGGTCTGGGACTCCGGACTGGTCCAGCCACGGCGCCGACGGGCCCGGGACACCGACGAGGGCGGCCGGGGACTGCAGCTGGTCGGACTGCTCAGCGCGGCCTGGGGCTCACGCCGGACGCCCCGCGGCAAGACGGTGTGGTTCGAACTGCCCCTCCCGGGCGGGGACGGCGCCCTCACCGACCCGGCGGAAGCGCTCCTCAGCCTGTTCTGAGTCCTGTTCTGAACCCGGTTCCGATCCCGCCGGCCCCGACCGGACGTGGCACCCCGGGGCGTCCGGGCCGGCGGTCAGGCGTGGTGGCGGGAGCGGGTCGCGGGGCCGCCGAACGCCGCCGGGGGACCGCCGTCCGGGTCCTCGGCCAGCAGGATGCCGCCGAGCACCGCGCCGGCGAGCCCGGGCGCGTCGGCCCCGGCAGCGGCGTACGGGGTGCCGTGCGCCCGTACGTCCCGCTCGGCCAGCTCCCGCGCCCGCGCGGCCGCGGCATCCGCCCGGCCGGCGTTCCCCGCCCCCAACTCCCGTACCGCCTCGGCGAGCCGGGTGCGCGCCTTGGTGCCCACCGCTCCCCGGTGCACCGCGATGAACTCCTCGGCCCCCGCCACGGAGGCCCGCGCCACGAGCAGCGCCCCGGCGTCCGGGCTCCCCGGGCCCGGCCCGTCCGGCCGCTCGACGGCCCGGCGGCTCCGGCGCAGCAGGTCCAGCGGGTCGTACGGCCCACCGCCCGGCTCCGCACGCACCGCGCCCGGCACCCCGCCGGCGGGGGCCGCCCGTCCGGGCGCCCCACCCGAAGC
>NZ_WWJT01000724.1 GCF_009865385.1 Streptomyces sp. SID486 | reverse complement strand
CTTCCGGGCGAAGGGCGGCAGCGGGCGGACCGGCCGCCCGCCGCCGGTCCGCAGGCGGGCACGCGGGCGCAGGCGCTGACCACGGTGACCTACGGCGTACCGGCCGCGCTACCCGGGCTGACCTCGCTCATCGGCCGGCAGGAGGCCCGGGTGCGGGCGCAGCCGCGGGACGCCCGTGCCTGGGCGGTGCTGGGGTCGGCGTACGTGGAGCGGGGGCGCCGGGCGGGTGACGTGAGCGACTATCCGCGGGCCGAGCGGGCGCTGCGGACCTCGCTGGAGGTGCGCGGCACGAAGAACGCGCAGGCGCTGGACGGCCTGGCCGCGCTGGCGCTGGCCCGCCGGGACTTCCCGGCGGCGAAGCAGTACGGCGAGCAGGCGCTGAAGTCGGCGCCGAAGCAGTGGTCGGCGTATCCGCCGCTGATCGACGCGTACACCGGGCTCGGCGACTACAAGAACGCCCGCTCCACCCTGGACAAGCTGCTGGCGCTGCGCCCCGGCGCGGCGGCCCGGCCGGCGGTGATGGCGCGGACCGCGGCGGTGTACCGGGACCGCGGCTGGCGCGAGGACGCGGTGGCGCAGCTGACCGACGCGGCGGCCGCTGCCCGCACACCGGCCGAGCAGGCGGCCTGGCTGGCCGGGCTCGGTCAGCTGGCCTGGGAGCGCGGGGACCTGCCGGAGGCGCTGCGGCACTTCGAGGCCGCGCTGCGGCTCGATCCCGACCAGCGGGCGGCCCGGGCCGGGCGGGCGCGGACGCTGGCCGGGCAGGGGCGCACGTCCGAGGCGCTGGCCCTGTACCGGGCCGCCGTCGCGAAGCAGCCGCGGCCCGAGGACCTGCTGGAGCTGGGCGAGCTGTACGAGTCGCTGGGGCGGTCCGCGCTCGCCGAGGAGCAGTACGGCCGGCTGCGCACCGCGGTGGGGCGGTCGGTGGCCGGCGGGGTCGACGAGGAGCTGCTCATCGGGCGGTTCGAGGCGGACCACGGGGACCCGTGGGAGGCCGTGGAGCGGTTGCGGGACGAGTGGGAGCGGCAGCCGGGGATCGAGGTGGCCGATGCGCTGGGCTGGGCGCTGCACCGGGCCGGGGAGGACCAGGAGGCGCTGTCCTACGCGGCCGTCGCGACGGACAAGACCAAGGGCGGCGGGGTGCGCAGCGCGCTGTACTCGTTCCACCTGGGCGTGATCGAGGGTGAGCTGGACCGGCCCGGTCCCGCGCGGCGGCACCTTCAGGAGGCGCTGCGGATCAACCCGTACTTCTCCCCGCTGCAGGTGCCGCAGGCGCGGGAGGCGCTGCAGGAGCTGGGCGACGTCCCCGACGAGCCGCCGCCCAGCGAATAGGGCCTGCCGTCACAGGTTGCCGCGCTTGGCCTGCTCGCGTTCGATCGCCTCGAACAGGGCCTTGAAGTTGCCCTTGCCGAAGCCCATGGAGCCGTGCCGCTCGATCAGTTCGAAGAACACCGTCGGCCGGTCCTGGACCGGCTTGGTGAAGATCTGCAGCAGGTAGCCGTCCTCGTCGCGGTCGGCGAGGATCTTCAGCTCGCGCAGGGTCTCGACCGGCACACGGGTGTCGCCCACCCACTCGCCGAGGGTGTCGTAGTACGAGTCGGGGGTGTTGAGGAACTCGACACCGGCGGCGCGCATCGTGCGGACGGTCTGCACGATGTCGTTGGTGTTGAGCGCGATGTGCTGGACGCCGGGGCCGCCGTAGAACTCCAGGTACTCGTCGATCTGGGACTTCTTCTTGGCGATGGCGGGCTCGTTGAGCGGGAACTTGACCTTGAGGGTGCCGTCCGCGACCACCTTCGACATCAGCGCGCTGTACTCGGTGGCGATGTCGTCGCCCACGAACTCCTTCATGTTCGTGAAGCCCATGACGTTGTTGTAGAACTCGACCCACTCGTTCATCTTGCCGAGCTCGACGTTGCCGACGCAGTGGTCGACGGCCTGGAAGGTGCGGTGGGCGGGCTGCTCGGCCATCGGCTGGGCGGCGACGAAGCCGGGCAGGTAGGGGCCGTCGTAACCGGAGCGGTCGACCAGGGTGTGCCGGGTCTCGCCGTAGGTGGCGATCGCGGCGAGGACGACGGTGCCGTGCTCGTCCTTCACCTCGTACGGCTCGGCGAGCGAGCGGGCGCCGTGCTCGACGGCGTACGCGTGCGCGGCGCGGGCGTCCGGGACCTCGATCGCCAGGTCGATGACGCCGTCGCCGTGCTCGGCGACGTGCTGGGCGAGGAAGTGGCCCCAGGCGCTGCTCGGCTTGATCACCGAGGTGAGGACGAAGCGGGCGGAGCCGTTCTCCAGTACGTAGCTGGCGGTCTCGCGGCTGCCGTTCTCCGGTCCGGAGTAGGCGACCAGCCGCATGCCGAAGGCGGTGGAGTAGTAGTGCGCCGCCTGCTTGGCGTTGCCCACGGCGAAGACGACCGCGTCCATTCCCTTGACCGGGAAGGGGTCGGCCTGCCGGGCGGTCGTCGCGGGAGTGTGCTGTGTGGTCTGCGTCATAGCGGAAGGGTGGACCCGCCCTGCAAGGTGCGCAATAGTTCGCTGATTCGCTGGACAATCTGTTCAGTGGTACGACCGTGCTGGCGGTCTTTGTGTACAGGATGACCATCTCAGGGGGTCCCGTGGCGATCGATCATCTGGACGGGCGGATCATCGTGCTGCTGGCCGAGGAGCCGCGCATCGGGGTGCTGGAGATGTCCCGGCGGCTGGGCGTGGCGCGGGGCACCGTGCAGGCGCGGCTCGACCGCCTTCAGTCCAACGGAGTCATCCGCGGCTTCGGTCCGCAGGTGGAGCCGGCGGCCCTCGGCTACCCGGTCACCGCGTTCGCCACGCTGCAGATCCGGCAGGGCCAAGGCCCCGACGTACGGGCGCACTTGGCGTCCGTGCCGGAGGTGCTGGAGCTGCTGACCACCACCGGCAGCGGGGACATGCTGTGCCGGCTGGTGGCCCGCTCGAACGCCGATCTCCAGCGGGTGATCGACCGGGTTGTCGGTTTTGATGGCATCGTCCGGGCCTCCACGGCGATCGTCATGGAGAACCCCGTTCCGCTGCGGATCATCCCGCTGGTGGAGCAGGCGGCCCGGGACCGGGAAGAGACCTGACCGACCTGGGGTGAGCACGGGTGAACTTCTGGGAGTACCTGGGCAGTCGCCACCAGCAGCTGCTCACGGACGCCTACCAGCACGCCAGCGCGGTGTTCCAGTGCATGGTCCTGGCGACCCTCATCGGGGTCCTCGTCGGCGTCGTCACCTACCGCAGCGAGTGGGCCGGCAACCTCGCCACCACCGCCACCTCCACCGTCCTCACCGTCCCCTCGCTGGCCATGATCGGCCTGCTCGTCCCGGTCGTCGGCCTGGGCGTGCCGCCCACGGTGATCTCGCTGACGCTGTACGGGCTGCTGCCCGTCGTGCGGAACGCGATCGTGGGTCTGCGCGGGGTGGACCCGGCGCTGGTGGACGCGGCCCGCGGCATCGGGATGTCCCGGCCGATGCGGCTGGCGCGGGTGGAGCTGCCGCTGGCCTGGCCGCCGATCCTCACCGGCATCCGGGTCTCCACCCAGATGCTGATGGGCATCGCGGCGATCGCCGCCTACGCCTCCGGCCCCGGTCTCGGCAACGAGATCTTCCGCGGGCTCGCCTCCCTGGGCAGCAGCAACGCCCTGAACCAGGTGCTCGCGGGCACCCTCGGGATCATCATCCTCGCCCTGCTGTTCGACGCCGCGTACGTCCTGATCGGACGGCTGACCATTCCCAGGGGGATCCGTGTCTGAGCCGGCCTCCCCCACCACGCACGGCGCCCCCATCGAGCTGGAGAACCTGACCAAGCGCTACCCGGGCGGTGCGCAGCCGGCCGTGGACAACGTGAGCATGGAGATCAAGGCGGGCGAGACGGTCGTCTTCGTCGGGCCGTCCGGCTGCGGGAAGTCCACGACCCTGAAGATGATCAACCGGCTGATCGAGCCGACCGGCGGGCGCATCCGCATCGGCGGCGAGGACGTCACCGACATGGACCCGGTGAAGCTGCGCCGCAAGGTCGGCTACGCCATCCAGTCCTCCGGGCTGTTCCCGCACATGACCGTCGCGCAGAACATCGCGCTCGTCCCGAGGATGACCGGCTGGCCGAAGAAGCGGATCCGGGACCGGGTCGAGGAGATGCTGGACCTCGTCGGTCTCGACCCGGGCGAGTTCCACGGCCGCTACCCGCGCCAGCTCTCCGGCGGCCAGCAGCAGCGGGTCGGGGTGGCCCGGGCGCTCGCCGCCGACCCGCCGGTGCTGCTGATGGACGAGCCGTTCGGCGCGGTCGACCCGATCACCCGCGACCACCTCCAGGACGAGCTGATCCGGCTCCAGCACGAGCTGCACAAGACGATCGTGTTCGTCACCCACGACTTCGACGAGGCGATCAAGCTGGGCGACCGGATCGCGGTGCTGCGCGAACGCTCCCACATCGCCCAGTTCGACACCCCGGAGGCGATCCTCACCAACCCCGCCGACGACTTCGTCTCCGGTTTCGTCGGCGCGGGCGCCGCCCTGAAGCGGCTGAACCTGACCCGCGTACGGGACGTGGAGATGCGGGAGTACCCGACGGTGACGGTGGACACCCCGCTCCAGCAGATCTTCGGGTACCTGCGCAGCAGCGGCACCAACGAGATCCTGCTCCTCGACCGGCGCCGCCGGCCCTACAAGTGGCTGCGGCGCGGAGACCTGATGCGGGCCCGCGGCTCGCTCGCCCGCGCGGGCACCCTGGTGCACGACACCGTGACCCGGGACGGCACCCTGCGGGACGCGCTGGAGGCCGTGCTGACCGACAACGCGGGCCGGGTCGCGGTCACCGGGCGGCGCGGCGAGTACATCGGCGTGGTCGACATGGAGACGCTGATGAACTCCGTGCACGAACTGCTGGAGGCCGACCGGCTCGACGCCATGGAGCACCAGCACGACCTGGAGGAGGCGCGATCCCAGCAGACCCACTTCGAGCAGGAGGGCGACGCCGCGGAGAAGAAGGCATGAGCGCCGCCCAGCGCCCCGAGGGCGAGCACGAGGTGAAGGGCCTCGCCTTCCGCGACGAGGGCGAGGCGGAGCAGGAGGCCCCGCCCCCGGCCCGGCGGCCGCCCGCGCGCCGGCTGACCTGGCCGCGGCTGACCGTGCTGCCCGCGTTCCTGGTCGCCGTGCTGCTGGCGACCTGGCTGTGGTTCCGGCAGGCCGACCTGGACACGATCTCCCGGAACGCGCTGGCGGGCGGCCAGGTCTCCAAGGCGCTGTGGCAGCACGTGCGGCTGACGGCGATCTCCACCTTCTTCGTGCTGATCATCGCCATCCCGCTGGGCATCCTGCTGACCCGGCGCACCTTCCGCAAGGCCACCCCGCCGGCCATGGCGCTCGCCAACATGGGTCAGGCGACCCCGGCGATCGGCCTGCTGGCCCTGCTCGTCATCTGGCTCGGCACCGGCACGAAGGCGGCCCTGATCGGCATCATCGTCTACGCCCTCCTGCCCGTGCTCTCCAACACGATCGCCGGGCTCCAGGCCAACGACCCCACCCTGCTGGAGGCCGCGCGCGGCATCGGCATGTCCCCGCTCGGCGTGCTCGGCCGGGTCGAACTGCCCCTCGCCGTGCCGCTGATCCTCGCGGGCGTCCGCACCGCGCTCGTACTCAACGTCGGTACGGCGACCCTGGCGACCTTCGGCGGGGGCGGCGGCCTCGGCACGCTGATCACCACCGGCATCACCACCCAGCGCATGCCGGTGCTGGTGCTGGGCTCGGTGCTGACCGTGGCACTGGCCCTGCTGGTGGACTGGCTGGCCTCGCTCGCGGAAGTGCTGCTGCGGCCGCGGGGACTGGAGGCGGGCACATGAGACACCGGCCCCTCCTGGCACTGGCCGCGCTGCTCGTCCTGCCGTCCGGCTGCGGGCTGACCAGCGGCTCCCCCATGACGGACGACGTCGAACCCGGCACGATCGGACGCGGCCGGCCACTCGCGGGCGCGCATCTCACCGTGACCTCCAAGGAGTTCACCGAGCAGCTGATCCTCGGCGCGATCATGGGGATCGCCTTCCAGGCGGCCGGCGCGGACGTCCTCGACCGGACCGGGATCCAGGGGTCCATCGGGTCCCGGGAGGCGGTGCGGAACGGGGACGCGGACGCCCAGTTCGAGTACACGGGCACCGGCTGGATCACCTACCTGGGCAACAGCAGGCCGATCACCGATCCGCGCGAGCAGTGGGAGGCCGTGCGGGACGCCGACCTGCGGAACGGGCTGACCTGGCTGCCGCCCTCGAAGCTGGACAACACCTACGCACTCGCCATGAACCGGGCCGGCTTCGAGAAGTACCGCACGAAGACGCTGTCCGAGGTGGCCGCGCTGTCGAAGAAGGACCCGGGCGCGGTCACCCTGTGCGTGGAGGGCGAGTTCGCCAACCGGGCCGACGGGCTGCCCGGCATGGAGAAGGCGTACGGCATGAGCGTGCCGGCGAAGAACGTCACGCAGATGGACACCGGGATCATCTACACCCAGGTCGCCAAGGGCAGCTGCACCTACGGCGAGGTGTTCACCACCGACGGCCGCATCAGGTCCATGAACCTGGTGGTGATGGCCGACGACAAGAAGTTCTTCCCGAACTACGACGCCACCCCCGTGGTCAACACCGCGACCCTGAAGAAGTGGCCGGCCATCGCGAGCGTCATCGACCCCGTCACCCGGAAGCTGGACAACACGGTCGCCCAGACGCTGAACGCGAAGGTGGACGTCGACGGTGAGGATCCGCACCAGGTGGCGCTGGACTGGATGAAGCAGGAGGGTTTCGTGCGGTAGGCCCGCCCACGCTCCAGCAGCCCGGCACCGGTCCACCGCGTCCGCCGGCCCCGCACCGGCCCACAGCGGTCCGCCGGCCCGGCACCGGCCCACAGCGGTCCGCCGATCCGACACCGGCACACAGGGGTCCGCCGGCCCGGCACCGGCCCACAGCGGTCCGCCGGCCCGGCACCGGTCCGCCGTGGCCTAACAGCTCGGGACCGGGCCCTTCCCCTTCTCCAGGGACACCAGGGAGTCGACGGCGCCCTTCAGGGTGGTCACCGGAACCAGCCGCAGCCCCTCGGGCAGCTCGGCCCTGGCGTCGGCGCACTCGGCCTTCGGGACCAGGAAGACCGTGGCCCCGTCCCGGCGCGCGGCCTTCGTCTTCAGGGCCACCCCGCCGACCGCGCCGACCTCGCCGGCGGCGTCGATCGTGCCCGTGCCGGCGACGGTGCGGCCCCCCGTGAGGTCGCCGCCGCTGCCGTCGCCGTCCAGCTTGTCGATGATGCCCAGGCTGAACAGCAGGCCCGCGCTGGGTCCGCCCACGTCGGCGAGTCTCAGCTTGACCTTGACCTTGCCGGCGCTCAGCCCCAGGTACTTCAGCGCCGCCTGGGTCGCCGCGTCCTGGGACTGCTGCATCTGCGCCGCGTTGTGCTTCTCGATCTCCTTGACGGTGTTCCCGCTCGGGTAGACCGAGTCGCGCGGCATGACGGCCCGGTCGGTGCGGAACCAGTTGCCGAGCACGTCACCGAGCAGGACGCGGGCGTCCGGACCGGTCGCCTGGATCGTCGTCATGCGCAGCTGCCCGCTGGTCTTGCGGGCCGCCGCGCCGGAGACCGTGATCACCGGGGTGCCCTGGTTGTCACCCAGCACGTTCGCCGTCATGCCGGGCTGCGCCACCGAGAACGGCAGCGGCGCGAACGCCGCCGTGGCGAGCAGGGCCACCACGGGCAGCGCGCAGACGGCGAGGGCCTGGGGACGTGTGAGACGTGAGAGCACGGACTCAATCTAACGTGCCGGTCGCTCGGTCTGACGTGCCGGTCGCCGCCGCCCACGCCGTGCACGGGGCCCGTTCAGCGCAGCGCCTCCGCGACCTCCCGCGCCGCCTCCACCACCCTCGGTCCCACCCGTTCCGGCACGGCGTCCGCCAGCATCACCACACCCACGCTGCCCTCGACCCCCGTGACCCCGACCAGCGGCGCGGCGGCCCCGCTCGCGCCGGCCTCCAGTTCCCCGTGGGTGAGGGTGTAGCCGGGGTCCTCGGACGGCGACTGCCGCGCGGTGAGGATCGCCCGGCCCGCGGCGCCCCGGTCGAGGGGGTGCCGGAAACCGGCCCGGTAGGCCACGTGGTAGTCGGTCCAGGTCGGCTCGACGACGGCGACGGCCAGCGCCTCCGTCCCGTCCACCAGGGTCAGGTGTGCCGTCGCCCCTATGTCCTCGGCGAGCGACCTGAGCGCGGGCAGTGCCGCCTCCCGTACCAGGGGGTGCACCTGCCGGCCGAGCCGCAGCACACCGAGCCCCACCCGGGCCCGGCCGCCCAGGTCCCGGCGTACGAGGGCGTGCTGTTCGAGCGTGGCGAGCAACCGGTACACCACGGTCCGGTTCACGCCCAGCTTGGTGGACAACTCGGTGACGGTCAGCCCGTGGTCCGTGTCGGCGAGCAGTTTGAGGACGCGCAGTCCCCGGTCGAGCGTCTGAGAGGTCTCCGCGGTCACGACGCCCACTCCTTCGGCGTGAGGTCGGCGTCCCCTGAGCGGCGGATGCGTCACCGAGTCCCGTCGGCGACGCGCTTCAGAGGCCGCCGGTCGGCAGGACGGTTCGGAGGCTCCGAGCCGTGTCGCTTCACGGCTGCGCTCCGCGGCGGCGCTGCCACGGGGCGTATGCGTAGCGGGACAGTAGCGAAGCCGGTTCGCTGAGCGGAAGTCTTGGTCCAGAATCCGGGCAAGACCAGAACCGGCCTGCCTGCATTCGTCCGGATTCGCACACACTCGGACACCGCCGAAGCGCACCCCGGCCCGGGCGTCCCCCGGCTCCGCGGCGCCCCGTCAGCGCATCCGGGTCGCCCACTCCTGCACCTTGTCGATCCGCTGCCGCAGCTGGCCCGGCGTGGCCTCCGCGCTCGGCGGCCCCCCGCACACCCGCCGCAGCTCGGTGTGGATGACGCCGTGCGGCTTGCCGCTCTGATGGACGTACGCGCTCACCAGGGTGTTGAGCCGCTTCCGCAGCTCCATCATCTCCTTGTGCGAGACCACCGGCCGCCGCTCGGCCGGCAGCTCCAGCAGGTCGGCCTCCTCGTCCGGCTTCTTCCTGCTGTGCGCGATCTGCCGGGCCTGCCGCTTCTGGAGCAGCAGCTGCACCTGGTCGGGCTCCAGCAGCCCGGGGATGCCGAGGTAGTCCTGCTCCTCCTCGCTCCCGGGGTGGGCCTGCATGCCGAACTCGGCGCCGTCGTACAGCACCCGGTCGAAGACGGCCTCGGACTCCAGCGCCTCGAAGGAGAACTGCTCCTGCTCGCCGGTGTCCTCGTCCTGCTCCTTGTTCGCCTCGTCCATCTCCTTCTCGGACTCGGCGTACGGGTCCTCCTCACCCTCCTTCTTCGGCTTGTCGAGGGCGTGGTCGCGCTCCTTCTCCATCTCGTTGGCGAAGGTCAGCAGGTCGGGCACGGTGGGCAGGAACACGGACGCGGTCTCCCCGCGCCGCCTGGAGCGCACGAAGCGCCCGACGGCCTGCGCGAAGAAGAGCGGGGTCGAGATGGTCGTGGCGTACACGCCCACCGCGAGCCGGGGAACGTCGACGCCCTCGGACACCATGCGGACGGCGACCATCCACCGGTCGCCGCTCTCACTGAACTCGTCGATCCGCTTCGAGGCGCCGGCGTCGTCGGACAGCACGAGCGTCGCCTTCGTCCCGGTGATCTCGCGGATCAGCTTGGCGTACGCGCGCGCGGAGTCCTGGTCGGAGGCGATCACGAGGGCACCCGCGTCCGGGATGGCCTTCCTGACCTCGGTCAGCCGCTGGTCGGCGGCGCGCAGCACGCTGGGCATCCATTCACCGCGCGGGTCGAGCGCCGTACGCCACGCCTGGCTGACGGCGTCCTTGGTCATCGGCTCGCCGAGCCGGGCGGCGATCTCGTCACCGGCCTTGGTGCGCCAGCGCATGCTTCCGCTGTAGGAGAGGAAGATGACCGGCCGCACGACGTGGTCGGCGAGGGCGTTGCCGTAGCCGTAGGTGTAGTCCGCGGCGGACCGGCGGATCCCGTCCTGCCCCTCCTCGTACGTCACGAAGGGGATGGGGTTGGTGTCGGACCGGAACGGCGTACCGGTCAGCGCGAGCCGCCGGGTGGCCGGTTCGAACGCCTCCAGGCACGCCTCGCCCCAGGACTTGGAGTCACCGGCGTGGTGGATCTCGTCCAGGATCACCAGGGTCTTGCGCTGCTCTACCCGGTTGCGGTGCAGCATGGGCCGGACGCCGACACCGGCGTACGTCACGGCGACGCCGTCGTAGTCCCGGGCGAGCGGCCCCGCGCTGTACTCGGGGTCGAGCTTGATCCCTATCCGGGCGGCGGCCTCGGCCCACTGCTTCTTCAGGTGCTCGGTGGGCGCGACCACGGTCACCTGCTGCACGACGTGGTGGTGCAGCAGCCAGGAGGCCAGGGTCAGCGCGAAGGTCGTCTTGCCGGCACCCGGCGTGGCGACCGCGAGGAAGTCACGTGGCTGCTCCTGGATGTACTTCTCCATCGCCCCCTGCTGCCAGGCGCGCAGCTTGCTGGCGGTACCCCAGGGGGCCCGGCCCGGGAAGGCGGGCGAGAGGTGGTGGGAGTGAGCGGAGGCGGCGGCGGCGGTGGTAGTCACGGTCTCCGTACATCAGGTCGGGCGGCTACATATGACAACCGGGCCACCCTACCGGCGCCGCCCGGCCGTCACGGCGCGAACCGGCCCGGGTCGCTCGCGGGTGGGAGCCACGTCACAACCGCCTCAGCCGTCGCGCGATCTCCGGTACCCCGCTCTCCTTCCCGGAGGCCACGTCGACGACCAGGTCGTACGCCGTGTCCTGGTCGACGCCCGCGAGGTCGACGCCGCCGAGGGCGAGGAAGGTGGCCGTGGCGAGCCACGCGGTGCGCTTGTTGCCGTCCACGAGGGGGTGGTTCGTGGCGAGGCCGTGCAGCAGGGCCGCCGCCTGCTCGTAGCGGTCCTCGTAGGCGGCCGTGCCGAACATGCGGGCGCGGGGCCGGAGCACGGCGGAGGCCAGCAGCCCGGGCTCGCGCACCTCGGGCGGCCGGCCGCCGAAGGCGATCGCGGCCAGGGCGGTGACCTCGGCGACCGTGAGATGGCGGGTCATTCGCCGAGCCTCCGCAGCAGGTCGGCGTGGGCGTCGGCGAGCCGCTCGGCGACCTCGCGCACGCTCCGCTCCTCCTCCCGGAGATACCGGCGTACGGCGTCGGCGACCACGTCCTGCACCGGCCGCCCCTGGGCGTCGGCGAGGTCGGTCAGCGCGTCGCGGGTGGCGGGGTCGAGCGGGAGATCGTCCACGCGGACCACGGTAGGGCGCCGGACCGCCCGCGGCCAGGTCTTTTCCCGCTCACCGCGACCGCAGTCGGCGGGTCACCCAGGCGCCCGCCAGCGCGACGGCCGTCATCGGCAGGAAGACGGCGGCGAAGGCGGCGGGGTGGCCGGAACCGGTGGCCGCGGCGGAACCGGCGCCCGTGGCGGTGCCGGCCGCCGTGCTGCCGCCGCCGAGGGACGCGAAGGCCGCGCCGGTCGCCGCCAGCAGGACGACGTTGGAGAGGGCGTCGGAGATCTGCAGGGCGGCGGAGTTGGTGCCGGCCTCCTCCGGGGCGGAGAGCTGGAGCAGCAGCACGCTGGTGGAGGAGATCACCAGTCCCATGCCGAAGCAGCCGACGCCCCAGGCGACGGCGACGGACCACACGGGCACGGAGTGCAGGAGCACACCGGGCGCGGTCACGATCGCGACGGCGACCAGCACCATGCCGAGAGTCATCAGCCGGTCGCGGTGGGGCGCCACGCGCGGCCGGGACTGCACGAACGAGCCGAGCGCCCAGGTGCCGCCGCCGGCCGCCAGGGAGAAGCCGGCGAGCGTCGGCGACAGTCCGCGCTGGGTGACCAGCATCAGCGGCACGAAGGACTCGGCGGCGATGAAGGATCCCGCGGCCAGCCCGCGCAGCAGCACGACGGAGGGCAGGCCGCGGGCCGCCCGGTAGGTGCCGCGCGGGAGCAGCCCGCGCACGGCGGGCACGAGCAGCGCGGCACCGGCGAGCCCCGGGAGCAGCGAGAGGGGGCGCAGATCCTGGGCTGCGTACTGCAGGAGCCCGGCGCCCAGGGAGATGCCGAGCGCGAGCCGGATCCGGCGGCGGTCGAAGGAGCCGGATCCGGCCGCCGCGTCCGCCGGGCCGGCTGCCCTGTGCCGTATCTGCGGCAGGGCGAGGGCGAGCGGGAACAGGACGAGGGCCGGGATGCCGAGGAAGACCCAGCGCCAGCCGAGGTGCTCGGTGACGGCGCCCGCGGCGAGGGGTCCCACCACGGACGGGACGACCCAGCCGGCCGCGAAGGACGCCATGATCGCGGGGCGCAGCCGCTCGGGGTAGGCGCGGCCGACGACGACGTACAGGGCCACGATGACCAGTCCGCCGCCGAGTCCCTGCACGGCCCGCCCGAGGATGAACACCCACATGGCCTGCGCGGTCCCGGCTATGACGAGTCCCGCGGCGAAGGCGCCGATCCCGGTGGTCAGCGGGCCGAGCGGGCCACGCCGGTCGGACCACTGCCCGGCGAGCACCATCCCGGACAGACTGGTCGTGAAGTACCCCGAGAAGGCGAACGCGTACAGGGCCACCCCGTCCAGCTCGCGCGCGGCGACCGGCATGGCGGTCCCGACGGCGGTCGCCTCGAACGCGATGAGCACCACGACCGACACGATGCCGACGCTGAGCGCCCGGTACGCCCGGCCGAGCACCCCGTCCTGCCGCTCGGCGGGCGGGGGGAGAACGGCGGGGTCGCGGGACTCGAGGGCACTCATGCTCGCCAGAGTAAGGCGCGCAACCGAGTTGCACCCCTGTCCGGAGGCCGAGGTTCCCCTCGGTCCCCGGACGTACGCCGCCCGGTTCGTGAACGCCGTATGGCAGTCCCGTTGCACCCCGCCCGATCCCCTTGAGCCACCGCCCCCGGCCCCCGTACGTTCTTCTCACGGACACGGCCGTGTGCCCGAGTGGTTCAGGGACTCGCCTGCAAAGCGAGTTACGCGGGTTCGATTCCCGCCACGGCCTCCACCTGGCCTGACCAGGCAGAACGAATGGGCGGCACCCAGGCGGGGTGTCGCTCTTTCGTTCGCCCGTCTCAGTTGGCCGGTACGAACGTGTTGGCGCTCCGTACCCAAGCCGACCCGGACCGGCCTTCCCAAATCACGCTGGGGACGCGGCAGGCCAGCGGCCATGCGTGCTCTAGCTGTTCTGTCCACGGAGGTTGGTGACAGCGATCACTGACGTGTGATCTTGAAATGGGTGAGGGCCTACTGGCCTGGTGTGGATTGCGACATCTGCACCAGCGACCAGAAAGGCCCTCGTGCCCCACCGTAATGCACCGCTGACCGAGACCGGCCGCCTGCGTCTGGCCCGCTGCGTCGTGGACGACAACTGGACGCTGCGGCGGGCCGCGGAACGCTTCCAGGTCTCGCCCACCACGGCCCAGCGGTGGGCCGACCGCTACCGTCGGTTCGGCGAGGCAGGCATGACCGACCGCCCCAGCCGCCCGCGCACCAGCCCGCGCCGGACCCCGACCCGCACCGAACGCCGGATCATCAAGGTCCGCGTCCTGCGCCGGTGGGGACCGGCCCGCATCGCGCACCTGCTGAACCTGGTGCCCTCGACCGTGCACCGCGTCCTTGCCCGCTACGGCCTGGCCCGCCTCGCTCATCTGGACCGGGCCACGGGCCATGTCATACGCCGCTACGAACGCGACCGGCCCGGC
>NZ_WWJT01000723.1 GCF_009865385.1 Streptomyces sp. SID486 | reverse complement strand
CGGCGGACTCGGTGGGTTCGGCCGGCCCGGCGGTGCTGTCAGGGGGCATACGGCTGACCCTACCCAAGTCACTACACCCGTAGTACGGTCAGGGTTCACTACAGGTGTAGTCGAGGAGGGGTCATGACACGGTCGGCACGGGTGGCAGTCATCGGCGGAGGAATCGGCGGGCTGGCCGCGGCGGCTGCCCTGCACCGGACGGGCCGGGCCGTGACCGTGCTGGAGCGCGCCCCCTCGCTGGCGCCCGTCGGCGCTGCCATCTCGCTCGCCCCGAACGCCCTGCGCGCCCTGGACGTCCTCGGCATCGGCGACGAGATCCGCGACCTGGCCGCCTGGCAGGGCGACGGGGGCCTGCGCACCCCGGGCGGACGCTGGCTGTCCCGCTCCAGCGCCGCGGCCGCCGCCGACCGCTTCGGCGGCCCCCTGGTCCTGCTGCCCCGGGCCACCCTCGTCGACCGGCTCGCCGCCCTGCTCCCGCCCGGTGCCGTGCGCACCGCGGCACCCGCGGCCCTCGCCGACCCCGGCGACCGGACCCGGCCCGCCCGCGTGCGCGTCGGTGACGAGGAGCTGGAGGCCGACCTCGTCGTCGGCGCGGACGGCGTCAACTCCCGCGTCCGCAAGGCGCTCTTCCCCGCCCACCCCGGGCCGGTGTACGCCGGTTTCACCACCTGGCGGCTGCTGGTCCCGGCGCCCGGCGCCGAGTTCGCCTCGCACGAGACCTGGGGCCGCGGCCGGCTCTGGGGCACCCACCCCCTCAAGGACGGCCGGGTCTACGCCTACGCGGCGGCCACGGCCCCGCAGGGCGATCACGCCCCGGACGACGAGAGGGCCGAACTCCTGCGCCGCTTCGGCGGCTGGCACGACCCGATCCCCGCCGTGCTCGCCGCCGCCCGCCCCGAGGACGTGCTCCGCCACGACGTGCACCACATCGCCCGGCCCCTGCCCGCCCACCACCGGGGCCGCACCGTCCTCCTCGGCGACGCCGCCCACGCCATGCCCCCCACCCTCGGCCAGGGCGGCAACCAGGCCATCGAGGACGCGGTCGTGCTCGCTCACCACGCGGCGGACCCGGCCGCCTACTCCGCCGAACGCCTCCCGCGCACCACGGCGATCGCCCGCAGGGCCGTCCGGGCCGGCCGCCTCGGCATGACCGGCAGCCGCACCGCCGTGGCCGTTCGGAACTCGCTGATCGCGGCCCTGTCGACGGCCGGGCCGGGCCTCTTCCTACGGGGCTTCGACGGCATCGCCGACTGGCGGCCCCCGTATGCTTCCGGCAGACAACACGCAGGCCAGCGGTAGAGGAGAGCACGTGAAGGTCGGCTGCATCGGACTCGGGGACATCGCACAGAAGGCGTACCTGCCGGTGCTGGGCTCGCAGCCGGGGCTCGACCTCCATCTGCAGACCCGCACGCCCGCCACGCTGGAGCGGGTCGGGGACACCCTGCGCGTGCCCCGCGAGCAGCGCCACACCACCCTGGACTCGCTGCTCGCGGCCGGCCTGGACGCGGCGTTCGTGCACGCCCCCACCTCCGTCCACCCCGAGATCGTCGCCCGGCTGCTCGACGCCGGTGTCCCGACCTACGTGGACAAGCCGCTCGCCTACGAACTCGCCGACTCCGAGCGGCTGGTCGAGCTGGCCGAGCGGCGCGGCGTCTCGCTCTCCGTCGGCTTCAACCGCCGGTACGCCCCCGGGTACGCACAGTGCCTGGACCACCCGCGCGAGCTGATCCTCCTGCAGAAGAACCGGGTCGGACTGCCCGAGGAACCACGCTCGATGATCCTGGACGACTTCATCCACGTCGTCGACACCCTGCGGTTCCTGGTGCCGGGCCCGGTCGACGACGTCACCGTCCGCGCCCGCGCCGAGGACGGGCTGCTGCACCACCTCGTGCTCCAGCTCGGCGGGGACGGCTTCACCGCGCTCGGTGTGATGAACCGGCTCAGCGGCTCCAACGAGGAGATCCTCGAAGTGTCCGGGCAGGACAGCAAGCGCCAGGTCGTCAACCTCGCCGAAGTGATCGACCACAAGGGCCAGCCGACCGTGCGCCGGCGCGGCGACTGGGTGCCGGTGGCCCGCCAGCGCGGTATCGAACAGGCGGTCCTCGCCTTCCTCGACGCCGTGCGGACCGGGACGGTGCTCAGCGCGAGGGACGCGCTGGCGACCCATGAACTGTGCGAGCGCGTGGTACGAGCGGTTCGGCAGCGCTTCGCCGCAGCCTGAGTGCCCGCGCCCCCTCGGTCACCCCCAGCGCGGCCAGCACCAGCAGCGCGCCGTACACCGGCCAGTCCCCGTAGCGGACGTAGGGCGTGACGCCGTGCGCGAGCGGTACGTCGTACACGCGCGCGGTGTTCGCGTCCGTGCCGAGCCAGGGGCCGAGTCGGGCCCCGTCCGGGCCGTACACCGCCGACACGCCCGTGAGCGTGGCGTGCACCATCGGCCGGCCGGTCTCGGCGGCGCGCAGCGCGGCCAGCGAGGCGTGCTGCTCCGGCGCCCAGCTGTGCTGGAAGGACGAGGTGGAGGACTGGCCGAGGAGGATGTCTGCGCCGTCCTCGGCGAGGTGCCGGCTCATGTCCGGGAACGCGGTCTCGAAGCAGATGAGCGGCCCGATCCGCAGTCCGTGTCCGACGTTCATCACGGTCTGTCCGGTGCCGCGGCGCCGGTCCTCGCCGGCGGCGCGGCCCACCGAGGTGGCCCAGCCGAGCAGCGAACGGGCCGGTATGTACTCGCCGAACGGGACCAGCCGCATCTTGTCGTACCGGTCCCCGGTCGGACCGTCCGGGCCGACCAGCACGGAACTCTTGTAGATGCCCGGCCGGTCCGAGCGGCGCGCGTCCACGTTCACCAGGATGTCGGCGCCGGTCGTCCGGGACAGCGCGGCGAGCCGCCGGGCGAGGTCCGGGCGGTCGTCCAGGTCGAAGCCGACGCTGGACTCGCCCCACACGACCAGGTCGACGTCGTGACCGGCGAGCCGCCGGGTCAGCGACTCCTCCCGGTCGAAGCGCTTGTCCCCGCTGGCCTCCCCGGCGACCACACCGGGCTGCACGACGGCGACCCGCACCCGGGCGTCGGTGTCCGGGCGCGGCGTCCACACCCACGCGGCCGAGGCCGCGGCGGCCGTGGCGGCCAGCGAGGCGACGGCGGGTATGCGCGAGCGGCGCACCGAGACCAGCACGGCCACCGCCACGTTGACGGCCACCACCAGGAAGCTGAGCAGCCACACTCCGCCCACCGAGGCCAGCCGCAGTGCCGGGGCCACCTGCCACTGGCTGGAGCCCAGCATGCCCCACGGTCCGCCGAGGCCCTGCCAGGACCGGACCAGCTCCACCGCCAGCCAGGCCGACGGCAGCACCAGCAGCGCGGCGGCGGCCCGGCCCGGTGACGGCACCCCGCCCAGAAGGCGCCGCACCAGCCGGCCCCAGGGCGCCCAGAGCAGGCCCAGCAGCGTGGCGATCAGGAAGATGAACACGTGCAGGCTCGGCAGCAGCCAGTGATGGACGGCCACCAGGAAGCCGAAACCGCCGCACCAGCCGTCGTGACCGGCCCGCCGCCCGGTCGGTGCCGAGCGGATCAGCAGGATCCACGGCACCAGGGCGACGTACGCGAACCACCACAGTGCCGGGGCGGGGAACGCGAGCACGGGCAGGGCACCGGCCAGGACGGCGGTGCCCGAGCGGCGCCAGGGGGAGGTCAGCCAGCGGTCGATCGTCCTCATAGGGAACCTCCCTACCCAGCGATCCTTCCAGTGTGCGCGTCGGCGGGGATCTTTGGCAGACACCCGGTCTCGGGCCCGTCCGACGGCCCGTCCGCCGCGGAGGCCGTCCGCGCGGCGCTGCCCGCCTACGGGGTGCCGGGCAGCCGGCGCCACTTCTCCTGTACGACGACTTCACGCAGACGCCAGCCGTCCGGTGTGCGCAGCAGCGCGAAGGCGTAGCGGCCACCGCACACCAGGTCCGGTGCGGCCGGGCCCTCGGGACCGGCGAGACGCATCGGGTTGAGATAGTCGGCCCGCACCCGGGCGGTGTCCCCGGTGTCGTTCTCCAGGACCCCGAACCGCACCTGCCGGTTGACGATGAGGTGCTGGCGCATCCCGAACCGGGCCAGGCTCTCGGCGAGCCAGGCAGCGACGCGCGCCGTGTCGCCCTCGATGCCGCCCGCGGAACGGTAGTCGGCCCGCCCGTCCGCCGTGAACAGTTGCCGGTACGCCGCCCAGTCACCGTCGTCCACCGCCACCGCGTACGCGGTGACCAGGTCGTCCACGGCCAGTCGGTCTCTCACGGTCGCGAACTCCGCGCGCTGCGTCATCGGCACAGTGTTGGGCACCGCGGACGCTGAGCCAAGGGGCCTGCGGGGTGAAAATTCGGTGGTGCGGGGAGGGGACGGCGGCCGAACCTGTCCCGGTGAACGAAGAACACACCGAAACCGAACCCAGGTTCCGCATCCGGGCCCGGTACACGGACACCACGGTGACCGTCTACCAGGCGTACCGCCCGGGCATCGGCCGCCCGGCCGCCCGCACCGGGCGCTTCCCGTCCGCCTGGAAACGGGACCGGATGACCTGGATCAAGCCGTCCTTCCTGTGGATGATGTACCGCTGCGGCTGGGGGGCCAAGGAGGGCCAGGAGACCGTCCTCGCCGTCGACATCACCCGTGAGGGGTTCGAGTGGGCCCTGCGGCACGCCTGTCTCTCCCACCACGTCCCCGCCCTGCATCCGGACCAGGCCGCCTGGAAGCGCGAGCTGGCCCGCAGCCCGGCCCGTGTCCAGTGGGACCCGGAGCGGGATCTGCACCTCGCCGCGCTGCCGTACCGGTCCCTGCAGCTCGGTCTCGCCGGGGAGGCGGCGGCTCGGTACGCCGACGAGTGGATCACCGGCATCGAGGACGTCACCCCGCTGGCGACGGAGATCCACGCGCTGGTGAGGGCGGGGGAGACGGAACGGGCGAGCGGGCTGCTGCCCGAGGAGCGGCCCTATCCGGTGCCGGACGAGGCGCTGGCGCACCTGCGGGCGTAGCGGCCGCGGTGGAACGGACGCCCCGGTCAGGCCGCCTCGATGACCCGGCCGCGGATCGCCGCGGCCCACTCGATCACCAACAGCTCGTACTCCGTGCGCTCCTGGGCCGACAGGGTGCCGCCCGCACGCAGCCACAGCGCCCGGATCTGCTCGTTCACCTCGGCGGCAGACCGCACGGAACCAGGGGGCGGGGAATCGGGGGACATGCCGAACAGCGTAGGGGTACGGACTGACTGTGCGCTACCGCGTGGCTACGCAGAAGGTATGGGGTTGGTCACCGCCGACGCGCGGCGACGCGTTCGTACACGCGAACCGACCGGCCCCCACAGGGGTGTTGAGCAGGTCGTGACCGGTCGGCCGGTGTGCGGAAGATGTCCGAAAGGGGTCGTCAGCCCGCCGATTCCGCCGCATGCGGGCTCAGGACACCCGCGGAGACCAGGGCGATGATGACGATGCCGAGGGCGACGCGGTACCAGACGAACGGCATGAAGCTCTTGTTGGAGATCCACTTCATGAACCACGCGATCACCGCGTACCCCGACGCGAACGCGATCACCGTGGCGAACAGGGTGGGGCCCCATGCCACATGACCCTCGCTCAGCGAGTCCTTCACCTCGAAGGCGCCGGAGGCGAGGACGGCCGGGACGGCGAGCAGGAACGAGTAGCGGGCGGCGGCCTCGCGCCGGTAGCCCATGAACAGGCCGCCGCTGATGGTCGCGCCGGAGCGGGAGACGCCCGGGACGAGGGCGCACGCCTGGCACAGGCCGAAGATCAGGCCGTCCTTGACGCCGAGGTTCTCCAGCGACTTGCGCTGCTTGGGCGCCCGGTGCCGGCCGCCGGTCTCGTCGCGGGCCGCCAACCGGTCGGCGATGCCGATGACCACGCCGACGACGACGAGCATGGTGGCGGTGATCCGCAGGTCGCGGAAGGGCCCCTCGATCTGGTCCTTCAGGGTCACGCCCAGCACGCCGATCGGGATCGAGCCGACGATCACCAGCCAGCCCATCTGCGCGTCGTGGTCGCGCCGCATCGTCCTGTCGAACAGCGACCGGAACCAGGACGTGAGGATCCGGCCGATGTCCTTGCGGAAGTAGATGAGGACGGCGGCCTCCGTCCCGATCTGCGTGATCGCCGTGAAGGCGGCCCCGGGGTCCTTCCAGCCCGAGAACGCGGCGGTCAGCCGCAGGTGCGCACTGGAGGAGACGGGCAGGAACTCTGTCAGCCCCTGGACGAGTCCGAGGACGAGGGATTCAAACCAAGACATGAAGGTATGGCGTCCAAGTGCTGGGGAGAAATGGTGATCATGTGACGAGGGCAGCGTAGCGGGCCGCGGTGACCGCGGGGCGACAGGGGCCTGACGGCCCGTTCAGGCGGCCGTCGGGCCCGTCACGGTCCATCCCGGGGTCTGCGGGTGGGCCCTCAGGTCCTCGTGGCGCACGGGGTCCCCGCAGGCCCGGCAGGTGACCACCGGCACCAGTTCGTGGCCGCAGGCGTGCTCGACGCTCATCGGCAGGTCGGTGCCCTTGCGCAGATGGCGGTCGCCCCACTCCTTGAGGGTCATCAGGACCGGCTCCAGCTCCAGTCCGGCCGGAGTGGGCCGGTACTCGAAGCGCTGGGGGCGCTCGCTGTACAGGTGCTTGGTGAGGACGCCGGCCTCCACGAGCCGGCGCAGCCGGGTGGCCAGGACGTCGCGCGGCGCGCCGATGTTGCGTACGAGCTGGTCGAAGCGGCCGTTGCCCAGGCACACCTCCCGCAGGACGAGCAGCGAGTACTTCTCGCCGACCAGCGCGAGGGCGTCGGCGATGGAGCAGGGGCGCGGATCTTTCGTGGCGGCCATGCGGACCAGTCTAGAGGAGGGTTTGATTTTCCAACTTACCGAGCTATGGTGAGTTCGGATTTCCTACTCACCGGTAGCTCCCCGTGGGGACGCCAGGGCGGCCAAGGAGGCCCGCACCATGCGAGACGCAGTCATCGTCGAAGCCGTACGCACCCCCATCGGCAAGGGCAAGCCGAACGGCTCCCTCGCCCACGTCCACCCCGTGCAACTCCTCGCGCACACCCTGCGCACCCTGGTCGAGCGCTCCGGCGTCGACCCCGCGCTGATCGACGACGTGATCGGCGGCACCGTCGACCAGGTCGGCGAGCAGGCCATGAACACCACCCGGTACGCCGTCCTCGCCGCCGGACTCCCCGAATCGGTACCGGCGACCACCGTGGACCGCCAGTGCGGCTCCTCCCAGCAGGC
>NZ_WWJT01000722.1 GCF_009865385.1 Streptomyces sp. SID486 | reverse complement strand
CCGTCCATGACCGGGACCGTCCATGACCGGGCCCGTCCATGACTGGGACCCGGCCGATGGGATCGGGCGGGTGGGGGCTCTGCCGGCCAGGGGAGGCCCGGCCGCTCCGGGGGGCGTGGGTGGTCAGCCGGTGCGGCGGGGGTACCGGTCGCGCCAGCGCTGGGGGGAGCCGGCCGCGGGAGTGGGGCCCGCCTGGCAGGTGGGGCACCAGTAGGTGGGCCGTTCCTGGGAGCCGTCGCCCTGGTCCGCCACCCGGACGGGGGTGTGGCAGCGCAGGCAGGGGCGCCCGGCACGCCCGTAGACGAACAGGTCGGGCCAGGGCAGCCGTGTCGTCTGCCGACGGGACAGGCCCGTGGTGCGGCGGACCGGACGGTCCCGGTTCGCCTCCAGCAGCCTCTTGGCCAGGGCGGGCAGTTTCTCGGCGCGGTCCGCGGGCAGCGCGCCGGCCGGGAGCCAGGGGGTCACGCCGAGCAGGAAGCACAGCTCGCTCTTGTAGACGTTGCCGATACCGGCCAGATTGCGCTGGTCCAGCAGGGCCTCGCCGAGCTGCCGGGCGGGGTCCGCCAGGACGTTGGCCAGGGCCAGGTCGGGGTCCCAGTCGGGGCCGAGCAGGTCAGGGCCGAGGTGGCCGACGGCCTGCTCCTCTTCGCTGGTGCGCAGCAGCTCCAACACCGGCAGGCGGAAACCGACGGCGTCGCGATCCGCCGTGCCGAGGATGATCCGGATCTGGTGGGCCGGCCCGCCCCGCCAGCGTTCACCCGTGCCGAAGACCTTCCAGGCGCCCTCCATGCGCAGATGGGTGTGGAGGGTCAGATCGCCCTCGAAACGGGTGAGCAGATGCTTGCCGCGCGCGATCGTGCTCAGCACCCTGCGGCCGGCCAGGTCGACCGTCGCGTACTGGGGCACCCGGAAGTCGCTGCGGACCAGCGCCTGGCCCGCGAGGGCTTCGTGCAGCCGCCGTGCGGCCTGCCAGACCGTGTCACCTTCGGGCATGCGTCAAGCGTGCCACGGGGACGGGGTGGCGGGGCGGGTGGAGGGGTGGGGTTGTAGGGCGTGCGGCATGGGCGGGTGGAGTGATGCGGGTTGTGATGGTGCGCTTGGTCGGGGGGAGGGGGTGCGGTGGTGCGGGGCGGGAGGAGGGTGGTGGCGTGAGTTGGTGGAGCAAGGGGGGGTGTCCCGTGGCGGGGTGGGTGGTGGGGTGGGCGGTGTCGGTCATGCTCTCAGGCGCAGGCCGCGTGGGGTGGCCACGAAGCCCGCTGCTTCCAGGAGCGCGCCCGTCGGGGAGGTCAGGGCCTGGACGCCGTTGATCCGCTCGACCGTGACCGTGCCGAGTGAACCGGCGCGGGCCGCGGCGGCCAGGGCCTCGGCGGCCGGGCGGAGGCGGGGGTCGTCCGTCGCGTCGGTGTCCGGACCGGCCGGCCAGGCCAGCAGCGTTTTGCCGCCGCGCTCCATGTACAGCGTCAGCTCGCCTTCCACGAGGACGACCAGCGAGCCCGCCTTGCGTCCCGGCTTGTGCCCGGCGCCGGTCGGCGGCTCCGGCCAGGGCAGCGCGGAACCGTAGGCGTTCGCGGGGTCGGCCGCGGCGAGGACCACGGCGCGCGGGTCGGGAGCGGCGGAACCCGACCGGCCGGTGCCGTAGCCGCCGCGGTGCGGGGACGTGCCGTAGGAGGGGCCGGCGCCGTACGGCGTGCCACCGCCGCGGGGGCCGCCGTAGCCCGCGGAGGCGAAGGGATCGGGGAGGTCGCGGGGGGAGGGCCGGCCGCCGTCGGCGGCGGGCTGGTCCTCCGGCGGCCAGGTGAAGTCGCCGTCCAGGCCGGGGTGGGCGAGGCCGCCGTCGGCCGCGTCGAAGGTGTGGCCGTGGGGGGTGCCGTCGGCGGGGGCGAAGGGGTCGGGGAACCCCTGCTCGGCGAAGCCGCTCGCGGTACCCGGGGCGCCGAAGCCGTTCTGCCGGGCCGGAGCGGGCAGACCTTCGGCCCGCTCGCGCGCGGTCGCCACCGCGCGCAGGCGGTCCACCGCGCCGTCCATCGCGAACTGGGCCGCGCCCAGCCCCTCGACCACGTAGCCGCGCCGGGCCTGACCGCTGTCCTCGAACGCCGACAGCACCCGGTACACCGCCGAGAAACCACCCTCGACGCCCTCAGCGGCGACCGCGCCCCGGGTGACCACGCCGTGCCGGTCCAGGAGCGTGCGGGCCAGTGCGTGCGCGCGCACCGTGGCATCCGGTTCGGCCGCGGGCAGCAGCGACCAGCGGCCGGCGACCGTCGGCGGACCGGTGCGGAACGCGGTGCGCGCGGCGGCCGTCAGGGAGCCGTACCGGCCGCGCGGGACGGCGCGCTTGGCGCGATGCGCGGTCGAGCCCGCCGTACGGCCGGAACCCAGCAGGGAACGCATGGGGGCCAGGGTGTCGTTGGTGAGCCGGCCGGACCAGGCGAGGTCCCACAGCGCGTCGGCCAGTTGGGGATCGGTGGCGTCGGGGTGCGTGGTGGCGCGGATCTGGTCGGCGATCTGCCGGAAGAACAGGCCGTAACCACCGGAGAGGGCGTCGAGGACGGACTGGTGGAGCGCGGTGAGTTCCAGCGGGTGCGGTGCCGGGAGCAGCAGCGGGGCCGCGTCCGCCAGATAGAGCGAGACCCAGCCGTCCTTTCCGGGCAGGGCACCCGCCCCGGCCCACACCACCTCGCCCGCGGCGGTCAGCTCGTCGAGCATCGACGGGGTGTAGTTCGCCACCCGGGAGGGCAGCACCAGCTTCTCCAGCGCGGATGCGGGCACGGAGGCACCCTGCAACTGCTCCACGGCGCGCACCAGCCCGTCGATGCCGCGCAGACCGTGCCCCTTGCCGATGTGCTGCCACTGCGGCAGGAACTGGGCGAGCGCGGCCGGGGGCACGGGTTCCAGCTCATGGCGCAGGGCCGCCAGGGAGCGGCGGCGCAGACGGCGCAGTACGGCCGCGTCGCACCACTCCTGGCCGATGCCGGCCGGGTGGAACTCGCCCTGCACGACCCGGCCGGCCGCCGCGAGCCGCTGCAGGGCTCCCTCGGTGACCGCGACACCCAGGCCGAATCTGGCGGCCACCGTGGTCGAGGTGAACGGGCCGTGCGTACGGGCATAGCGCGCGAGGAGGTCGCCCAGCGGGTCCTTGACCGGTTCGGTGAACGCCTCGGGCACACCGACCGGCAGCGCCGTGCCGAGCGCGTCGCGCAGCCGGCCCGCGTCCTCGATGGCGGCCCAGTGGTCGGCTCCCGCGATCCGGACCTTGATGGCCCGGCGGGCCCCGGCCAGTTCCCGCGGCCACTGCGGATCCGTGCCCCGCGCGACCAACTCGGCGTCGGTGAGCGGGCCGAGCAGGCGGAGGACGTCGGCGACGCCCTCGACGTCCTTGACCCGGCGGTCCTCGGCGAGCCACTGCAGCTCGCGCTCCAGCTCGGTCAGCACCTCCGCGTCGAGCAGTTCGCGCAGCTCCGCCTGACCCAGCAGCTCGGACAGCAGCCGGGAGTCCAGCGAGAGCGCGGCGGCGCGGCGCTCGGCCAACGGGGAGTCGCCCTCGTACAGGAACTGGGCGACGTATCCGAAGAGCAGGGAGCGGGCGAACGGGGACGGCTCCGGGGTGGTGATCTCGACCAGGCGCACCTTGCGGGACTCGATGTCGCCCATCAGCTCGACCAGCCCGGGGACGTCGAAGACGTCCTGGAGGCATTCGCGGACCGCTTCCAGCACGATCGGGAACGAGCCGAACTCGCTCGCCACCTGCAGCAGTTGTGCCGCCCGCTGGCGCTGCTGCCACAGCGGGGTGCGCTTTCCGGGGTTGCGGCGGGGCAGCAGCAGCGCGCGGGCGGCGCACTCGCGGAACCGGGAGGCGAACAGGGCCGAGCCGCCCACCTGGTCGGTGACGACCTGGTCGACCTCGCCCTTGTCGAAGGCGACGTCCGCCGCGCCGACCGGGGCCTGCTCGCTGTCGTACTCGCCGCCGGCCTTCACGGGCTCCTGGTCGAGCAGGTCCAGGCCCATCAGATCGGCGTCCGGCAGACGCAGCACGATGCCGTCGTCGGCATGCATGACCTGGGCGTCCATGCCGTACCGCTCGGACAGCCGCGCACCGAGGGCGAGGGCCCAGGGGGCGTGGACCTGGGCGCCGAAGGGGGAGTGGACGACGACCCGCCAGTCGCCCAGCTCGTCACGGAACCGCTCCACGACGATCGTGCGGTCGTCCGGCACATGGCCACACGCCTCGCGCTGTTCCTCCAGGTACGACAGCACGTTGTCCGCCGCCCACGCGTCCAGGCCGGCCGCCAGCAGCCGCAGCCGGGCGTCGTCCCTGGGCAGCGACCCGACCTCGCGCAGGAACGCGCCCACCGCGCGGCCCAGCTCCAGCGGGCGGCCCAGCTGGTCGCCCTTCCAGAACGGCAGCCGGCCCGGGACACCCGGCGCGGGCGAGACCAGGACACGGTCGCGCGTGATGTCCTCGATCCGCCACGAGCTCGTGCCCAGCGTGAAGACGTCGCCCACCCGGGACTCGTAGACCATCTCCTCGTCCAGCTCGCCGACCCGGCCGCCGCCCTTCTTGGGGTCGGAACCGACGAGGAAGACGCCGAACAGGCCGCGATCCGGGATCGTGCCGCCGGAGGTGACCGCGAGGCGCTGGGCGCCCGGGCGTCCGGTGATCTCGCCGGTGACGCGGTCCCACACCACGCGCGGGCGCAGCTCCGCGAAGGCGTCCGACGGGTAGCGGCCGGCCAGCATGTCGAGCGTCGCCGTGAACGCCGACTCCGGCAGGGAGGCGAACGGCGCCGCGCGGCGGACCATGGCCAGCAGGTCGTCGAACTGCCAGGTGTCCAGCGCGGTCATGGCGACCAGCTGCTGAGCGAGCACGTCCAGCGGGTTCGCGGGCACCCTCAGCGACTCGATGGAGCCCGACCGCATCCGCTCGGTGACCACGGCCGCCTGGACGAGGTCGCCCCGGTACTTGGGGAAGACGACACCGGTGGAGACGGCGCCGACCTGGTGTCCCGCGCGGCCCACGCGCTGCAGCCCGGAGGCGACCGAGGGCGGGGACTCGACCTGCACGACGAGATCCACCGCGCCCATGTCGATGCCGAGTTCCAGGCTGGAGGTGGCGACCACCGCCGGCAGCCGGCCGGCCTTCAGGTCCTCCTCCACCAGGGCCCGCTGCTCCTTGGAGACCGACCCGTGGTGCGCGCGGGCGATCACCGGCGGCGCGCCCTGCGCCGCTCCCGATCCGCCCATCAGCTCGGCGGGGGAGTGGTGCTCGTCCAGGGGCTCCCCGGTCGCCCGCTCGTAGGCGATCTCGTTGAGCCGGTTGCAGAGCCGCTCCGCCAGTCGCCGGGAGTTGGCGAACACGATCGTGGACCGGTGGGCCTGGACCAGGTCGGCGATCCGCTCCTCCACATGCGGCCAGATCGACGGCCGTTCCGCGCCCTCGGCGGCGTCGGCGGCCGGCGCTCCGCCCAGCTCGCCCATGTCCTCGACCGGGACGACGACGGAGAGGTCGAACTCCTTGCCCGACTCCGGCTGGACGATCTCCACCTTGCCGCGCGGGGACAGGTAACGGGCGATCTCGTCCACCGGGCGCACGGTCGCCGACAGGCCGATGCGGCGGGCGGGCTTGGGCAGCAGCTCGTCGAGCCGCTCCAGGGAGAGCGCGAGATGTGCGCCGCGCTTGGTGCCCGCGACCGCGTGCACCTCGTCCAGGATCACCGTCTCCACGCCGCTGAGCGCGTCGCGCGCGGCGGACGTCAGCATCAGGAACAGCGACTCGGGCGTGGTGATCAGGATGTCCGGCGGGCGGGTGGACAGGGCGCGGCGCTCGGCGGCGGGGGTGTCGCCCGACCGGATGCCGACCCTGATCTCGGGCTCGGGCCGGCCCAGGCGCACCGACTCCTGGCGGATGCCGGTCAGCGGACTGCGCAGGTTGCGCTCGACATCGACGGCCAGGGCCTTCAGCGGGGACACGTACAGCACCCGGCAGCGCTTCTTGGGGTCGGCCGGGGGCGGGGTCGAGGCCAGCTGGTCCAGGGCGGCGAGGAACGCGGCCAGTGTCTTGCCCGAGCCGGTAGGGGCGACCACCAGCACGTCTGAGCCCGCCTGGATGGCCTGCCACGCGCCCGCCTGGGCCGCGGTGGGCGCGGAGAAGGCCCCCGTGAACCAGCCGCGGGTCGCGGGGGAGAAGCCGTCGAGGGCCCGGTGGGCGGAGCTGACCATGCGTCCATCCTGCACCCGCCCACTGACAATCGCCCTGACCTGGACAAACGGGGCGAGCCGGGGGGTGGAGAGCGGCGTCCGGGGTGTGGGTGCGGTGCCGTGCGGTGCGGGCCGAGGTCGGGTCCGGCTCGGTGGGTCCGGGCCGGGCAGGGGCGGTGGCCTGGTTGGTGGGGCAAGGCTCGGCCGGGTGCGGCGGTGGCGGGGCCTGTCGGGCAAGGTCACGGCGGGGGAGAACCTGGCTCGGGCCGGGCGGACAATGGCCGTATGGCGGGTTCAGGGGAACGGGCACGGCACTGGCGGTACACGGAGCTGCCCGGAGTCGACCTCCTGCGTGCCCGCTACATCCGCAAGACCTTCGTCCGGCACACCCACGAGAACTTCGTGATCGCGGCCATCGCCGACGGCGTCGAGGTCTTCCACCACCACGGCTCCGACGTCTCCGCCGGCGCCGGAGCGCTCGCCCTGGTCAACCCCGACACCCCGCACACCGGCCGGGCCGGGGTGCCCGAGGGCTGGCGGTACGGCGCGTTGTACCCGTCGGCCGACGTGGTCGCGGCGATCGCCGCCGAGACCACCACCCTCCGCGGCACCCCTGGCTTCGTCAGCCCCGTCCTCGACGATCCCCGCACCGTCCGTCTGGTCCACCAGGTGCTGCGCGCCGCCGACGAGGGCAACGCGCTGGCGGCCGACACACTCCTGCGCGTCGCCGTGACCAGGCTCCTGCGGCTGAACGGCGGCCCGCTGCCCGAGCGGCGGCCCCGGACGGCGGGCGCGCGGATGGCGGCACGCGCGCGTGCGGTGCTGGAGGAGCGCATGGCGGGACCGCCGACCCTGGAACGGCTGGCCGCGGACCTCGGCACCAGTCCGTTCGCCCTGCTGCGGGCGTTCCGCGACGCCTACGGCATGCCACCGCACACCTGGCTGACCGACGCCCGTGTGCGCCGCGCCAGGCTGCTGCTGGACGCGGGGACGACTCCCGCCGACGCGGCAGTCGCCGTCGGCTTCACCGACCAGCCCCACCTCAACCGGCACTTCGCCCGGATCGTCGGCGTGCCGCCGGGCGCGTACCGGCGGGAGCGCACCGGCCCGGGAGAGCGCAAGAACGTACAAGACACGGGCTGACCGACGCCCGTACCGTCCGGGGTGTGGCACAGCACATAACACTCACCGACCCATCGACCGACGGCTCGGACAAGCCGGCGTCGGCCGTCGTACGGGACGCCCTCGGCGTCGGCGTCGCCGTGGGCCTGTCCGGGTTCGCCTTCGGGGTGACCTCGGCCGGCAGCGGACTCGGCCTGCTCCAGACCTGCGCGCTCAGCCTCCTGGTGTTCACCGGCGCCTCCCAGTTCGCCCTGGTCGGCGCGCTCGCGGCCGGGGGCAACCCGTTCACGGCCGCGGCCGGCGCCTTCTTCCTGGGAGTGCGCAACGCCTTCTACGGGCTGCGGCTGTCACAGTTGCTCGCCCTCCCGCGCGCGGTACGGCCGTTCGCCGCCCAGTGGGTGATCGACGAGACCACCGCGGTGACCCTTGCGCAGCCCGACCGGCGGACCGCCCGGATCGGCTTCACCGTGACCGGGCTCAGCCTGTACGTGCTGTGGAACCTCACCACGCTGCTCGGCGCGCTGGGGGCCGAAGCGATCGGCGACACGCGCGCGTGGGGCCTCGACGCGGCGGGGCCCGCCGTGTTCCTCGCCCTGCTCGCGCCGATGCTGAAGACGGCCACCGAGCGTGCGGTCGCGGGCCTCGCCGTCCTGCTGGGCCTCGGTCTGCTGCCCGTCCTGCCGGCCGGTGTGCCGGTCCTGGTGGCGGCGCTGGCGGCCCCGCTCGCCCTCTTCGCCGAGGACCGGCACCGGGCGCGTGGCGGGCAGGACGGACGCGGCGCGGAGGCGGACCGGTGAACACCTGGATCGCGATCGGGGCGACCGCCGTCGGCTGCTACGCCGTCAAGCTCATCGGGCTGCTCGTGCCGGCCCATGCCATGGAGCGGCCGTACGTGCGGCGGCTGGCCGCCCTGCTGCCGGTCGCGCTGCTCGCCGCGCTCACGGCCCAGCAGACGTTCGCCGACGGGCACGTGCTGATGCTGGACGCCAGGGCCGCGGGGCTCGGCGCCGCGGCCGTGGCACTGGTGCTGCGGGCACCGTTTCTGCTCGTCGTGGCGGCGGCCGTGCTGGTGACGGCGGGCGTGCGGGCCATCGGCGGGTGACGCGGACCTGGCCGGCCGCCGAGGGGGCGGGGAGGGGCC
>NZ_WWJT01000721.1 GCF_009865385.1 Streptomyces sp. SID486 | reverse complement strand
CGGCAGGACGCGGGACCGGACCCGCAGGACACGCGGCGGCGCACCGTCGGACCGGACCGGCAGGACGCGCGACCGGACCCGCCGGACACGCGGTCCGACGTGGCACGGCTCTGGGCGGACCTGGTCCGCACGGCGTGCCGTACCGTCGCCGACGGGCTGGTGGTCGGCACCTCCGGCAACGTCTCCGCGCGCGTCGGCGATCTCGTGCTGGTCACTCCCTCGGGCGTCCCCTACGACCGGCTCACCCCCGCCGACCTCACCGGCGTCGATCTCACCGGACGGCAGGTGCTCGGCACACTCGTACCGACCAGCGAGCTGCCCATGCACCTCGCGGTCTACCGCACCACCGACGCCCGTGCCGTCGTCCACACCCACGCCGTGCACGCGACGGCGGTCTCCACGCTCGTGCCCGAACTGCCGCTCGTCCACTACATGGCCGCCGCTCTTGGCGGGCCCGTACGGGTCGCCCCCTACGCCACCTACGGCACCGGTGAACTGGCCGGGAACATGCTGCGCGCCCTCGACGGCCGTACCGGCTGCCTGCTGCGCAACCACGGCACGATCACCTACGGCGCCACCCTCGACCAGGCGTACGACCGCACCGCCCAGCTGGAGTGGATGTGCCGCCTGTGGCTGACGGCCTCCTCGGTACCGGGCCTGACACCGACCCTGCTGACCGAGGCACAAGTGGCCGAGGCCGGGGCACGCTTGAAGGGGTACGGCCAACGGAGGTGACCCCTTGCCGAGCAACGCCCTGCCCCGCACCCCCTCGCTCCGCCCCCGGAGAGCACCGCGCGCCACCGCGCTACGGCACGTCCTGCCCCGCCGTCTCTTCCCCTCGCCCGTCCGCACCGGCCGCCGTCTTCCGGTCCCGCTCGCGGCGCTGCGCCACCGTCTTCCGGCCCTGCTCCGCACGCCCGGGCCCCGCCCGCCGGCCCCACCCCGCCCCGCCCTTCCACTGGCCGGGGGCGTGAACCCCCACGACACTGGAGCCGTGCGCACCGTGAAAGCGACCGCCACCGCACTCACCGCCGTCCTGGCCGCCGGCACGGCCTCCGTCGCCGCCGGCCGGCTGGCCAGCGACGCCGCGCTGAAGGCGCCCGCGGGCCGTCCCCTGCCCACGGAACCCCGCCTGACCGTGCACGGCACGGCCGCCGGGCAGATCACACTCACCCGTGACCTGGCCGCCCTGCGCCCCGGCACCTACGGCCTAGCCGGGGACGGCTCCCACGCGGTCGTCGGCCCCGTCCTGGAGGCCGCCGCGCACACCGCCGACACCGTGGTACGGCGGCTGGAACGCGTCACCCACGGCACCCTCACGTCCGGCGACGCGGTGTGGCTCACGCCCAACCTGTACGTCGGCAACCCCGGCACCGCCCTCGGCCTGGACCACACCGACGTCGACGTGCCCGGCGAACTGGGGGACCTGCCCGCCTGGTTCGTGCCCGGCCACCGGGACACCTGGGTGATCGCCCTGCACGGCCTCGGCACCACCCGGGAGCAGACCCTGAACGTCCTGCGCTTCCTGCACGGCCGCCGGCTGCCGGTCCTCGCCCTCTCCTACCGCGGCGACCTCGGCGCTCCCCGCCCGCCGGACGGCCTGAACCACCTGGGCGAGACCGAGTGGCGCGACGCCGAGGCGGCCGTCCGCTACGCCCTCCGGCACGGCGCGCAGCGGGTCGTCCTGCTCGGCTGGTCCACCGGCGCCACCATGGCCCTGCGCACCGCCGAGCGCTCCGGGGTCCGTGACCGCATCGCCGGCCTCTTCCTCGACTCGCCGGTGCTCAGCTGGGAGGCCACGCTGCGCGCCCTGGCCCGGGCCCGCCACACCCCGCAGCCGCTGCTGCCGCTCGCCGTGCGGGCCGCGCAGGGCAGAGCCGGACTGCACGCCGACCGGGTCGCCGAGAGCACCGGTCCCGACCGGCTGCGGGTCCCCACCCTGATCGTCCACGGCCCGGACGACCGGGTCGCCCCCTGGGAGTTCTCCCGCCTGCTCGCCCGGCGCCGCCCCGACCTCGTCGCCCTGCACACCGTCCCGCACGCCCCGCACGCGGCGATGTGGAACGCGGACCCTGACGAGTACGAGGAACGGCTGCGCCGGTTCCTGACCCCGCTGATGTGACGCCCCGGCCCCGGGGCCCGGCCGGCGCCGAGCCCCGGCCGGCACCGGTGCGCAGCATTCCGTTTAAGGCCGTACGGCTGGCCGGATCGCGCCTGCGCCACCCCTTCCACACCCCGTGCGTTGGCCAGCCCCGTCGCCCGCCGTGACATTCCGTTTGGGTTTTCGGACCGTCAACCGGAAGACTGCACCCGTGACGTCCCGTATCCCGCGCGACTCCAGGCTCCGACTCGTCCGACCGCGACCCCTGGCCGCCGCCCCCAGAGCTGTGAACCAGCGGCGCCCAAGCCGCCCCGCACCCCGGCCGCCGGAGGGCACCCCCGCCCCCGCCGAACTGGCCGGAATGGCCCGCACCGGCCTGGCCGGGGCGGCCCGCGTCGCCCGCTGGGCCGACGCGGCCCTCGGACCCGGCCGCGACAGCGCCACCACCGACGGCAAGGCCACCCTCTCCGACGCCACCGCCGAACGCGCCGCCGCCGACCTCGGCCTGAGCGCCGCTCAGATCCGCGCGGACTGGGACACCGCCCGCCTCGCCGGACTCGTCGAGGTGCACGGTGACAGCGCGCGCCCCGGCTGGCGCCTGCGCGCCTGGGACCGGGACGACAGCGCCGTCCTGCGCGGCTGGGTCGCCCTCTTCGACGCCTGGTCGCTCGCCTGCCCCGAACCGGACGGTCACGAGCCGGCCGCCGTCGCCGAGGTCGTCTCGGCCATGCCGCAGCTGCTCTCCTTCCTCCAGCTCTCCGCCGGCCCGGTCCCGGTCGAGCAGCTGCTCGACCTGCTCCAGCAGCGGGTCACCGAACTGCGCACCGAACGCTGCGAGGTCTCCTACGAGCCCGGCACCGGACAGCCCGCCGGACCGCCGGCCCCGGCCGCCCCCGGCGCCGACGCCCCGCTGGCCCCCCTGCTCGACTGGGCCCTGCGGGCCCTCGCCTCCGTCGGCGCCCTCACCTACGGAGACGGCCAGGCCACGCTCACCCCGCTGGGCAGCTGGGCGGTCTGGGTCAAGCTGGAGCAGATCTGCGTGGCCGCGCAGAGCCCGGCCGGCAACATCGAGCAGTCCGCGGAGGACATGCTGCGCGGCTGCGCCCAGCTCCGCCCCAACGCGGCCCGCGCCGAGTACCGCGCCTGGCTCGCCGCCCGCCCCGTCGGCGGCGCCGTCACCCAGCTCGTCGACGCCGCCCGCGGTGACGACGCCCTGCTGCGCGGCCTGGCCTTCGAGGCGCTGCGGGTCGTCGGCGCTCCCGCCGAGCCCGACGTGCGGGCCGTCGTGGACGAGCCGGCGCTGCGGCCGTACGCCCTGCTGTGGCTCGCCGAGCACGACGGTGTCGACCCGGAGGACGCCCACGAGGTGCTCACCCGGGAGGAGGCCACCTGGCTGTGGGTGGACACCGCCGCCGCCGTCGCCGACCACGGTGAGGCGCCGATGCTGGTGCGGCACCTGGAGTCCGCGGTGCAGCCCACCGTGCCCCGGCTGCTCGACGAGGTCCGCGCCGTCGGCCATCCACGCACCGTGCAGGTCCTGGTCGCGCTCGCCGCCGCCCACCCCGACCCGGCCCTGGCCAAGGCCGTGCGCCGGGCCGCGTTCCAGGTGCACACCGGGGGATGAGCGGGGCCGGGGCGGCTCAGGCCCCGATCTCCGGGGCGTAGGTCCCGAAGCTCCAGATGTTGCCCTCGGTGTCCCGGGCCAGGTAGTCCCGCGAGCCGTAGTCCTGGTCCGTCGGGGGCATCAGGATCTCCACGCCGTGCTCCACGGCCCGCTGGTGGTGGGCGTCCACGTCGTCCACCACGACGTACACCCCGGCGGGGCCGGCGCCCTTCATCAGCGCGTCGAAACGGCCGCCGCGGCCCTTGGAGCCGATCATCACCGCGCCGCCGCCCTGGACCAGCTCGGCGTGCATGACCTTGCCGTCCTCCGTCTCGTACAGCGACAGCTCGGTGAAGCCCAGGGCCTCGGTGAGCTGCCTGATCGCCGCCTTCGCGTCCGCGTACAGCAGCGTGGGATAGACGCTCGGCCGCGCGCCGCCCGTGCCTGCCATGCCGATCACTCCTTCGTGCGCGTTCACGCGCCTTCGTGCGTCGGTTCCGCCGTGCTCCCCGAGTCTCGCAGGCGCCACTGACAACGTGTCAGCGGAACGTGTCGCAACGCGCCATGTCACCGGTGCGGTACCCCTGCTGGAACCACTGCTGCCGCTGGAGCGCCGACCCGTGGGTCCAGGTCTCCGGTGTCACCCGGCCCTGGAACCGCTCCTGGATGCGGTCGTCGCCCACGGCCGCCGCGGCGTCCAGGCCGTCCCTGATGTCGGCGGCCGTCAGGCTGGTGATCAGCGGGCGCCCGGTCGACTCGTCGGGCGTGGTCGTCGCGTGGCGGGCCCACACGCCCGCGTAGCAGTCCGCCTGCAGCTCGGTGCGCACGCTGCCGCTGTTCTCACCGGTCAGCCCGTCCTGGGACCGGCCGAGCACACCGAGCAGGTCCTGGACGTGGTGCCCGTATTCGTGAGCGATCACGTACGCCTGGGCGAAGGGGCCGCCGGACGCGCCGAACTTGGACCGCAGCTCGTCGAAGAAGCCCAGGTCCAGATAGACCTTGCGGTCCCCGGGGCAGTAGAACGGCCCGACCGCCGAGGTCGCCGTGCCGCAGGCCGTACCGATCCGGTCGCTGAAGAGCACCGTCGAGGAGGGGGTGTACGTCCGCCCCCGCCGCCGGAACTCCTGGGTCCAGTAGTCCTGCACGCTGTTCACCACGGCCACCGCCCGGCAGTCGTACCTGGTGTTCGCGTCCCGGCCGGTGCGGCAGCTCTGCTGGACCTGGGCCAGCGAGGAGGAGGTGGGCGCGGCCTGGTCGCCGCCGGAGGACAGCCCCAGCTGGTCCGGCCCGACCCCGAAGAAGAGCCCCAGCAGCAGGGCGACGAGGCCGACGATGCCGCCCCCGATGGTCGCCCGGCCGCCGGGGAGCCGGCTGCCGCGCACGTCCTGCACCTCGGAGGTGTCCAGATTCGCGTCGTCGTCGAACTGCACGCGCCACCGCCTTCCGACCGCGCCGCGGCGCGCATCGTCCGAACCCTGGCGTCATCCTTACCCGCTCCACCGCTCTCCACTGCCGGTCAACCGCCGAACGGGTGACCCCCGGCTCCCCACCCGCCCCGCCGCCGACCCGGTGACCCCGGCTCCCCACCCGCCCCGTCGCCGACCCGGTGACCCCGGCTCTCCACCCGCCCCGCCGCCGAACCGGTGACATCCCGTCCCCGCCCGCCCGGCCGCCCTGCCGGTCCCCGGGCCGGTGACTACGCTCGGCACCTGTTCCGGGACGGTGGAGAGCGAAGGGGGCAAGGTGGCACTTCCGCCGGCCCCGGCCACCTCACGACCCACCCCGGCCCCGGCCGCCCCGCGGCACCCGGCTGCTCCGCCGTCGGCCGTCCTCGCCGCCCGCCGTCTCCTCGTCGGCCTGCTGCTCGTCGCCGTGGCCGCCGGGTCCCTCGGGGTGGCGCACCGGCTGCGGCCCGCTCCCTACGGCGACCGGCTCCTGCCCGGCGGGCCGGGGACGTGGGCCGCGCGGGCGCGCGGGGCCGCCGTGGTCGGCTACGACCCGCGCACCGGTGCGCCGCGGTGGCGCTACGCGCGCGCGGGGCACCGCCCCCTGGACGTGGTGCCCGCGCGCGGGGCGGCGATCACGCTCTGGGACGACGGACTGCTCACCGACACCGACGGCCGTTCCGTGCGCTGGCACCGGGCCCTGCCCGACGCGGCCGAGTGGCTGCCCGCCCAGGGCGGCACCGGCGTCCTGCGCCCGCTGGGCCGGGGCATCCTCGGGGTCGTCACCCCGCACCGTGTCACCGCCTACCGCACCGCCGACGGCGATCTGCGCTGGGTGCTGCCCGCCCGCACGGGCTGCGCCTTCCGGCCCGAGGCCGCCCTGCGCCGGGGCGCAGCCCTGCTCCTGGCACAGCCGTGCGCGGACGCCTCCTGGACCGGCCAGCTCGTGGCCCTGGACGACCTGGGCCGGATCGCGCCCGGCCGCACCCCGCTGGGCAACGACCTCCCCGGCCCGCGCCCGGGGCGCCTGGACGCAGGAAAACCGCTTGCCCGGCCCCGTTAGACTGGGGCCCATGGCCTTTCTCCTCGCGCATTAGACGGCGGGAACGTCCTCAGCCGCCCATCCGTCAACCCCTGTCTGCCCTGGAGTCTGTCCGTGATCTCCGCCTCCGGTATCGAGCTGCGCGCCGGTGCGCGCGTCCTCATCGAGAACGCCACCTTCCGTGTCGCCAAGGGCGACCGCATCGGTCTCGTCGGCCGCAACGGCGCAGGCAAGACCACTCTCACCAAGTGCCTGGCCGGCGAGGGCATCCCCGCCGGCGGCACGATCACCCGCTCCGGCGAGGTCGGCTACCTGCCGCAGGACCCCCGTACCGGCGACCTCGACGTGCTGGCCCGCGACCGTGTCCTGTCCGCGCGTGGCCTGGACGTGCTGATCCGCAAGATGCGCGAGAACGAGCAGCGCATCGCCAACGGCTCGGGCGCCACCCGCGAGAAGGCCCTGCGGCAGTACGAGCGCCAGGAGACGGAGTTCCTCACCAAGGGCGGGTACGCCGCCGAGGCCGAGGCCGCCACCATCGCCGCCGCCCTGAACCTGCCCGACCGGGTGCTCGGCCAGCCCCTGCACACCCTCTCCGGCGGTCAGCGCCGCCGTATCGAGCTGGCCCGGATCCTGTTCTCGGACGCCGACACCCTGCTGCTCGACGAGCCGACCAACCACCTCGACGCGGACTCGATCGCCTGGCTGCGGGACTACCTGAAGACCTACCGCGGCGGCTTCATCGTGATCTCCCACGACGTCGACCTGGTCGAGACGGTCGTCAACAAGGTCTTCTACCTGGACGCCAACCGCTCCCAGATCGACGTCTACAACATGGGCTGGAAGCTCTACCAGCAGCAGCGCGAGGCCGACGAGAAGCGCCGCAAGCGCGAGCGCGCCAACGCCGAGAAGAAGGCCGCCGCCCTGCACTCCCAGGCGGACAAGATGCGCGCCAAGGCCACCAAGACGGTCGCCGCGCAGAACATGGCCCGCCGCGCCGACAAGCTGCTCTCCGGCCTGGAGGCGGTCCGCCAGTCCGACAAGGTCGCCAAGCTCCGCTTCCCGGAGCCCGCGCCCTGCGGCAAGACGCCGCTGATGGCCGAGGGGCTGTCGAAGTCGTACGGCTCCCTGGAGATCTTCACCGACGTCGACCTGGCCATCGACAAGGGCTCCCGGGTCGTCATCCTCGGCCTCAACGGCGCCGGCAAGACCACCCTGCTGCGCCTGCTCGGCGGGGTGGAGCAGCCCGACACCGGCGAGGTCGTCCCCGGCCACGGCCTCAAGCTCGGCTACTACGCCCAGGAGCACGAGACCCTGGACCCGGAGCGGACGGTCCTTGAGAACATGCGCTCGGCCGCCCCGGACATGGATCTGGTCGAGGTCCGCAAGGTGCTGGGCTCGTTCCTGTTCTCCGGCGACGACGTCGACAAGCCCGCCGCCGTTCTCTCCGGCGGCGAGAAGACCCGTCTCGCCCTGGCCACGCTGGTCGTCTCCTCGGCGAACGTGCTGCTGCTGGACGAGCCGACGAACAACCTGGACCCGGCCAGCCGCGAGGAGATCCTCGGCGCCCTGCGCACCTACAAGGGCGCGGTCGTCCTGGTCACCCACGACGAGGGCGCCGTCGAGGCGCTCCAGCCGGAGCGGATCATCCTGCTGCCGGACGGCGTCGAGGACCTGTGGGGCTCCGACTACGCGGATCTCGTCGCCCTGGCGTGATCGAATGCCTGATCCACTGAGTATGGATCATTCAGCCGATCCGTGATCCATCATCTGTGTGACATCTCCTCGTATCGAGGTGTGTCGTACACGGATTTTCCGGCCGATCCCTGCACAGTGCAGGGATCGGCCGCTCTGCGTCCCTGACCTGGCACTTCTCGGAAACGCCCGGACGGACCCCTCGATCCCAGCCGTCGGAATTGGCCATTCCGCATGTGGGGATCGACTCCTGTCGTCACAACGATGTCTCACCGACCTTGCCGAATGGGTGGCCATCCCGCCCGGTAGGGGTGATCATGAGGAGACCAGAGCGCACTTCCCATGAGGAGGCACGGGTGGCCGAGACTCTGAAGAAGGGCAGCCGGGTGACCGGCGCCGCGCGCGACAAGCTCGCGGCAGACCTGAAGAAGAAGTACGACTCCGGTGCGAGCATCCGGGCGCTGGCCGAGGAGACCGGCCGCTCGTATGGCTTCGTACACCGGATGCTCAGCGAGTCGGGCGTCACGCTGCGTGGGCGTGGCGGAGCGACCCGGGGCAAGAAGGCCGCTACGTCCTGACTCCGGGCGGCCATCGGCTTCGATGGTGGCCACCCGGTCGGCAGCGTGATCGACCGGGTGGTTACTGTGCAGTCACTTAGCATGCCGTACGGCACTGCGTGACGACCGCACCCCATCGGAGGCGCCCCATGGCTTCGCCCGACCAGGACCTCGCTCCTGTACTCGACAAGGACGGCGTACGGCTCACCGTCGACGACGCGCTCGCCACGGTGACGCTGACCAACCCGGCCAAGCGCAATGCGCAGAGCCCCGCCCTGTGGCGGGCGCTGGCCGAGGCGGGGCGGCTGCTGCCCGGCTCCGTTCGCGTCGTGGTGCTGCGCGGCGAGGGCAAGTCCTTCTCCGCCGGGCTGGACCGTCAGATGTTCACCCCGGAGGGGATCCCGGGCGAGCCGACCTTCATCGATCTCGCGCGCCGTGACGACGCCGGGATCGACGCGACCATCGCCGAATACCAGGAGGCGTTCACCTGGTGGCGGCGGACCGACGTCGTGTCCATCGCCGCCGTACAGGGACATGCCATCGGAGCCGGCTTCCAGCTCGCGCTCGGCTGCGACCTGCGGGTCGTCGCCGACGACGTGCAGTTCGCCATGCGCGAGACCAGCCTGGGTCTCGTCCCCGACCTGACCGGCACCCACCCGCTGGTCGGGCTCGTCGGGTACGCCCGCGCGCTGGAGATCTGCGTGACCGGGCGGTTCGTCGGGGCCGGGGAGGCGGTGTCCAGCGGGCTGGCCAACCTCGCGGTCCCCGCGACGGAACTCGACGCGGCGACGCGTGACCTGGCCGCCGCGGTACTGGCCGCGCCGCGGGACGCCGTGGTGGAGACCAAGGGGTTGCTGCGGGGTGCGGCCGGCCGTTCCTACGAGGAGCAGCGGGTCGCGGAGCGCGCGGCCCAGGCCCGGCGCCTGCGGGACCTGGCCGGTATCGGCGAGTAGCCCTCCGGGCCGCACGGACACGGCACCCCACCCGGCAGCCGGCCACCGGAACGTGCCCCCGGGGCACGCAGCCGCGCCACCGGCCGGACGCGTCGCCGTACTCGGACGACGGCCGCCAGAACCCCGCCCCCCCCAGGGGCGCGGGGAACTGCGCGGCCGGTCCGGAGCCGCCGTACCCGGAGGACGGCCCTCAGAACCCGTGCCGTGTCCCTCCGTCCACCGGCACCATGACCCCCGTCATGTAGGACGCCGCCGGTGACAGCACGAACGCGGCGGCCCGCCCGAACTCCTCCGGCCTGCCGTACCTCCGCAGCGGGATCCGCGACTCGTTGGCGGCCCGGGTGGCCTCGGGGTCGGCCGACAGCGCGTCCAGTTCCCGCATGCGGTCGGTGGCGATCCGGCCCGGCAGCAGCCCCACCACCCGGATGCCCCGCGGCCCCAGCTCGTCGGCGATCGACTTGGCGAACCCGGCCAGCCCCGGCCGCAGCCCGTTGGACACGGTCAGTCCCGGGATCGGCTCGTACACCGACCCGGACAGCACGAAGCCGATGACACCGCCCTCCGCCAGCTCGGCCGCCGCCGCCCGGGCGATCCGCACCGCGCCCAGGAAGACCGACTCGAACGCGGCCTGCCACTGCTCGTCGGTGTTGTCCGCGACGAAGCCCGGCGGCGGACCGCCCACACTCACCAGCACCCCGTGGAAGCCGCCGAAGCGCTCCCGGGCGGCCGCGATCAGCCGTTCGGCAGCTCCGGCCTCGGCGTTGTCCACGGCCACGCCCACCGCGTTCGGGCCCAGTCCGGCGGCGGCGTCGGCCACCCGCTTGTCGTCCCGGCCGGTGATGACCACCTTCGCCCCGTCGGCCACGAGTTCCCGCGCGGCGGCGTTGCCCAGTCCCCGGGTCGCCCCGGTGACGACGTACACCCGGTCCTTCAGTCCAAGATCCATGGCCCCTATCCTGCCTCGTCGTGCCCGTACAGCGTCAGAGCGGTGTTCACCAGGCCAACATGGCTGAACGCCTGCGGGAAGTTGCCGAGCTGGCAGCCGTCGAGGGGGTCGTACTCCTCGGCCAGCAGGCCCACGTCGTTGCACAGGCCCACCAGCCGGTCGAACAGCTCGCGGGCCTCCTTCGTCCGGCCGGTCAGATGCAGCGCGTCGGCCAACCAGAAGGAGCAGGCCAGGAAGGCGCCCTCGCCGCTCGGCAGCCCGTCGACCAGCGAGTCCTCGGTGTCGTAGCGGCGGAGGAAGCCGTCGTGGCCGAGGCCCTCGCGGATCGCGTCGACCGTGCCGACCACCCGCGGGTCCTCCGGCGGCAGGAACCCGACCCGCGGGATGAGCAGCAGCGCCGCGTCGAGTTCGCGCGAGCCGTAGTACTGGGTGAAGGTGTTGCGCGCGGCGTCGAACCCCTTGTCGCACACCTCCCGGTGGACCTCGTCCCGCAGTCTGCGCCAGCCCTCCAGGTCACCGTCCAGCTCCCGGTGCCGCTCCAGCGTCCGCACGGCCCGGTCGGCGGCCACCCACACCATCACCTTGGAGTGCACGAACGGGCGCCGGCCGCCGCGCACCTCCCACAGGCCCTCGTCCGGCTGCCGCCACGCCGACTTCAGGAACGTCATCAGCGAGCGCTGCATGGCCCACATGTGCGGGCGGGTCGGCACCCCCGAAGCGCGGGCCAGGGACAGCGAGTCCATCACCTCGCCGTAGACGTCCAGCTGGAGCTGGTCGACGGCGCCGTTGCCGATGCGGACCGGGGCGGAGCCGGCGAAGCCGGGCAGCCACGGCAGCTCCGTCTCCGGCAGCCGCCGCTCGCCCGCGACGCCGTACATGATCTGCAGATCGGCCGGGTTGCCGGCGACCGCGCGCAGCAGCCAGTCCCGCCAGTCCTCCGCCTCCTGGCGGTAGCCCGCCGCGAGCAGCGCGCCGAGGGTGAGGGTGGAGTCGCGCAGCCAGCAGTACCGGTAGTCCCAGTTGCGCACGCCGCCCGGCTTCTCGGGCAGCGACGTGGTCGCAGCGGCGACGATCCCGCCGGTCGGGGCGTAGGTGAGGGCCTTGAGGGTGATCAGGGAGCGGACGACCTGGTCCCGGTACGGGCCGTCGTACCGGCACCGGCGGGCCCAGCGCCGCCAGTCGGTCACACTGCTCTCCAGCGCCTCGTACGGGTCGGTGAGCGGCGGACGCCTGTGGTGCGAGGGGTGCCAGGTGAGCACGAACGCGACCCGGTCGCCCTCGGCGACGGTGAACCGCGAGTGGGTGCAGTAGTCCTCGCCCCAGGTGTGCACGTCCGGCTCGGCGCGCAGCCAGGCGGAGTCCGGTCCGGCGACGGCCACCCGGTGGCCGTCCGAGCGGCGCACCCACGGTGTGACCGAGCCGTAGTCGAAGCGCAGGCGCAGGGTGCTGCGGACGGTGACCCGGCCGCTGACCCCCTCCACGATCCGCACCACGTCGGGGGCGCGGTCGCGCTGCGGCATCAGGTCGGTGACGCGCACCGTGCCGTCGCCGGTCTCCCACTCGGTGTCGAGGAGCAGGGTGTCGGGCCGGTAGGCGCGGCGGGTGCAGGTGCCGGCACCCTCGGGGGCGATCCGCCAGTGGCCGTTGTCCTCGTCGCCCAGCAGCCGGGCGAAGCAGGCACCGGAGTCGAAACGCGGCAGGCACAACCAGTCGATCGAGCCGTCCTTGCCGATCAGGGCCGCGGTCTGCTCGTCCCCGATGAGGGCGTAGTCGTCGATGCGCGCGTTCACGGGATGCCGTTTCCCGGCGGACCGGAGGGCCAATCAGGGCGGCAGCCGGGGGAGTGATCCGGGCCGCGGGCGGCGGGCTCGCACTGCGGGGGGAGTGATCCGGGCTCCGGGCGGCGGGCTCGGACCGCGGCCCCCCCGGGGGGCAATGATCCGGCTTCAGACCGCGGCCGGTTCGCTCTCCTCCGGCTGCGGCTGCGCCGCGGCCTCCTCCCGGTCGCGGACCTCGCGCCGGACCAGGAACCACCAGCCGACCGGGACGGCCGCCGCGAACAGCCACCACTGGAGCATGTACGCGTAGTTCAGCGGGGCGTCCTCGCTGCCCGGGTCGGAGACCTGCTCGGGGGAACCGCCCCTGGGCTCGGGCGCGGTCTGCTGGAGGTAACCGCCGAGCACCTCCGCGCCGAGCCGCCGCGCCTCCTCGGCGCTGTTGATCAGCATGATCTGCCGGTCGGGCAGGCCCTCGACGTTCTTGATGCCGCTCGCCGCGGTCGTCTCGTCGGCCATCAGACGCCCGGTGACGGTGGTCCGGCCGGCCGGCGGGGCGGGGATCTTCGGGAACGCGGTCTGCACGCCGTTCGCGGGGATCCAGCCGCGGTTGACCAGCAGTACCTTGCCGTCCGTGAGGACGAACGGGGTCAGGACGTGGAAGCCGACCTCGCCGTCGGAACTGGTACGGCGGCGGACCACGACCTCCTTCGCGGTGTCGAAGGTGCCGGTCGCGGTGACCGTGCGGTACTTCTCGGCGCGGGTCACGGAGTGGCCGGGGGAGGTCAGCCGCTCGACCGGGACCGGCTCGGCGTGCAGCGCGGCGGAGACCAGGTCGTTGCGCGCGGTGCGCTCCTCGTACCGGTGCTGCTGCCAGAACCCCAGCCTGATCATCGTCGGGATCAGCGCGATCGCGACGAGTGTGAGGATGACCCACTGGCGGGACAACAGGAAGCGGTAGCGGTGCACCCCACGACGGTACCTCCGAGCCGTGGGGTGCATTCATGCGGGTACCGGGTCACACCCGGTCGACGAGGCCCGTCTTCCCTTCGGCGCGGGCGCAGTGGGCACCGCAGTACCACGCGCCGTCGGCCTCCACGCCCTGTCCGATGATCTGCACCCGGCAGTGCTCGCAGATGGGGGCCATGCGGTGGATCGCGCAGGAGAAGCAGTCGAACACATGGACCGCGCCCTGTGCGTGCACCTCGAAGGACATTCCGTAGTCGTTTCCGCAGACTTCACATTTCGCCATGCGCCACAGGGTGAGTCGTCGGCGCGGGCGCGGCGAGCGGGGTCCGGGTGAGTCGTGGGTCAATCACTCATTCGTACGATCGCCCGTCGGCTGGCTCGACGTCCCTGAGCAACTGCCCGAACGCGGCCTCGTCCACGATCGGCGTGCCGAACTGCCGGGCCTTGACCGTCTTGGAGGTGCCCGAGTCGGGGTCGTTGGTCACCAGCAGGCTGGTCAGCCGGGAGACGCTGGTGGCCACGTGCAGTCCGGCCTCGACGGCCCGGTCCTCCAGGAGGTCGCGCTCGGTCGACGTGTCGCCGGAGAAGGCCACCCGCATGCCCTGTTTGAGGCTTTTGCCGTCTTCGTAGCGGCCAGGGTTGGGATAGGGGCATGTGGGCCGTTTGCGGGACGGGCGCCAAGTGCCGGGCCGGTAGCCGCCGTAGCCGCCCGTGGACTGCCGGGGCACCGGCCGGTCCGACCACTCCGTCAGCGGCCGGCACTCCAGCAGCGGCAGCCGGACCCCGCCCGCCGCCGCGGCCCGCAGGCTGGGCCGGAACGCCTCGGCCAGCACGCGCGCGTCGTCCAGCGCGTGGTGCGCCCGCTGCTGCACGACCCCGAAGTGCGCCGCCAGCGACTCCAGCTTGAAGTTGGGCAGCGGCAGCCCCAGCTCCTTCGACAGCGCGATCGTGCACAGCCGCTGGCGCACCGGCGCCTCACGCCGTGCGCGCGCGTACTCCCGCGCGATCATCTGCCAGTCGAAGACGGCGTTGTGCGCCACGAGCACCCGGCCGTCCAGCCGGGCCGCGAACTCCTCGGCCACGTCCCCGAACAGCGGGGCGCCCTCGAGCACCTCGCTCGTCAGACCGTGTATCCACACGGGCCCCGGATCGCGCTCCGGATTGACCAGCGTGTACCAGTGGTCCTCGACCTCGCCGCACGCGTCCAGCCGGTACACGGCCGCCGAGATGATCCGGTCGTCCCGGGCCAGGCCGGTGGTCTCCACGTCAACGACCGCGTATCCCTTCGGATACGCGGCCGGCCACTGGGTGGGGGAGGACACTGCGGTCGCACGGTCTTCGAGCATGGTCATTGAGGATACGGGCCGCGACTGACAGCGCGGTCCCTCAGGTCCCGTCCGGGCGACCCGGGATCGCCCCCTTGCTCGGTCACCGCGCACGTGCGCGGACGGGCGCGGGCGTCCCCCGGGATGGGCGTCGCCGGGGACGGGCGCGGGCATTGCGGGGGACGGGTGCGGGCATTGCGGGGGACGGGCGCGGGCACTGCGGGGGACGGGCGCGCGCATTGCCGGGGGCAGGCGCGGGCGTTGCGGGCGGGTGCGGGTGCGGGTGCGGGTGCGGGTGC
>NZ_WWJT01000070.1 GCF_009865385.1 Streptomyces sp. SID486 | reverse complement strand
CCGGGGCCGTAGGCCGCGCGGAACGCGCGAGGGCGGACGCGCGAGGGCGGACGCGCGAGGGCGGACGCGCGAGGGCGGACGCGCGACGGCGGACGGGCGACGGCGGACGCGCGACCGCGAACGCGCGACGGCGGACGCGCGACGGCCGCACGTCCCGACGTCTTCCGTCGGGTCGTGCGGCCGTCTGCCGTGCGGGGACGTCCGGTGCGGACGGTCCGGTCCGGGGGCCGGGTCAGCCGATGGACACCTTGTCGGCCGGGACCTCGGCCTCGGGGACCGGGCGGTTCGCGGTGAGCTTCTGCTTCACCGCGGCGATCACCAGCACGATCGCCGCGACCAGCAGGGACAGCAGCACCGTCTCCCGGCCGTCGTGCTCGGTGTCGAACAGCATGTAGATCAGGACGAACACGATCATCCCGGCCGTCGCCCAGGTCAGGTACGGGTACAGCCACATCTTCACGACGAGCTTCTCCGGCGCCTCGCGCTGGAGGATCTTCCGCATCCGCAGCTGCGAGAAGCAGATGGCCAGCCACACGAACAGGGCCACCGCGCCGCTGGAGTTCAGCAGGAAGAGGAAGACGGTGTCCGGGTACTGGTAGTTGAAGAAGACCGCCACGAACCCGAAGACGACCGAGGCCAGGATCGCGGTCCGCGGCACACCGCGCGAGGTGGTGCGGGCGAACGCCTTGGGCGCGTCACCGCGCTGGCCGAGCGAGAAGGCCATCCGGGACGCCGTGTAGAGGCCGGAGTTGAGACAGGACAGCACCGAGGTCAGCACGATGACGTTCATGACCTCGCCGGCGTGCGCGATACCGAGGGAGTTCAGCGCGGCGACGTAGGAGCCGTCCTTCTTGATGGACGGGTCGTTCCACGGCAGCAGCGTGACCACGACCAGGATCGAGCCCAGGTAGAAGACACCGATACGCCAGATGATGCTGTTGGTGGACTTGGTGACCGCCTTCTGCGGGTCCTCGGACTCGCCGGCCGCCAGGGTGGCGATCTCGCTGCCCATGAAGGAGAAGACGACCAGCAGCACACCGGTGAGGATCGCGCCCGGACCGTGCGGCAGGAACCCGCCCTCGCCGGTCAGGTTGCCGAAGCTGGCCTTGTCCGCGTGCACGCCCGGCAGCACGCCGAACACGGCGAGCAGGCCGACGACGATGAACGCGCCGATCGCCACGACCTTGATACCGGCGAACCAGAACTCGAACTCGCCGTAGGAGCCGACCGAGACCAGGTTGGTGGCGGTCAGGACGAACATCACGATCAGCGCCCAGCCCCATTGCGGGACGGCCGGGACCCAGCCTTCGAGGATCTTGGCACCGGCGGTCGCCTCGACGGCGAGCACGACGACCCAGAAGAACCAGTACAGCCAGCCGATGGAGAAACCGGCCCAGCGGCCGAGGGCCCGGTCGGCGTGCGCGGAGAAGGAGCCGGAGGTGGGGTTGGCGGCGGACATCTCGCCGAGCATCCGCATCACGAGGACGACGAGGGTGCCGACGAGGGCGTAGGACAGCAGGATGCCGGGGCCCGCCGTGGCGATGCCGGAGCTGGAGCCGACGAAGAGTCCGGCTCCGATCACACCTCCGATGGCGATCATCGAGAGATGGCGGTTCTTGAGGCCTGCTTGAAGTCCGGAACCAGGGGTCATGGACGGATTTCCTTTGCGCCGGTGGAGCGTTTCCCGTACGAGGGGGGTGCCGTTGTGGGGCTGGGTACGGGATATCGCACGAGCGGTGTACGAGTCGGTCCAGTGAATCCGAGGCGAACGAATTCGGGAACCTCTGAATCCGTATCGTTACTTGAGGTTGCCTTGAGGTTCTATGGTCTGGCTCACATTTCGGGCGCAGGCTCCGCGTCCGCACCCGAGGCTGCTGCCCCGCCACCGCCGTGTCACACTCGTGGCATGCGCGTGTATCTCGGCTCCGACCATGCGGGCTACGAACTGAAGAACCACCTCGTCGAGTGGCTGAAGGCCGCGGGCCACGAGCCCGTCGACTGCGGGCCGCTCATCTACGACGCCCAGGACGACTATCCGCCGTTCTGCCTGCGCGCCGCGGAGAAGGCGGCGGCGGACCCGGACGCCCTCGGCATCGTGATCGGCGGTTCCGGCAACGGTGAGCAGATCGCCGCGAACAAGGTGAAGGGCGTGCGCGCGGCGCTGGCCTGGAGCGAGGAGACGGCGGCGCTCGGCCGGCAGCACAACGACGCCAACGTGGTGGCCGTGGGTGCGCGGATGCACAGCACGCAGGAGGCGACCAAGTTCGTCGAGGTCTTCCTGAACACCCCGTTCTCGGGTGACGAGCGGCACATCCGCCGTATCGACATGCTGTCGGCGTACGAGACGACGGGCGACCTCCCCCCGATCCCGGCCCACCACCCCCAGCAGTAGCCCGGCCCGGCCCGGACCGTCATCCCGGCCGAAGCCGCCGGCTCGGGGCCGCGCCCGTGGCCCCTGCCACCCCGGACGCCGGGGCCCGGCTCCCGCGGGGGCCGCGCCCCGGCGTCCGGTGCGCGGAAGAAGGACCCGGTGTGCGGAAGAAGGAAAGGACACGTCAGCCGTGCCGGAAGGGCACACGATCCACCGGTTGGCCCGGGACTACGCCGACCGCTTCCAGGGCGGTCCCGTCCGCGTCACCAGCCCCCAGGGCAAGTTCTCCGACGCCGCCGCCCTCCTGGACGGCACCGAGCTGACCGCCACCGAGGCCCACGGCAAGCACCTCTTCCTGGGCTTCCGGGCCGCCGAGTGGGTCCACATCCACCTCGGCCTCTTCGGCAAGGTCGGCTTCGGCGACGCCCCGGCGCCCCCGCCGACGGACACCGTCCGGCTCCGGCTCACTAACGACCGGTCGTACGTCGATCTGCGCGGCCCCACCACCTGCGCCCTGATCACGGACGCCGAGAAGGCGGCGGTCCACGCCCGGCTCGGCCCCGACCCGCTGCGCGCGCACGCCGACCCGGACGCGGCGTACCGGAGGATCTCCCGCAGCCGCACCACGATCGCCGCGCTGCTCATGGACCAGAACGTCGTCGCCGGCGTCGGCAACGTCTACCGCGCCGAGGTCCTGTTCCGGCACGGCATCGACCCGTACCGCGCGGGCCGGGACATCACCCCGGCCGAGTGGGACGCCCTGTGGGCCGACCTGGCCGAGCTGATGCGGGACGGCGTACGCAACAACCGGATCGACACCGTCCGCCCCGAGCACACCCCGGAGGCGATGGGCCGCCCGCCCCGCGTGGACGACCACGGCGGCGAGGTGTACGTCTACCGCCGCGCGAACCTGCCCTGCCACATCTGCGGCGCGGACATCCGCACCGCCGGCCTCGCCGCCCGCAACCTCTTCTGGTGCCCGGGCTGCCAGCGGAGGTGACCCCGGGCCACCTCGTCCGGTGCCCCGGCTGCCCGGGGAGGTGACCCCGGGCCACTTGGTCCGGTGCCCGGGGTGCCGACGGATGTGGGCCTCGGGCCACGTGGTCCGGTGCCCGGCTGCCCGCGGAGGTGGCCTCCGGGCGCGTCGCCTAGAAGCCGTGGGGCAGCCAGGGGGCCACCGGTGAGCCGAACGCCACCGACGCCTCCGCCAGCGCCCCGGGCCGCGCCTGCCGCACCCGCCCTGCCGCCGCCAGCGACAGCAGGCTCACCCCGCCCAGGTAGGCCGCCCCCAGCTCCCGTACGGACAACGCGAGATCGGCCGGGTCCGCCGTGCGCTCGCAGGACGCGCCCTTCGCGTCTCCCGTCAGCCGCCAGCGCCCGGTGTTCCACGGGCAGAAGGCGTCCTCGACCTCGAACACGACGTCGACGGGCGTCAGATACGTACGGGCCGACAGGGCCGCGCCCACGTCCACGAGGCGGACGTACCCGGCGTCCCTGGACTGCACCCGGCAGCGGCGGATGTCGGAGACCAGGTGCTGCCAGGCGTCGTCGACCGGCCGGCTGCGCACCTTCAGCGTCGTCATCAGGTCGACGCCGAACAGGAACCGCCACAGCGCGGCCTCGCTCGCCGGGTCCAGCGCGGCCAGGCCCTCCAGCGACACCGTGCCGTCGTGCCCGCTCGGCCCCCAGCCCATCTTGGTGCGGAAGCGCGCGTACCCGGTGACCTCGCCGTCCCGTTCGGCGAGCACGCACTGCAGGGCCGACGCCCCCTCCCGCCCGCTCTCCGGGTCGAGCAGACCGGCCCGCTCCCAGCCGGGCTGCCGCGCCAGCATGCCGGGGCGGCCGGGCACCAGGGCCGCGTACACCGCCTCGCACGCGTCCAGGACGTCGGCGGGCGCCGCGTAGCGCAGCCGCACCTCGTCGGTGCCCTCGGGCACCGCCAGCGTCACCCGGCCGGTGTCGATCTCGGCGCTGAGCTGGGACGTGGCCGAGCCGTACCCGAACCGGCCGTAGATCGCCGGCTCGGAGGCGAACAGCGCGGCCAGCGGCTCGCCCTCGGCGCGCGCGTCGTCCAGCAGCCGCCGCATCATCGAGGTCAGCACCCCGCGCCGCCGGTGCGTCGCCGCCACACTGACCATCGTCACGCCGGCCGTCGGCACCACCGCCCCGCCCGGTACCGTCATCCGGAAGCTGAAGGCCCCGGACGTGCCCACGAGCGTGTCCGCGTCCCAGACGGCGAGGGAGCGGTCGAACTCGGTGACCGTTCTGTCCAGTTCGCGCTCCTCGGCCGAGGCCGGCCCGCCGCCGAAGGCGCGGAGCAGGTGCTCCCACCACCGGTCGAACTCCTCAGGGCGCAGTGTCTTCAACTCGGTTCCGTCCTCAGTCCCCATGGGCCATGCCTATCAGGGCGTACGGGGACGAGCCAGTGAATTTCCCCCCGCCGGCAGGCGGCGCGACCGGCCAGGCGAACGCCGAAGCGGAACCTCGCAGGGGGGACAAGTGGGACCTCCCGTGCCAAGCGGCCGGTCGGCTGGATAGGGTCCCGAACTGATGGCAGCAGGACGACAGCGGCGCGCGAAGGCCGAGACGTTCACGGCCCGGTGGAAGATGCAGTGGCACCGGGCCCGGGTCGGGCTGCGCAGAAGCGCCGTCGACTACTTCCGCGGCGACGGCTCCGACTGGATCGCCTTCGCCGGCCTGCTGCTGGCCGTCCCGGTCCTCGCGGCCATGACGCTCCTCGACTCGGTGTGGTGCTCCCCGGCCACCCTGGTGCTGCCGATCGTCGCCGGCGGCCTCCTGCTGCGCCCGGCGAGCCTGCTCGGCCTGTACGCGGCGGCGGCCACCGCGCTGATCGTGGAGTCGGTGCGGCTCGGCCCGTACACCGAGGGACCCTCCCGGGTCACCCCGGGCATCGTCCTGGTGGTGGCGGCGTGCGGTTTCTTCGGGCTGCTGACCGCGCAGTTCCGCAGCCGGGTCGGCGTGCCCTGGCGGCGCGGCGGCACCATGCTGTTCGACCTGCGCGAGCGGATCCGCGTGCAGAGCAAGCTGCCGAATCTGCCCAAGGGCTGGCACCACGAGATGGCGCTGCGCCCGGCGGGCGGCCAGTCCTTCTCCGGTGACTTCGTCGTCGCGTCCCGCACGAACGGCGGCCGGACCCTGGAGGTCGTGCTGACCGACGTGTCCGGCAAGGGCATGGACGCCGGCTCGCGCGCCCTGCTGCTGTCCGGCGCCTTCGGCGGCCTCGTCGGCTCCCTGGCCCCGCACGCCTTCCTGCCGGCCGCCAACGGCTACCTGCTCCGCCAGGACTGGGACGAGGGCTTCGCCACCTCCATCCACCTGGTCCTGGACCTGGACTCCGGGGACTACGAGCTGTACTCCGCCGGTCACCCGCCGGGTCTCCAGCTGAGCGCGGGCAGCGGGCGCTGGGAGGAGAAGGCGGCCGACGGCCCGCTGCTCGGTGTGTACGACGGCGCGCAGTTCGACCCCGTGAAGGGCTCGCTGCGCCCCGGGGACGTGTTGATGCTGTTCACCGACGGTCTCGTGGAGACGTCCGACCGGGACATCGTGGAGGGCATCGACCGGCTCACCGGCGAGGCCGACCGCTATGTGGCCGGGGGCTTCCACGGCGCCGCCTGGCACCTCATCGAAGCGGTCGCCAAGGACGTCAACGACGACCGGGCACTGCTGCTGATCTGCCGCGAGGCGGCCGTGGCGCGGTGAGCGGCGGGGCCGGAGCACTCGCGAGGCGGCCGTGGCCCGGTGAGCGGTGAGGCCGGAGCACTCGCGAGGCGGCCGTGGCGCGGTGAGCGGTGAGGCCGGAGCACTCGCGTAGGCGGCCGTGGCGCGGTGAGTGGCGGGACGAGCGGGCCCGGAGCCAGGTGCGCCCCTCCGCGGCGCACGCCCCCACGGGAGACGGCCGGGGACGGCACGGGCGGTCCGTGGACGGTCCCCCGGCGACCCCGGACATCCCGCGCACGAGACACTCGGGGCATGACCCATCTCACCCTCGCCGAGGTCGAGGCCCTCGCCCGCGGCGCCCACGACGGGCAGACCGACAAGGCCGGACGGCCCTACGCCGAACACCTCGCGGCCGTGGCCGAGGGCGTCCGCGCCCGCGGCGGCGATCCGGAGCAGATCGCGGCGGCCTGGCTGCACGACTCCGTGGAGGACGCCGCACTGAGCGAGGAGTGGCTGGCCACGGCCGCCCTGTCCGAGCGCACCAAGGCCGTCGTGCGGGCCCTCACCAAGCGGCCCGGGGAGCCCCCGGAGGCGTACGCCGCCCGGATCCTCACCACGCCCGGCGCCCTGCTGGTGAAAGAGGCCGATCTGGCGCACAACGCCGACCCGCGGCGCCTCGCGGTGCTCGACGAGCCGACCCGGGACCGCCTGACCGAGAAGTACGCACGGATGCGTGCACTCCTGGGCCTGACCCCCGAACCGGCCTGAGCCCCGAACCGGCCTGAGCCCCGAACCGACAGGCACGCCGGCCTCTGGACTGAGACCGGACCCGGGACCGAGACCGGAACCGGACCCGGGGCCGAGACCGGAACCGGACCCGGGACTCGACCCGCACCCTGAGCCGGAACTGCGGACTAGGCGCCGACCTTCTCGTGCTCCATCTCCCGCTCTCGCTCCCGCTCCCGGCCCCGCTGCTGCCGCTGCCGCCCGCGGGCCAGCTCGGCCGCGTCCTGCTTGAACGCCCACTGCATACGCGGCTCCATCGCGAAGCGGAAGACGCGCTGCACCGGCCGGGTGCACAGCACCGTGACGGCGGTCGCGGCGAGCAGGGTCACCAGGATCTCGCCGAGCGGACGGTGCAGCCAGGCGTGGTCGAACCAGCCGCGGTAGTCGGCGAACTTCACCAGGAAGCCGTGCAGGAGGTAGCCGTAGAGCGTGCCCGCGCCGAGGGCCGTGAACCACGTGCTGCGGCGCGGTACCCAGGAGTAGAAGCAGGCCGTCAGCACCAGTGAGCAGCCCATCATGGCCAGCGTCATCACCGGGCCGTACCACCAGGGCGCGCCCAGCTCCTGCGCCGCGTCGCGGTGGTAGAACCACGCGGTGGTCATGCGCGGCACCGCCCACCAGCCGATCGCCAGCGCCAGCGCGAACACCGGCACCGAGGCGATCCGCACCCAGCGCCTGCGCACCAGTTGGAAGTGCTCGGGCTTCATGCACAGGCCCAGCACGAAGTACGGCAGGAACTGCAGCACGCGCTGGAGATCGAGGTCGTCACCGATGCCCGGGCTGACGGTCGCCAGCATGGCGATGCCGAGGGCCACCGGCAGCGGCCGGCGCAGCAGCTTCCAGACGGGCGTGGTCAACCGCCAGACGAACAGGGCGACCAGGAACCAGGTCAGATACCAGGGATCGAGGAGGGTGATGTCCTCGTGGGAGCCGGTGACGAGGTTCTTGAAGAGCGGGTACGCCGTCTCGAACAGCACGTACGGCACGGCGACCCCGGTGATCAGCCGCTTCAGCCGGTCCGGGCGCATGTCGAAACTGCGCGAGAAGAAACCGGAGATGATGATGAACGCCGGCATGTGGAAGGAGTACACGACGGTGTACGCGGCCTCCAGGACGCGGCTGTCACCCTTCAGCGGCTCCCACGAGTGCCCCATGGCGACGAGTGCGATCGCCAGGTACTTGGCGTTGTCGAAGAACGCGTCGCGCTGTCCGGCGGGTCTGTCCGGTGCCGTTCGCGGCCCCGGCCGCTCCTGCGTACTCGTCGGGGTACGCGGACCGGGTACTCCGTCCGCGGGCGACTGTGCCGGGGGGAGCGGCCTGCGGTTCTGGCCGGGGGACGAGGCGGCGTCAAACATCTCAGGCACCCTAGCGTCGCCCGCGGGATTTCGTAAAACTCCCGCGATTCATTCCTGGTTATCGCGTTCGGATACCCCCCGATTTACCGAACCAGCCTCTTCAGTTCATGTGATGGTGCGCACGGGCGGGTCGCCAGTTCACCCTTGATGTCCCGATTCATCCAGACTAATTGGGGCATACGTCACCCCTGTGCTGTCAATTCGAATTACCTACGCGCAAGTTGTGTGGACACGGAAACGGAGTGGCGTAATTAATCGGTGAGTCGCGTGTGGGTGCCCACTCGAATTACTGTGCGGAAGATCGCCCGCGCCGGGTTCCAGCCCGACGTTCCGTCATGGGCCGCATACCAGGGCCGGGTTGGTGGCACGATGGTTCTGGCGGGGGTGCGCGGACCGTACCTCCGGGCCGGGAGAGCGGACCGACCGAGGGTGTGATCAGTTGTGGCCATTTCACTGTCTGTGGTGCTGCTGTTGGCGATCATCCTGGTGGTGCTGATCCGAGGGGGGAACATCAAGGCCGGCCCCGCCATCGTCGCGATCCTCTTCGGTTTCTTCCTCGCCTCGACGGGCATGGCGCCGTCGATCAGCCGCTTTCTGAACTCGATAGCGGACTCGATCAACTCGATCAGGTTCTGAGCACCCGGGGGAGCCGGTCTGAGCTCCGGGGGAGCCGATGATCAGACCGGCGCCCGGGTAAGCCGGCGATCACACCCCCGGCTCGCCCGGGGAAGCCGACGATCACACCCCCGGCTCGCCCGCCCTGCCCCTGCTCTCAGACCTCAGCCAGTGGCTTGACACTCCCTGGGGTCGGTTACGACTGCCACACCTGCGGCAAGCATCCTTGCGGCCACAAGGTCTGCCAGCTCTTCATCACAGATGACCTCGGCCATCGGCGGATCACCTCTGAGGATGGGCAGGTAGCCGGCGTCGCTTCGGAAGAGTGCCCACTGATCCCGTTCGGTGGTCCACATCCGCTCGTACTCGGTGAGGTCTCGGTCACTCATGGACACCCCCGGGCGGCAGCGTAGCGCGCAAAGTGGGGCACGACCCGGTGCCCGTCCAGGGGCGCCGCACCGCCGGATGTGCGGCCCTCCCTGAGCCTGCCGGGTGCGCCTGTGGTGGCACGGGCCGGCTGGACGGCGCTGCGGCTTCTGCGGGTGGGGCGGGGACGTGCCCTCGCGGTCGGCGGGCGGTGCCCCCTCCGCCTGGAGCGGCTGCACTCGGCGGCACCCGGAGGCACACAGGGGGCACGAGAACCTGATCACGTCCCGGGAAACACTCAGGACCAGGCGGAGGAATGATCCTCTGGCCTGGCCCTGAGTCGTCGAGAGCGGGCGACGGGAATCGAACCCGCGTAGCTGGTTTGGAAGATCGCGTATGCGGATGGGCGCTGACCTGGCAAGGGGCTGATCTCGCGGTTTCCAGCGTCCGCGCCGAGGTTCCCTGTTGTTCCCCAATGGGTGCTGCCCGATCGGGCACGTGGGGGGCACGTGTGCCCTTCTCCCGGTCTCGCACCGCAGGCGCCGCATCTCGCGCCCTCGAACCCCTGCGTGGCCGGTAGGCGCCGTTCTGCGGCGTCGGTGTCCTCTCGCAGGTGATCTTGACCGTTTGCCAGGTGAGTTTGACCGGCGGGGAGACCGCAGGTCAGGTGTAGACGTTGCGTCCATACTCCTCGCGGCTCACCTGGAAGTCGTCCGGCCGGTCGCGGCGGAGCTGCTCGTAGCGGACCCCGAAGAGGTCGATCGCTTCGTGGAGCGTGCAGCCGGATGCGTCCATGATCGCCTTGAGGGCCAGGATGATCCGATGGTCCAGGATGTGGCGGTCCACGCTCTCGGGCAGGTCGTCCATGGGCTGACCGTACCGACAGGCGTTCGACCGCGCCGGTCAATATCGCCTGGCATCCGGCCAAGATCACTTGCCCGAACGCACTCGGCAAGCCGCGCCCTACCCCTACCTCTATCCACCACTCACCCCACCTTCCATCCCGTCCGCCGTCGACCCACACACCGTGGAGCGGGTGTGGTTCAGGGGCGTCAAGGTGGAGCGCGCCACTGTACGAACGACCTTGACCTACGCCGGCGACACTTACCACCTCATCCGAGCCGGCCTCGTCGGCGACCCCGACAAGGGCACCCCGCACACGATCCGGGATCACCCCCGCGTCTTCGCCACCCTCACCGCGCCCTCGTTCGGCCCCATCCACAACCGGCCCGGCAACCGGCCCTGCCGCTGCGGCACCCGCCACGCCGAGGACGCACCCGAACTCGGCACCCCGCTGGATCCCGAGACGTACGACTACGCGGGCGCCGTGCTGTGGAACAACCACGCCTCGGAACTGTGGCGGTACTTCACGATCTAGCTGCGCCGTGAGATCGCCCAGCGAGCAGGCCTGACGCAGAAGGCGGTGTCTACCCCGGAGCGGCCCACCGCCTCCGTCCTGGACGTCTTCGCCATCGCCGACGCCTCACAGCCGCGCCACCGCGCCCTGGTGCTGCTCGGTGCGTTCTGCGCCCTGCGGTGGGGCGAACTGGTCGCACTGCGCCGACGCCACGTCGACCTGGAGGCAGGCATGATCCGGGTGCGCGGCTCGGTCTCCGAGCTGAACAACGGCGGGCGGATCTACAAGGCGCCCAAGAGCGAGGTCGGGCAAGCGGTCGGTGGCCTTTCCGCGCTCGATCCTGCCCGCGGTGGCCGCCCATATGAAGCAGTTTGCCGAGCCCGGCGCTGACGGCCGCGTCTTCGTCGGAGAGAAGGGCGCCACACCTCGCCGGAACCACTTCAACGGCTGTGGCACAAGGCCTGCGCCGAGGTCGGCATCAAGGGCCTGCGCTTTCATGATCTTCGGCAGCACACCTCCGGCAGCCGTGAACGGGAGATCGCCGACGCGGTGGACGGGGTGATCGTGAACGCTCTGAAGCGGCGTCGCCGGCCGAAGGGGCACGCGGGGGACACGGACGACTGAGCGGTCCCCGGAATGACTGAAGGCCCAGGGAGAGGAAATCAACCTCTCGCCTGGGCCTTCGGCGCACAGAGCGGGCGACGGGAATCGAACCCGCGTAGCTAGTTTGGAAGACTAGGGCTCTACCATTGAGCTACGCCCGCAACACTGCGCCGCAGGTCGGTGACCGCGGCACTGAAGGCATCGTAGCGGGTCGCCCGCCGCCGAGGCCAACGGGTTCGGCGGCGGGCGATCCGGGCGTGCCGCCCCCGGGAATACGACCGACGGAAACAGCCGGGGCATGTACCCTACGTGTCGCACCAGACGGGGTGTGGCGCAGCTTGGTAGCGCGTCCGCTTTGGGAGCGGAAGGCCGTGGGTTCAAATCCCGCCACCCCGACCACCGGCACCTGACGCCGTGATGATCGCCTTTTGGGGCGCTGACCCGCTGCGGTTACTATGCAAGCTGCGCGCCCGTGTGTCCCGGCCCACTCGGCCTACGAACTCCTCCGGGCGGCGAAATCCGCCGGACCAGTCTGGCTCCGGCAGAACCCAAGAAGTCAGCCACAAGGAGACCGAACCGTGAAGAGCGCCGTGGAGACCCTGAACCCGACCCGGGTTCGGCTCACTGTCGAGGTGCCCTTCGAGGAGCTCAAGGACAGCCTCGACGCGGCGTACAAGAAGATCAACCAGCAGGTCACGGTGAAGGGCTTCCGTAAGGGCAAGATCCCGGCCCGGGTCATCGACCAGCGGTTCGGCCGCGGTGCGGTGCTGGAGGAGGCCGTCAACGACGCGCTCCCGAAGTTCTACACCGAGGCGGTCAACGAGGCCGAGCTGAGCCCGCTGGGCCAGCCCGAGGTCGACATCACCGAGCTGAAGGACGGCGAGACGCTGAACTTCACCGCCGAGGTCGACGTCCGCCCGGCCGTGGAGATCCCGGACTACTCCGGTATCGAGGTCGAGGTCGACGCCGTCGAGGTGACCGACGAGGACATCGACAAGTCGGTCGAGCAGCTCCGTGAGCGCTTCGCCTCCACCTCCCCGGTCGAGCGTGCCGCCGAGGACGGCGACGTCGTCACCATCGACCTGGAGGCCAAGGTCGACGGCGAGGTGCTGGAGGACGGCATCGCCAACGGCGTCTCCTACACCATCGGCTCCGGCGAGCTGCTGGACGGCATCGACGACGCCGTCAAGGGCAAGTCCGCCGGCGAGGAGGCCACCTTCACCTCCGAGCTGAAGGGCGGCTCCGCCGCGGGCAAGGAGGCCGAGGTCACCGTCAAGGTCACCCAGGTCGCCGCCCGTGAACTGCCCGAGCTGGACGACGACTTCGCGCAGCTCGCCTCCGAGTTCGACACGCTGGACGAGCTGAAGGCCGACAGCCGCAAGCGCCTGGCCAACATGAAGCAGTTCGACCAGGCCACGCAGGCCCAGGAGCGCGTCCTGGAGAAGCTGCTGGAGCTGGTGGAGGTCCCCGTCCCCGAGAAGCTCCTCGAGGACGAGGTCAACACCCGCAAGCACAACCTGGAGCACCACCAGCTCGGCCAGATGGGCCTCACCCTCGACAAGTACCTGGAGATCCAGGGCAAGACCGCCGAGGAGTTCGAGACCGAGACCCGCGAGGCCGCGGTCAAGGGCATCAAGACCCAGTTCGTCCTGGACGAGCTGGTCAAGAAGGAGCAGCTGAACGTCAACCAGGAGGAGCTCACCGAGCACCTCATGCGGCGTGCGGCCTCCTCCGGCATGTCCCCCGACCAGTTCGCCCAGGCCGTCGTCGAGGGCGGCCAGGTTCCGCTCCTGGTCGGCGAGGTGGCCCGCGGCAAGGCCCTGGCCGTCGTGGTCGAGGCCGCCACGGTGAAGGACACCAACGGCGAGGTCGTCGACCTGGACGACGAGGAGGAGACCGAGGCCGCCGAGGCGTCGGAGACCTCCGAGGAGAACGCCGAGGGCTGAGCGGCCCCACGGCGCCTGTGAAGCGCACACGACGGGCCCTGGGGACTCTCCCCGGGGCCCGTTCGTCACCCCGGCGGCAACCGCCGGCACCCTCCCCGGCGCCCTAGGGCGCCCTACGGCGCCCTCCGGGGGCCCCTTCGTCACCCCGGGCCGGGACCGCCGGGGCGACGGGCACGGGACCTCGGTGACGCACCGCTGCCCCGCGTGAGCGCTACGCCCCCGGCGAACACTCCCATCTCCGGGATTCCCCGGAGGGGCCTGAGCGTTAGGGTCCATGAATACGGGGGCAGGGGAGTCTCCTGAAACCCCCGCCAAGCCCCCGGCAGGACGACGTGAGACGGCCCGGCGCCGTCGTAAGACGAGCAGGTGGATACGTGACGAATCTGATGCCCTCCGCCGCCGGCGAGCCTTCCATCGGTGGTGGCCTCGGCGACCAGGTCTACAACCGGCTGCTCGGCGAGCGGATCATCTTCCTCGGCCAGCAGGTTGACGACGACATCGCCAACAAGATCACCGCACAGCTGCTGCTCCTTGCGGCCGACCCCGACAAGGACATCTACCTCTACATCAACAGCCCCGGCGGCTCGGTGACGGCCGGCATGGCGATCTACGACACCATGCAGTACATCCCGAACGACGTGGTCACGATCGGCATGGGCATGGCCGCCTCGATGGGGCAGTTCCTGCTCACCGGCGGCACCGCCGGCAAGCGCTTCGCCCTGCCGCACACGGACATCATGATGCACCAGGGCTCCGCTGGCCTGGGCGGTACGGTCTCGGACATCAAGATCCAGGCCCAGTACCTGCTGCGCACCAAGAAGACGATGTCCGAGCTGACCGCGCTGCACTCCGGCCAGTCCGTCGAGACGATCGTGCGCGACGGCGACCGCGACCGCTGGTTCACCCCGGCAGAGGCCAAGGAGTACGGTCTCATCGACGAGATCATCACGCACGCCTCGGGTGTCCCGGGAGGCGGCGGCACCGGTGCCTGACCGGCCAGGCCACGCCACGCACCGCCGAGACCGAAGCCCCCAGAACGCCACCAGGACGGTGAACACCCCATGAGCAACTTCCCCGGCGCCGCCAGCGGCATGTACGAAGGGCCCCGCCCCGACAGCCGCTACGTGATCCCGCGCTTCGTCGAGCGCACCTCCCAGGGCATCCGCGAGTACGACCCGTACGCGAAGCTCTTCGAGGAGCGCGTGATCTTCCTGGGCGTCCAGATCGACGACGCCTCCGCCAACGACGTCATGGCGCAGCTGCTGTGCCTGGAGTCGATGGACCCGGACCGGGACATCTCGATCTACATCAACAGCCCCGGTGGCGACATGACCGCCCTGACGGCGATCTACGACACGATGCAGTTCGTGAAGCCCGACATCCAGACGGTCTGCATGGGCCAGGCGGCCTCCGCCGCGGCCATCCTGCTCGCCGCCGGTACGCCCGGCAAGCGCATGGCGCTGCCGAACTCGCGCGTGCTGATCCACCAGCCGGCCGGCTCCACCGGCCGCGGCCAGCTCTCCGACCTGGAGATCATCGCCAACGAGTTCACCCGGATGCGTGAGCAGCTGGAGGACATGCTGGCGAAGCACTCGAACCAGCCGATCGAGAAGATCCGCGAGGACATCGAGCGCGACAAGATCCTCACGGCCGAGGAGGCGCTGGAGTACGGCCTCGTCGACCAGATCATCTCCACCCGCAAGCTGAACAACAGCGCGGTCCGCTGAGGCGGATCCACGCACGTCCGGCCCCCCTTGGCTCGGTGCACGTCAAAGTGAACCCTGCCAAGGGGGGCCCGAACACCGGGTCCGGCAAGGTACCGTCGGACATAAGGCAGCACCAGGAGCCGCTGGACTCGTAACGTCCAGGCGTCTCCCAGGCGAAGGGGAAGCACACCGTGGCACGCATCGGTGACGGCGGCGATCTGCTCAAGTGCTCGTTCTGTGGCAAGAGCCAGAAGCAGGTCAAGAAGCTCATCGCAGGGCCCGGTGTGTACATCTGCGACGAGTGCATCGATCTCTGCAACGAGATCATCGAGGAAGAGCTGGCGGAGACCAGCGAGGTCCGCTGGGAGGAACTGCCCAAGCCCCGCGAGATCTACGAGTTCCTCGAGGGGTACGTGGTCGGCCAGGAGGCCGCCAAGAAGGCCCTGTCCGTCGCGGTGTACAACCACTACAAGCGGGTCCAGGCCGGGGAGAACGGCGGCGCGAGCGGCCGCGACGACGCCATCGAGCTGGCGAAGTCCAACATCCTCCTGCTCGGCCCCACGGGCTCGGGCAAGACCCTCCTCGCACAGACGCTGGCGCGCATGCTCAACGTCCCCTTCGCGATCGCCGACGCCACGGCGCTCACCGAGGCGGGGTACGTGGGCGAGGACGTCGAGAACATCCTCCTGAAGCTCATCCAGGCGGCCGACTACGACGTCAAGAAGGCCGAGACGGGCATCATCTACATCGACGAGATCGACAAGGTCGCCCGTAAGAGCGAGAACCCGTCGATCACCCGTGACGTCTCCGGTGAGGGCGTCCAGCAGGCACTGCTGAAGATCCTGGAGGGCACCACGGCCTCCGTCCCGCCCCAGGGCGGCCGTAAGCACCCCCACCAGGAGTTCATCCAGATCGACACGACGAACGTCCTGTTCATCGTGGGTGGTGCCTTCGCGGGCCTGGAGAAGATCATCGAGTCCCGGGCCGGCGCCAAGGGCATCGGCTTCGGCGCGACGATCCTGTCGAAGCGCGAGCTGGAGGCCAAGGACGTCTTCGAGGACGTCATGCCGGAGGACCTGGTCAAGTTCGGCATGATCCCCGAGTTCATCGGCCGCCTCCCCGTCATCACCTCGGTCCACAACCTGGACCGCGAGGCGCTCCTGAAGATCCTGGTCGAGCCCCGCAACGCGCTGGTCAAGCAGTACCAGCGCCTGTTCGAACTCGACGGCGTGGAGCTGGACTTCGAGCGCGAGGCGCTGGAGGCCATCGCCGACCAGGCCATCCTCCGCCAGACCGGCGCCCGTGGCCTGCGCGCCATCATGGAGGAAGTCCTCCAGGGCGTGATGTACGAGGTCCCGTCCCGCAAGGACGTCGCCCGCGTCGTCATCACCGCCGACGTGGTCCTGTCCAACGTCAACCCGACCCTCATCCCCCGGGACGCCCGCGGGCGGGGCTCGGGGGAGCAGAAGACGGCGTGACCGACCGGCACACGCGGAAGGGCCCCGGCCGACCGGCCGGGGCCCTTCCGCGTGTGCGAGGACGTCAGATCTTGACGCGGACCTCGTTGCGGAGCTTGGCGGCCAGTTCGGCGTCGGCCGCCGGGTCACTGCTCCGGCCCGCCGCGAGGTCGGCGTAGACCATCGGCATGACGAAGCCGAGGGTGCTGTGGTCGCCCCAGATGCAGATCGAGAGCGTCACGTCCTTCGGGCCGCCGGTGCTCGCGCCGGTGGGCGCCGAAGCCTGCTGGCACTTGAGCACCGCGCCCTTCAGCGAGGCCGGCTTGTACTCCTTCGGCTCGCCCTTCAGGACGACGTCCTTCTCCGACTGGGACTTGAAGTACGCGAACATCGCGTCGACGGTCTTCTCGGGGTCGTCGATCGTGCCGTAGACCCCGGCGAACTTGATCTCCTTCTTGCTGAGCGGGTTGTCCTTGTCCCCGGCCTCGTAGGAGGCGCTGACGTCCTTGGGGTCGTGGACCCCCCACTTCTCGGCGTCCTTCATGTCGCTCTCCGACATGGTGCCGCTCTTGCCGTCGGACTTCTTGTACTCCGACAGCACCGTCTCCGGAGTCGTCAGCTTGTGCGGGCCGTCGTCCGCCACGCCGCCGCTGCCGGCGAGCACGAAGTACGCGCCCACGGCCAGCGCGGCGACCACGGCCACCGCACCGATGATCAGACCCGTCTTCTTCTTGCCGCCGGCCGGCTGCGGCGGCTGGGGCATGCCGAACGGCTGCTGCTGCCCGTAGGGGTTCGGCTGCTGCCCGTACGGCGCGGGCTGCTGGCCGTACGGCGCGGGCTGCTGCGGTACGCCCTGCTGGGGGTAGCCGTACCCGGGCTGCGGCGGGGGCGGGGGAGCCTGCTGGGGGTAGCCGTAACCGGGCTGCGGCGCCTGCGGCTGCGGCGGCTGACCGTAGGGCCCAGGCTGCCCCGGCTGGCCGTACGGGCCCGGCTGCCCCGGCTGGCCGTACGGGCCCGGCTGCTGGGGCTGCTGGCCGTACGGGCCCGGCTGGTTGTGACTCATTCCTGGGTTCCCCTCCAGAAGCTTATGTGTTCCTGTCATCCTGGCTCAGGCCCGCAGGACGCACGGCACCGGGGGCGCCACCGTTACAGAACAAACGCGTTTCGGGACCGCCCCGTGACACCTCTAAACTGAGCCCCGTGACCGAGAACGCTCAGCAGCAGCCACCCGCGCCCGACTCCGAACTGCCGACCCAGTACGCGCCGGCCGATGTAGAGGGGCCGCTGTACGAGCGCTGGGTAGAGCGCGGTTACTTCGAGGCGGACGCCAAGAGCGAGAAGCCGCCGTACACCGTCGTCATCCCGCCCCCGAACGTCACGGGCAGCCTGCACCTGGGCCACGCCTTCGAGCACACGCTCATCGACGCCCTCACCCGCCGCAAGCGCATGCAGGGCCACGAGACGCTGTGGCAGCCCGGCATGGACCACGCCGGCATCGCCACGCAGAACGTCGTCGAGCGCGAGCTGGGCAAGGAGGGCAAGTCCCGGCACGACCTCGGCCGCGAGGCGTTCGTCGAGCGCGTCTGGCAGTGGAAGGGCGAGTCCGGCGGACAGATCTCCGGGCAGATGCGCCGCCTCGGCGACGGCGTCGCCTGGTCCCGGGAGCGCTTCACGATGGACGAGGGCCTGTCCCAGGCCGTCCAGACCATCTTCAAGAAGCTCTACGACGACGAGCTGATCTACCGCGCCGAGCGCATCATCAACTGGTGCCCGCGCTGTCTGACGGCGATCTCCGACATCGAGGTCGAGTACCAGGACGACGACGGCGAACTGGTCTCCATGAAGTACGGCGAGGGGGACGACACCATCGTCGTCGCCACCACCCGTGCCGAGACGATGCTCGGCGACACCGCCGTCGCCGTCCACCCCGGGGACGAGCGGTACAAGCACCTCGTCGGCAAGCTCATCCGGCTGCCGCTGACCGACCGCTCCATCCCGGTCGTCGCCGACGAGCACGTCGACCCCGAGTTCGGCACCGGCGCCGTCAAGGTCACCCCGGCCCACGACCCGAACGACTTCGAGATCGGCCAGCGCCACGACCTGCCGGCCATCACCGTGATGGACGAGCACGCCGTCATCACCGTCCACGGCCCCTTCCAGGGCATGGACCGCCTGGAGGCCCGCTCGGCCATCGTCGCCGCGCTGCGCGCCGAGGGCCGCATCGTCGCCGAGAAGCGGCCCTACGTCCACTCCGTCGGCCACTGCTCGCGCTGCAAGACCACCATCGAGCCGCGCCTGTCCATGCAGTGGTGGGTCAAGGTCGGCCCGCTCGCGAAGGCGGCGGGCGACGCCGTCCGCGACGGCCGCGTCAAGATCCACCCGCAGGAGATGGAGAAGCGGTACTTCGACTGGGTCGACAACCTGCACGACTGGTGCATCTCGCGGCAGTTGTGGTGGGGCCACCGCATCCCCGTCTGGTACGGCCCGAACGGCGAGGTCGTCTGCGTCGGCCCCGACGACGAGGCCCCCACCGGCGAGGGCTGGCACCAGGACACGGACGTCCTCGACACCTGGTTCTCCTCCGGCCTGTGGCCGTTCTCCACCCTCGGCTGGCCCGAACAGACCGAGTCGCTCGCGAAGTTCTACCCGAACTCCGTCCTGGTCACCGGCTACGACATCCTCTTCTTCTGGGTCGCCCGGATGATGATGTTCGGCCTGTACGCGATGGACGGCACCCCGCCGTTCCACACCATCGCCCTGCACGGCATGGTCCGCGACCAGTTCGGCAAGAAGATGTCGAAGTCCTTCGGCAACGCGGTCAACCCGCTGGACTGGATGGACAAGTACGGCTCCGACGCCCTGCGCTTCACCCTGGCCCGCGGCGCCAACCCGGGCGTCGACGTGCCGATCGGCGAGGACTGGGTCCAGGGCTCCCGCAACTTCGCCAACAAGATCTGGAACGCGACCCGCTTCGCGCTGATGAACGGCGCGACGGTGGACGGGCCCCTGCCGGACGCGTCGGCCATGTCGGCCACGGACCGCTGGATCCTCTCCCGCCTGAACTCCGTCATCGCCGAGGTCGACGCCTACTACGACGACTACCAGTTCGCGAAGCTCTCCGACACCCTCTTCCACTTCGCGTGGGACGAGGTCTTCGACTGGTACGTCGAGCTGTCCAAGACGGTCTTCCAGGCGGGCGGCGAGCCGGCCGAGGTCTCCAAGCGGGTCCTGGGCGAGGTCCTGGACGTCACCCTGAAGCTGCTGCACCCGGTCGTCCCGTTCGTCACGGAGACCCTCTGGACGACGCTGACGGGCGGTGAGTCGGTGGTGATCGCCGAGTGGCCCACCGACAGCGGCTTCCGCGACCCGGCGGCCGAGCAGGAGATCTCCACCCTCCAGTCGGTCATCACCGAGGTCCGCCGCTTCCGCGCCGACCAGGGCCTCCAGCCCGGCCAGCGGGTCCCGGCCCGGCTGGCCCTGGACGGTACGGCCCTCGCCCCGCACGAGGCCGCCATCCGCCAGCTGCTGCGCCTGCAGCCGGAGGGCGAGTCCTTCACGGCCACGGCCACCCTGCCGGTCGCCGGCGCCGAGGTCGCCCTGGACCTCTCCGGCACGATCGACGTCGCCGCGGAGCGCAAGCGCCTGGCGAAGGACCTGGCGGCGGCCGAGAAGGAGAAGGCCCAGGCCACGGCCAAGCTCGGCAACGAGGCGTTCCTGGCGAAGGCCCCGGACAACGTGGTGGAAAAGATCCGCACCCGCCTCGCCAAGGCCGACGAGGACATCGCCCGCCTCCAGGCCCAGCTCGACAGGCTCCCGGCGGCCTGAGGGACCGACGCGACCCGGGCGGTGTGACCGTCCGGCGCGCAGCTGGGGCCCCGGCACCGGAAAGGTGCCGGGGCCCTCGCTCGTCCGGGGGCGCGGGGTACCGCGGGACCAGCCACGACGCACCCGCGGCCGGTCGGCTGGACAAGCCGCCCCATACCGGCGCCGCGCAGCCTCTCCCGGCTCCGTAGACTGGCCTCGTGAGCGACGTCCCGCACGAAAACGACCAGCCCGACCCCCTCGACGCCTTCGAGGAGATCGTCGAGGCCGAGACCGACCGCGACCCCGACCTCGCGGTCATCGAGGCCGGCAGCCGCACCCTGCGCACGCAGGGAGGCACGCCGCAGGCCGACGTACCCACGCGCCCGGAGGACCCCGCGGTCGACAAGGCGCTGCGTGACGTCGAGGCGGAGCTGGCCACCCGCTGGGGCGAGACCAAGCTGGAGCCCTCGGTCGCCCGGATCGCCGCCCTGATGGACGTCCTGGGCGATCCCCAGCGCTCGTACCCCTCCATCCACATCACGGGCACGAACGGCAAGACCTCCACCGCCCGCATGATCGAGGCGCTGCTCGGCGCCTTCGAGCTGCGCACCGGCCGCTACACCAGCCCGCACGTGCAGTCGGTCACCGAGCGGATCAGCCTGGACGGAGCCCCGGTCTCCGCCGAGCGGTTCATCGAGACCTACCTCGACATCAAGCCGTACGTCGAGATGGTCGACTCCGCGCAGGAGTACCGGCTGTCCTTCTTCGAGGTCCTCACCGGAATGGCGTACGCCGCCTTCGCGGACGCGCCCGTCGACGTCGCCGTCGTCGAGGTCGGCATGGGCGGCTCCTGGGACGCCACCAACGTGATCGACGGCGACGTCGCCGTCGTGACCCCCATCGGCCTCGACCACACCGACCGGCTCGGTGAGACGACCGCGGCGATCGCCGGCGAGAAGAGCGGCATCATCAAGCAGGGCGCCACCGTCATCCTGGCCCAGCAGCCGGTGGACGCGGCGCAGGTGCTGCTGAAGAAGGCCGTGGAGGTGGACGCCACGGTCGCCCGCGAGGGGCTGGAGTTCGGCGTCGTCGCCCGGCAGGTCGCCGTCGGCGGACAGCTGCTCACCCTGCGCGGCCTGGGCGGTGAGTACCCGGAGCTGTACCTCCCGCTGCACGGCGCCCACCAGGCCCACAACGCGGCCGTCGCCCTGGCCGCCGTGGAGGCGTTCTTCGGCGTCGGCGCGCAGCGCGCGGAGCCGCTGGACATCGACACCGTCCGCAAGGCGTTCGCGGCCGTCTCCTCCCCGGGCCGCCTGGAGGTCGTACGGCGCTCCCCGACGGTCGTGCTGGACGCCGCGCACAACCCCGCGGGTGCCGAGGCCGCCGCCGAGGCCGTGCGCGAGGCGTTCGACTTCACCCGCCTGGTGGGTGTCGTCGGCGCGAGCGGCGACAAGAACGTACGGGGGCTGCTGGAGGCCTTCGAGCCGATCTTCGCCGAGGTCGTCGTCACCCAGAACTCCAGCCACCGGGCCATGGACGCGGACGAGCTGGCCGCGATCGCCGTCGAGGTGTTCGGCGACGAGCGGGTGCAGGTCGAGCCGCGGCTGCCGGACGCCCTGGAGGCCGCGATCACGCTGGCCGAGGAGGAGGGCGAGTTCGCCGGCGGCGGTGTGCTGGTCACCGGATCCGTCATCACGGTCGGCGAGGCCCGGCTGCTGCTCGGGAAGGGCTGAGACTTCCGACATGCGTACGCTCTGTGCATCGACCCTGATCGGCGAGTTCTTCGTCATCGGCTTCGCCGGCCTCGTCGCCATGAAGGACCCGGACCTGTCCACCTCGACGGTGTGGCTGGTCAGCGGTATCGCCATGCTGTTGTGCGTGCTGCTGTGCGGCATGGTCACCCGCCCCGGCGGGGTGGCCCTCGGCTGGGCCCTGCAGCTCGCCCTGATCGCCTCCGGGGTCTTCGTCCCGACCATGTATTTCATGGGCGCGGTGTTCGCCGCCCTGTGGTGGGCATCGGTGCACTTCGGGAGGAAGGTGGACGAGGCGAAGGCGAGATTCGCGGCCCGGGCCCAGTCGTCCACCTCCACGCCTGACGCTGCGTGACAGGTGCCCCGACACGCCCTGTAACCTCGTGCCACCGCACCCCGCACGTCGCGTAAGGAGCCTCCCGTGAGCCAGCGCACCCTCGTCCTTCTCAAGCCCGACGCCGTCCGTCGTGGCCTGACCGGCGAGATCATCAGCCGCATCGAGCGCAAGGCGGGCTGGCAGGTCACCGCGCTGGAGCTGCGCACCCTGGAGCGGGCCACGCTGGAGCAGCACTACGCCGAGCACGTCGGCAAGCCGTTCTACGAGCCGCTGGTCGAGTTCATGTCCTCGGGTCCCGTCGTCGCGCTGATCGTGGAGGGCGAGCGGGTCATCGAGGGCGTGCGCCAGCTGGCCGGCCCGACCGACCCGATCGCCGCCGCGCCGGGTTCGATCCGCGGCGACTACGGTGTGATCGTGCGCGAGAACCTGATCCACGCCTCCGACTCCGAGGAGTCCGCCGAGCGCGAGGTGAAGATCTTCTTCCCGGGCCGCGCGTAGGGTCCGGACATCTCCGGCACGAGTACCGGCGATCGAGGGAACGAGCGTCCCCGAACGCCCGTCTCCACAAGCGGGGCGGCACGCCATCTGGTGACAATGGCGGAGACCCTCGCGCAGTGTTCGTGCAGGCGCGTTTACGATGGAAGCCTTCACGTCACAGCACCCGCCTCGCCGACCTGATATGCCCTCACATACTCAGGAAAGCCAGATGAATCCGGATGGGGAACTCAATGTCGTTCATCGGCCGTGACATGGCTGTCGACCTCGGGACCGCCAACACGCTGGTGTACGTCAGGGGTCGCGGAATCGTCCTGAACGAGCCGTCCGTCGTGGCGATCAACACCAACACGGGTGGGATCCTCGCGGTCGGCGCCGAAGCGAAGAAGATGATCGGCCGGACGCCGGGCAACATCGTGGCCGTCCGCCCGCTGAAGGACGGCGTGATCGCCGACTTCGAGATCACCGAGCGGATGCTCCGCTACTTCATCCTGAAGATCCACAAGCGGCGGTACCTGGCCCGGCCGCGGGTCGTCGTCTGTGTGCCCTCGGGTATCACGGGCGTCGAGCGCCGCGCGGTCATCGAGGCGTCCTCCCAGGCCGGCGCCCGCCAGGTGCACATCATCGAGGAGCCCATGGCCGCGGCCATCGGCTCCGGCCTGCCGGTCCACGAGGCCACGGGCAACATGGTGGTGGACATCGGCGGCGGCACCACGGAGGTCGCGGTCATCTCCCTCGGCGGCATCGTCACCGCCCAGTCCATCCGCGTCGCCGGCGACGAACTGGACAACGCGATCATCCAGTACATCAAGAAGGAGTACAGCCTTCTGCTGGGCGAGCGCACGGCCGAACAGATCAAGATCACGATCGGTTCGGCGTACGACCTCGACACCGACGAGCACACCGAGGTCCGCGGCCGGGACCTGGTGTCCGGGCTGCCGAAGACCGTCGTCATCTCGGCGGCCGAGGTCCGCAAGGCGATCGAGGAGCCGGTCAACGCGATCGTGGACGCGGTGAAGACCACCCTCGACAAGTGCCCGCCGGAGCTGTCCGGCGACATCATGGACCGCGGAATCGTTCTGACCGGCGGCGGAGCCCTGCTGCGCGGCCTCGACGAGCGGCTGCGGCGGGAGACCGGCATGCCGATCCACATCGCCGAGGACCCGCTGGACAGCGTCGCGCTCGGCTCCGGTAAATGCGTCGAGGAGTTCGAGGCGTTGCAGCAGGTGCTGGACGCCCAGCCGCGCAGATGACGTAACTCTTCGATTCCGCCGTACGAGACGTTCTCCTCTCGTGCGGCGGATCGTTGATATAGAGGCATAAGCTCCCCCGAATGGGCCTCTTGGTGTGCGCCGCACCATTCCGCGTTCTCCAGGGACCCCCGAATTCCTACTTAGAGGAAGGGCACGGCCGCCGCACGTGAGGGACACGAAAGAGAGCCGGCTGCTCCTGGTCCTGCTGATCGCCATCGCGTTCGCGCTGATCACGGTGGACATCCGCGGAGGCCGGAACTCCCCGGTCGACGGTGCCCGGCACGCCGCGGCAGCGGCGTTCGGCCCGGTCGAGGACGGGCTGAGCTCCGCGGTCGACCCGGTCGGCAACGCCGTCTCCGCGATCCGCGACTCGGGCAGCCGGCACGACCGGCTCGCCGCGCTGGAGAAGGAGAACGCGGCCCTCAAGGCCAAGCTCGGCAGCGACGACCGCAACCGCAGCCGCCTGGCGCAGCTCGACAAGCTGCTGAAGGTGGCCGGCAAGGGGCAGTACGGCATCAAGGGCGCCCAGGTCATCGCCATAGGGTCGGCCCAGGGCTTCTCCTGGACCATCACCATCGACGCCGGCGCCGACGACGGCATCAAGCGGGACATGACCGTGCTCAACGGCGACGGCCTCGTCGGCCGCGTCACCACCGTCGGCCCCGGCACCGCCACCGTGCTGCTCGCCAACGACCCCGACTTCACCGTCGGCACCCGCATGGAGGGCGACGACGAACTCGGCTTCGCCTCCGGACAGGGCGACCGCCCGCTGCGGGTCGAGCTGCTCAACGGCAAGGCGGAGGTGAAGAAGGGCGACCGGCTCGTCACCTTCGGCTCCCAGGCCGACCGGCCGTTCGTGCCCGGCGTGCCGGTCGGCGTGGTCTCCCGCGTCGACCCCTCCGGCGGCGGCCTCACCCGCACCCTCTACGTCACCCCGTACGTCAGCTTCACCAAGCTCGACGTCGTCGGCGTGGTCGTGCGGGCCCCGGAGAAGGACCCGAGGGACACCGTGCTCCCGACCAAGCCCAAGCCGGTCCCCACGCCGACGGTGACCGTCACGGTCACCCCCTCGGCCGGCGCCTCCGGCACCGACGAGCAGCAGTAGGAGCTGAATCCCATGCGTGTCAACCGGATCCTGCTCTCCAGTGCGCTGGTCGTCGTGGCCCTGGTGATCCAGGTCAGCGTCCTGGCCCGGCTGCACCTGCCGGGCGCGGTGCCCGACCTGCTGCTGCTCACCGTCCTCGGCCTGGCCATGGTGTACGGCCATGTCGGCGGCGCCCTCGTCGGTTTCGGCGCCGGCCTGCTCGCCGACCTGGCCCCGCCCGCCGACCACGCGGCCGGGCGCTACGCCCTCGTCCTGTGCGTCACCGGCTACTTCGCCGGGCTCATCCGGCCGGAGAACGGCCGGCTGAAGTCGGCGACGGGCCCCATGGCGGTCGTGGTCGCCGCCGCCGTCGGCTCCACCCTGCTGTACGCCGGCGTGGGCGCCCTGGTCGGCGACACCGCCGCCCGGCACGTCGGCCTGACCAGCCTGCTGATCTCGGCAGCCCTGTACGACCTGCTGCTCGCCCCGTTCGTGGTGCCCGGCGTCATGTGGCTGGCGCGCCGCGCCGACAACGACCCGCTCACCGAGACCGGGCCCGCGGCCAAGGCCGGTGACATCTCCTCCGGCTGGCTCTCCTCCGGCACCGGCCTGCGCATCGGCGGCCAGCGCGGCGGCCTCGGCGCCCTGAAGACCAAGGCCCGCTCCCGCTCCGCCCGGGGGGCGGGCCGCATCAAGGGGGTCAAGCGGCTGTGAGGGCCGGGGAGTTCACCCGAACGGGTCGGCAGGGGCGGAACGCGGGCTCACAGGCTGGTCGTTCATCATTCGTACGCGTGCGGCAGGTTCGCACACACGTGCTTCGCGCGCAGACGTCCGTGCACTGAGAGGGGGAGGCAGCCGCAGTGACCAACATCCCCGAGACCGGTCGGACCCCACGGGTCCAGATCCGGCTCGTCGTGATCCAGATTCTCGTACTCTCCCTCCTCGGCACGCTCGGCGGCCGGCTCTGGTACCTCCAGATCCGCGAGGGCGCCGAGTACCAGCGGGAGGCCTCCGGCAACCACGTCCAGCAGGTGGTCGACCCCGCCGTGCGCGGCGACATCCTGGACGCCCGCGGCGTGCCCCTCGCGGACAACGAGACCCGCCTGGTGGTCTCCGCCTCCCGCACCGACCTGCTGAAGCAGAAGGACGACGGCAAGGCCGTCCTCGCCAAGCTCGCCGGTGTCCTCGGCATGAGCCCCACGGAGGTCGAGCAGAAGGTCCGGCTCTGCGACGCCGAGACCCCCCAGCCCTGCTGGAACGGCTCGCCCTACCAGCCGATCCCCATCACCGACGAGGCCACGGCCAAGCAGGCCCTGCAGATCCGTGAGCGGTCCGAGGACTTCCCCGGCATCACCGCCGAGCCCGAGGCCGTCCGCCGCTACCCCGGCCCCGGCAAGTCCAACACCGCGCAGGTCCTCGGCTACCTCTCGCCCGTCACCGACGACGAGATCCAGCAGGCCAAGGACACCGACTCGCCGTACCTGCGCTCGGACATGGTCGGCCGCTCCGGCCTGGAGCGGACGTACGACAGGATGCTGCGCGGCAAGGCCGGCGTCACCCGCTACGAGGTCGACAACCTCGGCCGGGTCATCGGCAAGGCCAAGTCGGACGCGGCCGAGCCCGGTTCGAACCTGGTCACCAGCATCGACTCCCGCGTCCAGCGGGTCGCGGAGTACGAACTGAACAAGGCGATGAAGGTCGCCCGCCAGCAGTACGACAAGATCACCGGCACGAACTACAAGGCCGACTCCGGTGCCGTCGTCGTGATGGAGGCCAAGACCGGCCGGGTCGTCGCGATGGCCTCCGCGCCGACGTACGACCCGAACGTCTGGGTCGGCGGCATCTCCGCCAAGGACTACACGGCCCTCACCGGCAAGAACTCCGACTATCCGCTGCTGAACCGGGCCATACAGGGTCAGGCGGCGCCCGGCTCGACGTTCAAGGTGGTCTCCACGGCCGCCGCGGTCGAGGCCGGCTACCCCTTCGACGGCCGCTACCCCTGCACCAGCTCCTACTCGGTGGGCAGCCAGGTCTTCAAGAACTTCGAGGGCGAGAACTTCGGCCCCATCTCCCTCGGCCGCGCCCTCGAGGTCTCCTGCGACACCGTCTTCTACGGCCTCGCCGACAAGGAGTGGAAGCGGGACGGCGGCATCAACCCCAAGAAGGGCCAGCCGAAGGACTACTTCTACAAGGCCGCCCACCAGTTCGGCCTCGGCAAGGAGACCGGCCTCGACCTGCCCAACGAGGTCACCGGCCGGGTCCCCGACCGCCAGTGGAAGCTGGACTACTGGAAGGCCAACAAGGACGCCTGGTGCAGGACCGGCAAGAAGGACGGCTCGTACGTCGAGAAGATCGCCTACGAGAACTGCCTCGAAGGCAACAAGATGCGCGAGGGCGACTCGATCAACTACTCCATCGGCCAGGGTGACACCCTCGTCACCCCGATCCAGGAGGCGGTGATCTACGGCGCCGTCGCCAACGGCGGCACGATGTACCAGCCCACCATCGGCAAGGCGATCATCAGCCCGGACGGCAGGACCGTCACGCCGATCAAGCCGAAGAAGCGCGGCAGGCTGCCGGTCAGCCAGGCCACCCTCAAGGGCATGGACGACGCCTTCGCGGGCGTCATCACCCGCGGTACCGCCGCCTGGAAGTTCGGCGGCTGGCCCCAGGACAAGATCCCGCTGCACGCCAAGACCGGTACGGCCGAGGTCTACGGCAAGCAGACCACCTCCTGGCTGGCCACCTACTCCAAGGACTACACGGTGATCATGACGATCGCCCAGGCCGGTACGGGTTCCGGTGCCTCCGGTGAGGCCGTGCGCAACATCTACAGCGCGCTCTACGGCGTCCAGGGCGACGGCTCCATCGACGACAAGAAGGCGATGCTGCCCGAGCCGCAGAAGACGCTGCCCAAGGTCCGCACCGACGGCACCATCGCCGCCCCCAAGGTCACCGGCGACCCGGGGAAGGACGCCGAGGCCGCCCAGAAGGACAACCCCACCAACGGCGACGACCAGCAGCCCGCGGGCACCACGCCCTCGCCCGGCACGGGCAACCGCGACACCCGCAGGCGCCGCGGGCAGCGCCCGCGCGGAAGGCGGAGGATGCCCGCATGACCGGCACGAACAGCTTCTCCGTCTCCGGGTACGGCCCCGAGCGGGCCGGCTGGACCAGGCTCTTCGCCCGGGACTCGCTCACCCGCCGGCTGGACTGGCCGATACTGCTCGCGGCCACCGCGCTGTCCCTGATGGGCTCGCTGCTGGTGTACTCGGCGACCCGCAACCGTACCGAGCTGAACCAGGGCGACCCGTACTTCTTCCTGGTCCGGCACCTGATGAACCTCGGTATCGGCATCGCCCTGATGATCGCCACGGTCTGGCTCGGCCACCGGGCCCTGCGCAACGCCGTGCCGATCCTCTACGGCCTGTCCGTGCTCCTCGCCCTGGTCGTCCTCACCCCGCTGGGCGCGACGATCAACGGCCAGCGCAACTGGCTCGTCATCGGCGGCTTCTCGCTCCAGCCCGCCGAGTTCCTCAAGGTCTCGATCATCCTCGGCATGTCCATGCTGCTGGCCGCGCGGGTCGACGCGGGCGACAAGCCCTACCCCGACCACCGGACCGTGTTCCAGTCGCTGTGCCTGGCCGCCGTGCCCATCCTGATCCTGCTGCTCATGCCCGACCTCGGCTCGGTGCTCGCCATGGTGGCGATCATCCTGGGCGTGCTGCTCGCCTCCGGGTCCTCCAACCGCTGGGTCTTCGGCCTGCTCCTCACCGGTGTGATCGGCTGCATCGCCATCTGGCAGCTGCACATCCTGGACGAGTACCAGATCAACCGGTTCGCGGCCTTCGCCAACCCCGACCTCGATCCGGCGGGCGTCGGCTACAACACCAACCAGGCCCGTATCGCCATCGGCTCCGGCGGCCTCACCGGCGCCGGACTGTTCCACGGCTCGCAGACCACCGGCCAGTTCGTGCCCGAGCAGCAGACGGACTTCGTGTTCACCGTCGCGGGCGAGGAGCTGGGCTTCCTCGGCGCGGGCCTGATCATCTTCCTGCTCGGGGTCCTGCTGTGGCGGGCCTGCCGGATAGCACGCGACTCGACCGAGCTGTACGGGACGATCGTGGCCGCCGGCATCGTCGCCTGGTTCGCCTTCCAGTCCTTCGAGAACATCGGCATGACCCTCGGCATCATGCCGGTCACCGGCCTGCCCCTGCCCTTCGTGTCGTACGGCGGCTCCTCCATGTTCGCCGTGTGGGTCGCCGTCGGCCTCCTGCAGTCGATCAAGGTGCAGCGGCCGATGTCGGCATAGGTCTCGCGAAGCTCCGGCCGGCCCTCCACGCGAGGGCGGCCGGGGCCACCCCCGGACACCGTCCCTGAGGGCCCGGCCGGATCGCCGGGCAGGCCGGAAGTGGTGGCGCACCCTGCCGTACGGACTCATGTCGCACTAGATTCGGGGCATGGCGGACACGAAACGCGAGATCGAGCGCAAGTACGAATCCGATGACAGTGGGCTGCCCGACCTGACCGGCGTCGGCGGGGTGACGGACGTGATCGACATGGGCCTGGTCGAACTCGACGCCACCTACTACGACACCGCCGACCAGCGCCTGACCGCCGCGTCCCTCACCCTGCGCCGCCGCACCGGCGGCAGCGACGCCGGGTGGCACCTGAAGTTCCCGGTCGCCCCCGGAGTCCGCGACGAGATCCGGTGCCCGCTCTCCGACACGGTCCCGGCCGAGATCGCCGCACTGGTCCGCTCCCGGGTCCGCGGCGCCGAACTGGTCCCCGTCGTCCGGCTCCGCTCCGCCCGCGACGTACGCCACCTCGTCGACGCCGACGGAGCCGTGCTCGCCGAGGCGAGCGTCGACACCGTGACCGCCGACCGGCTCATCGGCAAGGGCGGCAGCGCCCAGTGGACGGAGATCGAGGTGGAACTGGCGGACGAGGCCGACCCGGCTCTCCTCGACCGGGTGGACAAGCGTCTGCGCAAGGCGGGCGTGCGGCCCTCGAAGTCGGCGTCGAAGCTGGCCCGGGCGCTGGAGCAGACCGGCGGCACCCGGCACGGATCCGGGCGGCGGGCGAAGCCGGTGACCGCCGGCGACCACGTCCTCGCCTACGTGCGCGAGCAGCGCGAGAAGATCCTCGAACACGACCCGGGGGTCCGCCGGGACGTCCCGGACGCCGTCCACCAGATGCGCGTGGCCACCCGCCGCCTGCGCAGCACCCTGCGCACCTTCGGCAAGGTCCTCGACCCCGCCGTCACCGACGCGATCGCCGTCGAGCTGAAGTGGCTTGCGGGCGAACTGGGCCTCGACCGCGACCAGGAGGTCCTGGCCGAGCGGCTGACCACCGCACTCGGCGATCTCCCGCCCGCCCTGGTCCACGGGCCCGTGAGCAAACGGTTCACCACCTGGGCGAGCGCCCGGCACGGCAGTGCCCGCGGCCATCTCCTCGCGATCCTGGACTCGGCCCGCTACCTGGCCCTGCTCGACACCCTGGACGCCCTCCTCGCCGACCCGCCGCTGCGGAAGAAGGCCGCCGGGAAGCCTGAGAAGGTCCTCGCCAAGGCCGTACGCAAGGACCTCGCCAAGGTGTCCCGCCTGGTCACCGAGGCCATGGAGCTGCCGCCCGGCGAGGAACGCGACGTCGCCCTCCACGAGGCCCGCAAGAAGGGCAAGCGCACCCGGTACGCGGCCGAGGCCGCCGTCCCCGCCCTCGGCGGCACCGCCCGTTCCCTGGCCAAGTCCATGAAGTCCCTGACCAAACTGCTCGGCGAGCACCAGGACAGCGTCATGGCCCGCCGCACCCTGCGCGAGCTGTCCGCGGTGGCGCACGCGGCGGGGGAGAACGGGTTCACCTACGGGGCGCTGCACGCCAGGGAGGAGGCGCGGGCGGCGCAGGTGGAGGCACGGCTGCCGGGGCTGTGGAAGGAGGCCAGGAGCCAGGCGGCCGTCTGAGCGTACGGGGGAGGTCTCCGGGCGGGTTAGGCTAGATGGTCACCCCTGTCAGCTCACAAAGGTTCCCCCGATGTCTGTCGAGTCGGTGTTCCCGCAGCTCGAAGCCCTGCTTCCGCATGTGCAGAAGCCGATCCAGTACGTGGGCGGCGAGCTGAACTCCACCGTCAAGGAGTGGGACGGCTGCGAGGTCCGCTGGGCGCTCATGTACCCGGACGCGTACGAGGTCGGTCTGCCCAACCAGGGCGTCATGATCCTCTACGAGGTCCTCAACGAGCAGGAAGGCGTCCTCGCCGAACGCACCTACAGCGTCTGGCCTGACCTGGAGGCACTGATGCGCGAGCACGGTGTCCCGCAGTTCACGGTCGACAGCCACCGCCCGGTCAGGGCCTTCGACGTGTTCGGCCTCAGCTTCTCCACCGAGCTGGGCTACACGAACATGCTCACCGCCCTGGACCTGGCGGGCATCCCGCTGGAGTCCAAGGACCGCACGGTCGACGACCCGATCGTCCTGGCCGGCGGCCACGCTGCCTTCAACCCCGAGCCGGTCGCGGACTTCATCGACGCGGCGATCATCGGCGACGGCGAGCAGGCCGTCCTGGACATGACGCGGATCATCCGCGAGTGGAAGGCCGAGGGCCGCCCCGGCGGCCGCGAGGAGGTCCTCTTCCGGCTGGCGCGCACGGGCGAGGTGTACATCCCGGCGTTCTACGACGTCGAGTACCTGCCCGACGGCCGGATCGCGCGCGTCGTCCCCAACCGTTCCGGCGTCCCGTGGCGCGTCTCCAAGCACACGGTGATGGACCTGGACGAGTGGCCGTACCCGAAGCAGCCCCTGGTACCGCTCGCCGAGACCGTGCACGAGCGCATGTCGGTCGAGATCTTCCGCGGCTGCACCCGCGGCTGCCGCTTCTGCCAGGCCGGCATGATCACCCGCCCGGTGCGCGAGCGGTCCATCACGGGCATCGGCGAGATGGTCGACAAGGGCCTGAAGGCGACCGGCTTCGAGGAGGTCGGCCTGCTGTCGCTCTCCTCCGCCGACCACAGCGAGATCGGTGACATCGCCAAGGGCCTGGCCGACCGCTACACCGACGACAAGATCGGCCTGTCGCTGCCCTCCACCCGCGTCGACGCCTTCAACGTCGACCTGGCCAACGAGCTGACCCGCAACGGCCGCCGCTCGGGTCTGACCTTCGCGCCCGAGGGCGGCTCGGAGCGCATGCGCAAGGTCATCAACAAGATGGTCTCGGAAGAGGACCTGATCCGTACGGTCGCGACGGCCTACGGCAACGGCTGGCGCCAGGTGAAGCTGTACTTCATGTGCGGCCTGCCGACGGAGACCGACGAGGACGTCCTCCAGATCGCCGACATGGCGACCCACGTCATCCAGAAGGGCCGCGAGGTCTCCGGCTCGGGCGACATCCGCTGCACGGTCTCGATCGGCGGCTTCGTCCCCAAGCCCCACACCCCCTTCCAGTGGGCGCCCCAGCTCTCCGCAGAGGAGACGGACGCGCGCCTGGAGAAGCTCCGCGACAAGATCCGCGGCGACAAGAAGTACGGCCGGGCGATCGGCTTCCGCTACCACGACGGCAAGCCGGGCATCGTGGAGGGCCTCCTCTCCCGCGGCGACCGCCGCGTCGGCGCGGTCATCCGCGCGGTCTACGAGGACGGCGGCCGCTTCGACGGCTGGCGCGAGCACTTCTCCTACGACCGCTGGATGGCGTGCGCCGACAAGGCCCTCGCCCCCTTCGGCGTGGACGTCGACTGGTACACCACCCGCGAGCGCACCTACGAGGAGGTCCTGCCCTGGGACCACCTCGACTCCGGCCTGGACAAGGACTGGCTCTGGGAGGACTGGCAGGACGCCCTCGACGAGACGGAGGTCGAGGACTGCCGCTGGACCCCGTGCTTCGACTGCGGGGTCTGCCCCCAGATGGACACCCAGATCCAGATCGGCCCGACCGGCAAGAAGTTGCTGCCCCTGACGGTCAAGAACGCGGGTCCGACGCCGGCTTCGAGCGGTCACACGCACTGAGGTGGGCCGGGGCACTCGGTCGGGTGACGGAGGCGCCGGCGGGGGCGAGTGAGGACGAGTTGGCGGTTGCGCCGGCCGCGGTCGGCGCCTCCGGCCTTCGTCCGCCAGCGCCGCGTCGGTCACCACCCTGGCGCTGCTCGTCGGCGTCGGCGTGACCTGCTCCATCGACGGTGATCTCGGCAGCGCGTAGGCGGCGACACGAACCGGTACCGCGTCCGGCCATCCGTCCGACGCGGTGGAGGGGCGTGCCTGAGAACTCGCTGTCAGCCCCGCGACCGGCATGGGCGCTCAGTGTGCCGGTGGCGATGCGGAAGAGGTCCTCGGGAGGGGGCTGACACCTGGTTCGAAGTGCGCGCGGAGATAGATGCGGGTGCGGTTCGAGGCGTACTCGTACGCGTACAGGCTGGTGCAGTTGTCGTCCGAGGTGTCGTACGGATCGGTGGCGAGTGCGCCCGGAGTGCCGGCGGGCTCGTCGTCGGTGCCGGGGCAGACGTCGCCGTACCGCATGCCGTCCTTGAACGTCTCCGGTTCCGGCAGCCCGAGGTGGGCGAAATCCGACGCAGGTGTGTCGGGCTGTGCCGCCGCCGGCGTCAGCCACTTGCCGGACGGAGGGTGCTCTGCGAGGTAGGACTCGGCCTCGGACCTCGTCAGGGTGAAGGTGAGGAGGCCGGTGTCGAAGCGGGACGTGACCTTGTAGGCGGCCTGGGCGGACCGGGCCGTGGCCGGGACGTCGAGACCCATGTGGTCGCTCATCCACTCGGGTGTGATCCCCTCGGCCCACCGTGTGTCCGGCCCCCTGTCCGCCGCCCGGTCACCGCCGCCGCTGAGCAGCGGTCCCGCGACGACAGCGGCGCCGGCCACGGTCACCGCGGCGGTGGTCAGGGCGGCAGCCACGAGCCACCCTCGTCGGCGACCACGGCTGCTGCCGCCGTCCCCGACGGGGCCCTCGGGGGTCCGGTAGGGGGAGAAGTCGTTCACCGGACCGCCGTCCTGCCCGTCTCCCTGCCGGCCGTGCGGCCCTGCTGCTGCTCCCGGCCGGGGTCCATGCGTCCGTCCCTGCTTTCGTCAGGACCCGGCAGCGGGTCGTCGTCGGGCTGCGAGGAGGCGAGATCGAATTGCTTGACACCACTGCTGCCCCCATGTCGAACTCCGGGCGAGTCCGGTCCGGTGCAGCTTCGCCAGCTGTCCGTCCGGGATGTCCAGCGGGCCGATGGTGACCCCCTTGCCTTCGTCCCAGTTGTACCGGTCCCAGACGTTCGTCTGATAGTCGACGCCGATCTTCGGGTTGCCGCGGCCGTCGAGTACCGCCGTGACCACACCGGTCACGTCGCTGTTGGCGCCACCCACTGCGTAGAACCGGTTCTCGTCGAGTTCCTTGGTGAAGTAGAAGTTCGAGAGTGCTCTGGACATCGTCGCCGGGGCAGTAACGCTGCCCCACCGTCTCGCTCGCGAAGGGGAGGATCTGTGACGCAGGGGAAGGTGGGTCTGCCGGCATGCGCACGGGGGCGTTTCGACGAGCGTCGGTCCTTCGCCGCGCTCGTGGCCCGTGGCGGTGCGGACTGGCACGACACGGTGATGAAAGCGATCCAGGGGAATCCCGTACTTCGGCAGGTCGATCGCCAGGAGTTGCGGGGCGGCATCCTGGAGGTCTCACCCGGCCAGGCCGCGCAGTTGGCCGCACTGATCTCGGTCGGATCCCTTCTGTACGGTCCTTGCGCGTCCCTTCGCGCACCGGATGAGGAACGCGACGCCTGCCTGCGGGAGCTCCTCGGGGCCGTGGGGAACGGTGCACGTTTCTTCACCAACCACGGGCACGCGGAAGACGGCGAAGAGGGTGAGTTCTTGGCTCCGTCATTTCACGCCAACGTCCTCGCGGGCACCACGATCGACATCTGCCTGGTCGGGGTGTCGGACGAGAACGTCCTGGTCCTCTGGCGTTTCGAGGACGACTAGCCGCCGGAAGCTCACCGGCTCGCGACGTCCGGCACGGCGCCTCCGCCGCGTTGTCGCATCACCCGGGTACATCCGGTTGCGCGGGTGATGCTCCGCCTTGCGGTTGCACCGCACCGGATGCCGTGAACTCCCCGGGAGGTTCTTCCGGCCGCAGCACGACCGTTCCGCCATCAACCGACGTCGCCGTCACGGCACTTGGGAGAGGCCCGGAGGCCGCACCGCCGGTTCAGGTCAGGATCGAGACGCCGTCTCCGACCAGCTTCAGGCCGAGGACGAAGAACAGCACGGCCATCACGGCGACGTTGTGCTGAGCCGCCCAGTCCTTCCAGTTCCCGAGTGTGTTCCGGGCCCGCTCTCCTCCCAGGAGGAAGACTCCGAGCGGGACCAGCAGACCCAGGGTGGCGATCACGACGAAGATCGCCAGTGATGCGATCTGCTGCCCGACCGGCAGACCGGCCGAGCCGATCGCGGCGCCCGCGGCGATGGTCAGCGGGGCGTTCTTGGCGTTGAGCGCGGCCAGGGCCGCCCCCAGTCCGAAGATCTTGACCGGCGTGAGGCGGTCGATCGCTCCCATCCACTTCGGCAGCTTCGCCTGCGAGGGATCCTTCGGGCGCCGCCGCCACTGCCGGGCGCCGAACACGAGGAGCAGCAGGCCGAGTGCGAGCTTGAGGGCTCCCACCCAGGTGGCCGGGTGCTTGTTCGTGGAGGCGCCCGCGGGGGAGGCGACCGCCAGCATCACCGCGCCCAGTACCGCCAGCCCGAGGATCCAGCCGACGGTGAACAGGACTCCGTTGAGACGTCCCCGGGGTGTGGCGAGGATGAGGATGACGGCGATGATCGGAAGCGGACTGACCGCGACGCCGGCCGCAAAACCCAGTACGTCACCGAGAACTGCGCCCATGGTTGCCTCCAACTGGGTTCAGGTGGTGGCCGGTCGAGCAGAGGTCGGGTGGCCGGTCGAGCAGAGGTCGGGCGGAGGCAGGGTGCCTGGTGCCCGGGCGGTGCAGCGCCTTGCCGTGCGATCGGCCGCGCCGCGGCTGCACGGCCACGCCCGGACGGCCGGCCGGTGAGGCGACGACCTGTACCCGGCACGCCCCGTCCCATCTTCCTGCGCCCGGCTCCATCTGTCCTCGGGAGCTCCCTCTGACGTGCGCACGGTCTCCCCTGACGTGCGCACGGTCTCCCCTGACGTGCGCACGGCCTCCGCTGCGGCACCGGGCGGGCACAGGGCGGCACCCGGTACGGGAGGTGCTCGTCCCGGCGTCCGGGGCCGAGATGCGGGGCCGTACATCCGCGGTGAGGATGGGCGTGTGAGGGCGATGGCGCCTCATGCCCGGGCGCTGGGCGTCCCTTGCACCGATCCGTGGCAGGAGAATCACACGATGACTGCGACGACAGGTGCGACTCGATCAGCTCACCCCGAGCGGCCAGGCAGGTCGGACGGGGTCTCCCATGAGTTCACCGTCTTCACCGAGATCAAACCGGGCCACGCGGACGCCATGCGCGAGGATCTGGCCATGCTCGCCGATGCCACGAACGACGAGAGAGTCCACGCGGCCCTGCGCCAGATCGGCACCCTGCACGACGCACGGCACGTGATCTTCGACAACGACACCCGGCACATGTTCGCCAGCGTCTTCGACGGCTCCTGGGACAACTACATCGACGACTTCGCCCAGACGGAGGTCGGGGACCGCTTCGACAAGGTCTTCTCGCACACCGAAGGGTTCCCCGGCGTCAAGGATCCGGGGGTGAAGGACTGGTTCGTCTCCCACCAGGAGCCCGCCGGTGTCTTCGTGAGTTCCTATCCCGACCTGACCGTTCAGCAGGTCTGGAAGGACCAGCGCGTGAGCCAGGCGTTCCAGGAGGTGCTGGACACCCCGGAGTTCCGGGCGGCACTGGACAACCCGGCCAACGCGGAGCTGGTCGCCACGCCCGCTTTCCAGAAGCTGCTGGACGAGGCCTCCGCCTAGAACCCGTGGCGCGGCCGGCCCGCGAGCCGGTGCGCCGTCGGGAGCCGGTCCGGCGCCGGTACCCGAGAGCCCGCCCGCCGCCGGGCGCCACCCCGGCACCGGCTCCCGCAGAGCAGGCCCCCGTCGAGCGCCGTCCCGGCGCCGGCGTACCGGGCCGGCCACCGGACGCCTGCCGGAACGGGGTCGCCCAGCGGATACCGATACGGAGGCACGAGCGACCATGAACACGGTGGACAGCGGGGACACGGCCGGTGTGCGGGTCGACATCGACGACATCCAGAGCGGGGCGCTGCGTCCGCGGCCCGTGCCCTACGAGGGGAAGTTCGTCTTCCTGCGTGTCGACGACCGCCACGCCGGGCGTGCCCTGCTGCGGCGGTTGCTCCCGGTGACCTCGGGCGGTCTGCCGAGCCCGGACCGGAGTCACGACGCCTGGGTGGCCGTGGCGTTCACCTACCAGGGGCTGAGGGCCCTGGGTGTGCCTCAGGAATCGCTGGACAGCTTCCCGCGGGCGTTCCGGGAGGGCATGGCCGCGCGGGCCGGGCTGATCGGGGACGTGGGGGAGAACGCCCCGGCCAACTGGGAGGCCCCCTTCGGGACCGGCGAGGTCCACATCGCGCTGAGCGCCCTGTCCTCCGACGCCGGGCAGCTGGAACGGGAGCTGGAGCGGGCCGGGGCCGCTCTCCGGGAGACCCCGGGTGTCGAGGTGATCTGGCAGCAGGACGTCCACCAGCTCCCGACCGGGCGCACCACCTTCGGCTTCCGCGACGGCATCAGCCACCCGAACATCGAGGGAGTCGGACTGCCCGGCTCCAATCCGCAGGAAGCCCCCATCAAGGCCGGCGAGTTCATCCTCGGCTACCCCGACGAGACCGGGAACCTGCCGCCCATGCCCAGCCCCGACGTGCTGGGCCGCAACGGCACCTACGTGGCCGTGCGCAAGATCCACACCGACGTGGCGGCCTGGCGCCGCTACCTGCGCGCCAACAGCTCCGGCGCCGAGGAGGAGGCACTCCTGGCGGCGAAGATGATCGGGCGCTGGCCGAGCGGGGCACCGCTGACGCTGACGCCGGACCACGACGACCCGGAACTGGCCGCGGATCCGCAGCGCGTCAACAACTTCCTGTACCGGGAGAACGACGACCGCGGCCTGCGCTGTCCCGCCGGCGCGCACATCCGCCGCAACAACCCCCGTGACGCCACGATCATCGGTGACGCCCGGATGCACCGGCTCATCCGCCGCGGCACCACCTACGGCCCGCCGCTGCCCGAGGGCGTGCTGGAGGACGACGGCGCCGACCGCGGTCTGGTCGGAGTCTTCATCGGCGCCCACCTTGAGCGGCAGTTCGAGTTCATCAAGGCCGAGTGGGTCAACGACGGCAACTTCATCGGCTACCCCGGGGAGCAGGACCCCGTGGCCGGGCACCACGGCGGGACGGGCAGCGTCACCATCCCGGAGAAGCCGGTCCGGCGCCGGCTGCGGAACCTGCCCAGCTTCGTGGCCACCCGCGGCGGCGAGTACTGCTTCGTGCCGGGTCTGCGCGCCCTGCGCTGGCTCGCCGAACTGGAGGACTGAGGGGGACCGCCGTCCCCGACGTCCGAACACGCCTTCCGAAGGGAGGCCGAAGCCATGGCAGCACAGTTCGTCCGCTACACACCTGACATCGAGGACGACGACCCGGACTTCGACAAGCACCTGCAGACGGTGATCGACAGGACCGAGAGCTACATCGCCGAGTCCGTGGCGGCCGGCGGCACCGGTCAGGCCCTGCGTGACGCCCACGCCAAGGGCTACGGCCTGGTCCGGGGAGAGGTGGAGATCCTGGACGGGCTCCCCGCCGAGTACGCCCAGGGCGTCTACGCGACCCCGGGGACCCACGACGCGCTCATCCGCTTCTCCAACGGCTCGCCGCACGCCGGAGCCGACGCGAGGCTGGGCGCCGCCACCGGACTGGCCCTGAAGATGTTCGGCATGCCCGGCCCGACCCTGCTGGACGACGAGCCGGACACGGGCACGTTCGACTACGCCAACATCAACGGACCGATCTTCTTCTGCAACACCGTCGAGCACTACGTCTTCATCCAGGAGCTGTTCCTGAACGCACCGGCCTACTTCTCCCGGGGCCGTCCCGGCGCGCGCAGCTTCTTCACCGACTTCGTCACCGGCAAGGGGACGCTGGACCAGGACGACTGGGCGTGGGACGAGTTCCTGGCCTTCCTCCGCCTGTCCAAGACCCCTGCGGCGAACCTGCTGCTGTCGAGCTACTGGACCATGGGGGCGGTCCGGCACGGGGACCATGTGGCCAAGGTGCGCTTCACCCCCGAACCGTCCGCCGCCGCCGCGGTGGTCCGGCGGCACATCGACCCGGCCTCCGGGGAGGAGGTGTTCCGCCCGGCCCTGCAGGCCGAGCTGCAGGAGCGGCCCTACGCCTTCGACATCCAGGTCCAGCTCTGCACCGACCTGGAGCGGATGCCGGTGGAGGACACCACCGTGGAGTGGCCCGAGCAGCTCTCGCCCTCCGTCACGGTCGCCCGGCTGCGGCTTCCGAGGCAGGACATCTCCGGCCCGGAGAACCTGGCGAAGATGGACTCGCTGTCCTTCACGCCCTGGCGGGTCACCGCCGAGCACGCTCCCCTCGGCAACATCATGCGGGCCCGCAAGGAGGTCTACCGGCGCTCCTCCGTCCAACGCCACAAGCTCAACCGGCAGCCGCGCACGGAGCCGCGCAGCGCCGACGAGGTGCTCGGACCGCCTCGTTAGAGGACCGCTCGGAGGACGCGGCCGGCGCGCTGCCGCCCGCCTCGTCCGGTCCCGGGGCCGCCCGGACGGGTGACCGCAGGCCGCCCCGTGGACCTCGCGCTGTTGCGGAGGGAAGTGGCGCGGCGTTGGAATCAAGTGTGAGGCACTTTGGTGGCGCCGAGTCCGCCGGCCGTCCCGCGCCCGGGACCGCGGCCGGCCGGAAGGGGCTCAAGAACAACGCCCTGGGGATGTTCTCCTCGGTGGTCATGGGCCTTGCCTCCACCGGTCCGGCGTACAGCCTCGCCGCGGCGCTCGGCATCATCGTGGCCGGGGTCGGACTGCAGGCCCCGATCGTCACGATGATGGCGTTCGTCCCGATGCTGCTCATCGCGTACGCCTACCGGGAACTGAACGCCAGCGACGCCGACTGCGGGACCACGTTCACCTGGGCCACCCGCGCCTTCGGACCGCGCACCGGCTGGATGGGCGGCTGGGGCCTCATCGTCGCCAACATCATCGTGATGGCCAACCTCGCCGGGATCGCCGCCGCCTACGGCTTCCGGCTGGTGGGGCTGGACGGTCTGGCGGAGGACCGGCTGTGGACCACCGTGGCGGGCGTCGTCTGGATCGCCGTACTGACCGTCATCTGCTACGTCGGCATCGGCTTCTCGGCGGCCGTCCAGCGGTGGCTGCTGTGCCTGGAAGTGCTGATGCTGGCCGTGTTCGCCGTCTTCGCGCTGGTGCGGGTCTACACCGATCCGCCCCCGACGGCGATCCACGTCTCCGCCTCCTGGTTCAACCCGTTCGAGGTGCCCTCGGCGAAGGCCCTGACCACGGGCCTGCTCGCGGGGGTGTTCATCTACTGGGGCTGGGACACCGCCTTCTCGGTCAACGAGGAGACCGTCGACAGCACCCGGGTGCCGGGCCGGGCCGGGGTCACGTCCACCGTGCTGCTCCTGGTCATGTACGGGCTCGTGTCCACCTCGGCGCAGGCGTTCGCGGGGGTCGGCACCAAAGGCATCGGCCTCGGCAACACGGAGAACGCGGACGACGTCTTCTCCGGCCTCGGCGAGGCCGTGTTCGGGAGCGGCGAGACGGGTCTGCTGCTGTCGAGGCTGCTGATCCTGATGGTGCTGATCTCCGCGCTGGCTTCCGCCGAGACCACGATCCTGCCCCTGGCCAGGACCGTCTTCTCCATGGCGGTCCACAAGGCGGTCCCCTCCCGGTTCGCCCGGGTCCACCGCCGGTTCCTCACCCCCACGTGGGGGACCGTCGGCATGGGAGTGGCGGCGATCGCCGTGCTCGTCCTGTTGTCGTCGTTCAGCAAGAACGTCCTCGCCGACTCCATCGACTCGGTCGGCCTCGCGATCGCGTTCCAGTACGGACTGACCGGCTTCGCCTGTGTCTGGTACCACCGCAAGATCCTCACCCTCAACGCCAGGGACCTGGTCTTCAAGGGGCTGCTGCCCGGCCTGGGCGGGCTGATCATGCTCCTGCTGTTCCTGTACGCCTCCTTCGTGGTCTACGCGAACCCCGGGTACGGCGCGACCGCCGTCGACCTGCCGCTGATCGGCCGGACCGGCGGGGTCGCCGTCCTGGGCCTGGGCGCCCTGCTGATCGGTGTGCTGCTGATGCCGGTGGTCACCCGCGGCCACAGCGTGGCCCTCAAACTGCAGCGGAGCATGCTTCCGCACCACCTGCCGCCGCACACCGCGGTCGACGCGGCGAGCCGCTACCTGCCCGCCGACAGCGGGTCGGGGGTGGGTGGCGACTGGTACGACGTCATCCCGCTGTCGGGTGCCCGGGTGGGCCTGGTCGTCGGGGACGTGCTCGGGCACGGACTGCGGGCCGCGGCCACCATGGGCCGACTGCGTACGGGGGTGCGCGTCCTGGCCCGGCTCGACCTGGCCCCTGACGAGCTGCTGTCCCGGCTGACCGACCTGGTCGAGCAGGCCATACAGGAGGACGGGGCCGGGCCGCGGGGCTGGAGGCCGCACGCCGTGAGCTGCCTGTACGCCGTCTACGACCCCGTGTCCGGCAGGTGCAGCCTGGCCCGGGCCGGGGAACCGGCGCTGGCCGTCGCCGAACCGCACACCGGCGCCGTCAGCTGTCCCGAACTGCCGCCGGGGCCGCCGCTGGGGATCGCCGGCCTGCCCTACCAGAGCACGGAACTGGAGCTGGCGCCGGGCAGTCTCGTCGCCTTCTTCACGGAGGGGCTGCTGCAGGCCGCCGACGACCGCGACGCCGGACTCGCCCGGCTGTCGGAGATCCTCGCCGACGTCGGGGAGCCCCTGGAGACGCTGTGCGACAGGGCGGTCACCACCCTGCTGCCCGGCGCGGTGGACGTGGACGCGACCCTGCTGGTGGTCCGCACGCGCCGGCTCGACCGCAACCAGTTCGCCGAGTGGGCGCTGCTGCCGGACCCGGCCGCGGTGGCCACCATCCGCACGGCCGTCAGCAAGCAACTCGGCGACTGGGGACTGGACGACCTCGCGTTCACCACCGAGCTGATCGTCAGCGAACTGGTCACCAACGCCATCCGCTACGTCGGCGGCCCGGTCCAGGTACGCCTGATCCGCGACCGGAGCCTGATCTGCGAGGTCTCCGACAGCGGCCACACCTCGCCCAACCTGCGGCACGCCGCGAACGACGACGAGGGTGGCCGGGGCCTGTTCATCATCGCCCAGATGACCCACCACTGGGGTACGCGCTACACCGCCACCGGCAAGACGATCTGGACCGAGCAGGATCTGCCCGCGCCGGACGGCCGGTAGCGGACGGCTACCCTCCGGGCGGCGCCGTCCCGGCGGCCGGCCGCCGCCCCTCGCGGACGCCGAGGCGGTCGTCCAGCCAGTCGAAGACACGCTGTTCGAACAGCGCGCGGCCCATCGGCTCGCAGTGCAGGTGCGCGCCCTCCTCCTCGGTGAAGCGCACCAGGTGCTTCGGGCCGGGCAGCAGGTCGTACAGCTCCCGTGAGGCACCCGGCCAGAAGTGCTCGCCGTCCGGGTCGGTGATCAGCAGCGGCGTGGTGATCCGGCCGGCGACGTGCGTGACGTCGTACCGGGAGACCGCCGCCAGCAGGTCGAACGGCGAGTCGATGCCGTACGGCTTGGCGCGCCAGCGCCACGTCGCGGCCAGGGCCGGGTCCTGGCGCAGCCCCTCCGCCAGCCAGCCGTCGAAGGCGGCACGGTCGCCGGACTCCCACAGCGCCCGCAGCTCGGGGCCGAGGTGGGGCCACCAGCTGTCCACGACGCGGACCACGCCCGGGTCGGCGACGGCCGCGGCGATCCGGTGCTCGAAGGCGAGGGCGCGCGGAACCCAGTAACCGGCCTGGCTGATGCCGGCCAGGGCGATCCGCGCGGGATCGACGTCCGCGCGGGACAGCAGGAAGTCGACGACCGGGGTGACGACCTTCTCCCAGTCGGGCCGGAAGGGCACCGCGCGTTCGAAGAGCATCGACTGCTGCCCGGGGCCGTCGAAGAGCAGGACACGGTAGCCGCGATCCACGGCCGGTGCGCCGACCAGTGTCCAGGCCGAGCTGACCGGGCCGTCGCTGCCGTTGTTGACGATCAGCGTGGGCGCGGGCCCGGACCCCGGCGGGCCCACGAGGTACCCGGGCAGCGAGGTGTCCTCGTACGGCACCGAGACCCGCTCGGCGGGCGGATCCCAGGCGCCCAGGAACCGGTCGAGACACGCGCGGTGCTCGGGGAACACCTCGGCCAGCCGGGCGTCGGGGTCGGCGACCGCGTCCACGCCCACCAGGGCCGTGCCCAAGTACCCGGCGGCCCGCAGCCAGCCGTCCCGCGCGCTCACCGTCCGCCCCCCGGCCGCGTCGCGGTCCGCCTGCTCCCGGACCCTGCGGCCCAGCTCCAGCCAGGCGGTGAACCACGCCTCCCCGTCCCCGTCGGCGACGGCGGCGGCCGTGGCGAGCACCTCGCCCACGTCGGCGCCCCGGCGCCAGGCCGAGCCCAGGGCGAGACGGATCTCGTAGTCGAACTGGACGTTGTCGTTGAACCGGTGGTTCATGGCCGCTCCCGGGGAGGTCGTACCGGCACACCCCCGACCGTCCGGACCGCATGTTCACGCTAGGAGCGTTCCGTCCGGACCGCACGACAGGCGGGGTACCGCCCGGCGGCCGCACGATGGGTGAAGGGACGGCCGCGTCACCGGGCGGGAGGAGCCCCATGGTTCAGCAGACGGCGAGGAAGGCCCCGGCCGGGAAGCCCGTCAGCGAGGGCGGCATCTTCTTCTCGTTCGCCCCGTGGATCATCTTCGGGGTGGTCGCGAGCCCCAGCACCTGGGAGTACGCGGCCCTCGCCGCGCTGGTCGCCTCGCTCGTCCTGGCCGGCCAGGACCTGCTGCACGGCAACCTGCGCGTCCTCGACATCACCGGCATCGTGTTCTTCGCGGTGCTCGCGGTCCTCGCGCTGGCCCTGCACCGCGGGCAGCTCGCCTGGCTGGAGACGTACGCCCAGGTCATCTCCAACGGGCTGGTGGCCGTCGTGGCGCTCGGGTCGCTGTTCGTCGACCCGTTCACCGCCCAGTACGCCCGGGAGCAGACCCCTCGCGAACTGTGGGACACGCCCGTCTTCCGGCACATCAACCGCGTGCTGACGGCCCTGTGGGGGGCCGCCTTCGCCCTCATGACGGTCTCCACCTGGCTGGCCGTGCGCTACCCGGCCCAGGACGACTGGTTCAACTGGGTCGTCCCCGTCGCCCTGCTCGTCGTGGCCGTGAAGTTCACGGCCCGCTACCCGGAGGCGTACAAGGCCCGCACGACCTAGCCGCATCCGGACGGGTGGCTCGTGCGTCTACCCCTGTATGGATCTGCAGAAACCGCCGTCCGCCCCGCCGCCAGCACCGGCCCGGCCCGAAGGATGTCTCGTCGTCGCCGTGCGCCTGCCGGTGCGGATCGTCGTCCTCGTGCTGGTCGTGCCCGTGCGGATGGTGTGGGACGCGCTCGTCGCCACCGGGCGGCTTCTGCGGGACACCGTGCTCAGGCCGCTCGGGCGGGCCCTGCTGTGGACCGGCAGGGCCCTGTTCGTGTGGCCGCTCGTGGGCCTGTGGCGGTACGTCCTGGTGCCCGCCGGGAAGGCGCTCGGATGGCTCGGGCACGTCCTCCTCGTCGTCCCGGCGCGCCTGCTGCACCGCCATGTCCTCACCCCGCTCGGTCACGCCGTCGCCCTGCTGGCGCGCGGGATCGGCGCCGGGCTGGCCTGGGTGTACGCGCGCGTGCTGCGCCCGGTCGGACACGGGCTGGCCTGGCTGCTGCGGGGCGTCGGCGCGGTGGTGGCCGCCGTCGGCCTGGGGGTGTGGACGGCCGTAGCCTGGCTCGCCCGGTGTCTGTGCGTCGTACCCGCCCGCCTGCTGTACACCTGGGTCCTCGCGCCCGTCGGCCGGGCCGTCGCCTGGTGCGTACGCGGACTGGGCCGGCTGCTGGCCCTGCTGGTCACCGGGATCGGCCTGGCCCTGTACCGGACCGCCCGCGTGCTGCTCGTCCTGCCCGCGCTGGTGCTGTGGCGCCGGGTCCTCGCCCCCGCCGGCAGGTTCCTCGCCCTCGTCGCGCGCGAGGTGGGCGCGGCCCTCGGGCACGCCTGGCGGGTGGCCGGGCGGATCTCGCGGGCCGTCGGGCGGGTCCTCCGGACCCTCTTGCGGTGGATCCTCGTGGAACCGGTGCGCTGGGTGTACCGGACCGTGCTCACTCCGGTCGGGCACGCCCTGCGGGCCGCCGTGCTGCGGCCCGTCGCCGCGGGTCTGCGCACGGCCGGGAGGATCGGGCGCGAGGCGCTGGTCTCGGCCCGTGACACGGCCCGCCAGGCCCGTGCGGAGTTCCGGCGGATGGTCTTCGGCGCCCCCCGGGAGCCGGCCGCGGTGGACCGGCAGAGGGCCTTCGGCACCCCCCGGGAGCCGGCCGCGGTGGACCGGCGGGAACCCGCGGCCCACGACACACGTACTCTTGGTAGGAGTACGACCGTTCTCACGAAGGACTAGGACACTGGGCAAGCGACAGCCCGAAGGCCCGCCGCCCGTACCCGCGGTGCAGCGCATCCGACTGCGGTACACCAAGCGCGGCCGCCTGAGGTTCACCAGCCACCGAGACTTCCAGCGCGCTTTCGAGCGTGCGCTGCGCCGCGCCGAGGTGCCCATGGCCTACTCGGCGGGCTTCACACCGCACCCGAAGGTGTCGTACGCCAATGCCGCACCCACCGGCACGGGCAGTGAGGCGGAATACCTGGAGATCGCGCTCACCGCACCGCGTGACCCCGAGGTCCTGCGCGCCCTCCTCGACGAGTCGCTGCCCGCGGGCCTCGACATCGTCGATGCGGTCGAGGCACGGACCCCGGGCCTCGCCGACCGGCTGACCGCCTCCGTCTGGGAGCTGCGGCTGGACGGAGTGGACCCTGCCGACGCCCGGCGCGCGGCCGAGACCTTCGGGCGGGCCGAGACCGTCGAGGTCCAGCGGGCGACCAAGAACGGTGTCCGCACCTTCGACGCCCGCCCGGCCGTGGTGAGCCTGGAAACGCAAGGTGCACCGGCTGATAGGCCGAGTGACCGGCCCTGTGCGATACTGCGGCTGGTTGTTCGGCACGTGACGCCTGCCGTACGACCCGACGACGTCCTGTCCGGTCTCCGCGCCGTGGCCGACCTGGCGCCGCCGGTCCCCGCAGCGGTGACCAGGCTGGCGCAGGGGCTGTTCGATGAAGAGACCGGCACGGTGACCGACCCGCTCGCGCCCGACCGCGAGGCAGCCGAGGCCCTGACGGCCCAACCGGTTGCCGCCGCGACGGCGCCGACGCCGGAAGGTCCCGCGTAGGGACGGACGTCGTAGCGCAGCCCTCGTACTCGGGAGCCACCTGGGTCGGGCGGCGCACCGACCAGAAGACTTTCGCCAGGCCGTACCGACAAGGCGTACGGAACCGGCGAGACAGGACACAGAGTGCTCCCGTGCGGCGCCCGCGCCCCGGACGGCGGCCATCGCGCTTCGCGCGGGCCGCGGACGTCAACGGCGGACGGTCCCTCGAGACCGGCGTCGGACCAGGTGCGGCGCCCGGGAGCCTGACGGGAGAAACGCCCGCATGCTCGAGCCGACCGAACCCCAAGAGGGTTCCGAACTGAACACTCCCAGCGACACGCTGCCGCCGCGCAGGCGCCGCCGTGCCGCCTCGCGTCCGGCGGGACCGCCCTCCGGACCCGAGGCGTCCGCCGAGGTCACCGTGCCGGCCATACCGGTCGCGGACGCCGCCGAGGCCACCGAGGTGGCCGAGGGTACCGAGACGGACGAGGTTGACGAGGCCGCCGGTACCACCGGTGCCACCGGCGCTGAAGAGGCAGATGTGACCGAAGAGACCGACAAGACCGAGTCCGCCGCTGCCGCCGAGGAGCCCGCGCCCGCGCGTCCGCGTCGTCGTGCGACCCGCCGCGCGTCGGCTCCCGCCGGTGCGCCGGTGTCCGCCGGGACCGCCGCCGAGACCGTGGTCCCGGCCGCGTCCGCCGCCGCTGAGCCCGTCGCCGAGGCCGGCGAGGTCGTCGTGGGCGAGGAG
>NZ_WWJT01000008.1 GCF_009865385.1 Streptomyces sp. SID486 | reverse complement strand
GGCGTACGGCGGGCGGGGCGGGACCCACGGGGGCGGGACACACACCGGCAACAGTCCGGAAATCAACAAACTGTTCAAGGCCCATACGGTCTCGTCCTGTTCGGATTCCACCCCACCCGCCGCTGATGGAGTTCCCATGGACACGACCGCGGACGTGCACCCCGTCGACGAGGTCCCGCCGGCCCGGCAGCTGGCCGCCTTCGGGCTGCAACACGTGCTCGCGATGTACGCCGGCGCCGTCGCGGTGCCGCTGATCGTGGGCGGTGCCATGAAGCTGTCGGCCGCCGACCTCGCGTACCTGATCACCGCGGATCTGCTGGTGTGCGGGATCGCCACGCTGATCCAGTGCGTCGGGTTCTGGCGGTTCGGGGTGCGGCTGCCGGTCATGCAGGGCTGCACCTTCGCGGCCGTGTCGCCCATGGTGCTGATCGGGACGACGCAGGGCGGGCTGCCCGCGATCTACGGCTCCGTGATCGTCGCCGGGCTGGCGATCATGCTGCTCGCGCCGCTCTTCGGCCGGCTGCTCCGCTTCTTTCCGCCCTTGGTGACCGGCACGGTCATCCTGATCATCGGGCTGTCGCTGCTGCCGGTCGCGGGCGACTGGGCGGCGGGCGGTGCCGGCGCGAAGGACTTCGGGGAGCCGCGGAACCTCGCCCTGGCGGGCTTCGTCCTGGCGGTGGTGCTCGGCGTGCAGCGGTTCGCGCCGCCCTTCCTGTCGCGGATCGCCGTGCTCCTCGGGATCGCGGTCGGCCTCGCGGTCGCCGTGCCGTGGGGGTTCACCGACTTCGACGGGGTGGGGCAGGCCGACTGGCTGGGCGTCAGTACGCCGTTCCATTTCGGGGCGCCGGAGTTCCGGGGGTCCGCGATCGTCTCCATGCTGGTCGTGGCCTTGGTCAGCATGACCGAGACGACCGGTGACCTGATCGCCGTCGGCGAGCTGACCGGGCGCCCGGTCGCACCGCGCCCGCTGGCCGACGGGTTGCGCGCGGACGGCCTGTCGACCGTGCTGGGCGGGGTGTTCAACACCTTCCCCTACACGGCGTACGCGCAGAACGTGGGCCTGGTGGGCATGACCCGGGTGCGCAGCCGCTGGGTGGTCGCGGCGGCCGGCGGGATACTGGTGCTGCTCGGTCTGCTGCCCAAGCTGGGCGCGGTGGTCGCGGCGGTCCCGGCGCCGGTGCTCGGCGGGGCCGGTCTGGTGATGTTCGGGACGGTCGCGGCGAGCGGGCTGCGGACGCTGGCCCGGGTCGACTTCAGGGGCAACGACAACCTGACCGTGGTGGCCGTCTCGGTGGCGGTCGGCCTGCTGCCGGTGGGCGTGCCCACGGTGTACGAGGGTTTCCCGGACTGGTTCCGGACAGTGATGAACAGCGGTATCAGCGCGGGCTGCCTGACGGCGATCGTCCTGAACCTGCTCTTCAACCACCTTCCGGGCAAGGGCGGTTCAGCCGGGGTGGCGGCCGGGTCAGCCGTTCCGGCCGAGCCGGGCGGCCTGCCGGTCGGCGGCGGCCAGTAGGCTGTCGAGCAGACCCGGAAAGAGACCTTCCAGGTCGCCGCGGCGCAGACCGTTCATCTTGGCCGTGCCGCGGTAGACCTGCCGGATGACCCCGCTTTCCCGCAGCACCCGGAAGTGGTGCGTGGTGGTCGACTTGGTGACCGGCAGGTCGAACTGGGAGCAGGACAGGTCGACTTCTCTGGCCGCGAGTTCGCGCACGATCTCGAGTCGTATCGGATCGGCGAGCGCGTGCAGCACGGACTCCAGCCGGATCTGCTCCCGCGCGGGGTGCGGCAGCGCGCGGCCGGTGGTGGCGATGTCGGTCACGGCGGCTGGCCCTTCGTCACGGGAGTGCTTCGTCGGTCCCCATAGTACGAGAGGTGTCGTAGTTTGACATCTCTCGTAGTACGAGGAGTACCGTACAAGGCGACCAGCGGTCCGTGACGAATGGAGTCCGTCGTGAGCGCGCTCTTCGAGCCCATCACCCTGCGCGAAGTGACCATCCCGAACCGGGTGTGGATGACCCCGATGTGCCAGTACTCGGCCGAACCGGAGGGCCCGCTCGCGGGCGCCCCGCACGACTGGCACTTCGCGCACTACGCGGCGCGGGCCACCGGCGGCACGGGCCTGATCCTGACGGAGGCCACCGCGGTCGCTCCCGAGGGCCGGATCTCCCCGTACGACCTCGGCCTGTGGAACGACACTCAGCTGGAGACGTTCCGCAGGATCACCCGTTTCCTGACCGCTCAGGGGACCGTGCCGGGAATCCAGCTCAGCCACGGTGGCCGCAAGGCGTCCACCGACCGGCCGTGGAAGGGCGGCGCGCCCGTCGGACCCGAGGCGTACGGCTGGCAGCCGCTCGGCCCGAGCGCCGTGGCGTTCGACGAACGCCACCCGGTGCCGGCCGAGTTGACGCCCGACCAGATCGCCGGGATCACGGAGCGGTTCGCCGCCGCCGCACGACGGGCGCTCGCCGCGGGCTTCGAGGTCGTCGAGGTCCACGGCGCCCACGGCTATCTGATCAACGAGTTCCTCTCCCCGCACTCCAACCACCGCACCGACGCCTACGGCGGCTCGTACGAGAACCGCACCCGGTTCGCCCTGGAGGTCGTGGACGCCGTACGCGCGGTGTGGCCCGCGGACAAGCCCGTGTTCTTCCGGATCTCCGCGACCGACTGGCTGGACGAGGGCGGCTGGACCCCGGACGACACGGTCCGCTTCGCCCGCGATCTGCACGCCCACGGCGTGGACCTCCTCGACGTCTCCACCGGCGGGAACGCGGCCGGGGTCCGCATCCCGGCCGGGCCGGGCTACCAGGTGCCGTTCGCCGCCCGGGTGAAGGCCGAGACCCCGCTGGCGGTCGGCGCCGTCGGCCTGATCACCGAGGCCGGGCAGGCGCAGAAGATCCTTGCGAACGGCGAGGCCGACGCGGTCCTGCTCGGCCGCGAGCTGCTGCGCAACCCGTCCTGGGCCCGGCAGGCGGCACGGGAGCTGGGCAGCGAGGTCCGGATCCCGGACCAGTACCACCGCTCGGTCTGAATCCGGCCCGCCCGCACCCCGTCACGTCGGCAGCAGGCGGCCGATCGTCTCCTCCAGGCGGGGCAGCGTCCGCTGGCCCGCCAGGGCCAGCGCGATCGCGGCCACGACGCCGGCCCAGGCGACCGGCCCGAGCGGGGTGCAGCCGAAGAGCCGGCTGACGCCCGGGGTCTGCACCGCGGCGACCAGCGCGAGGGCCGAGCCCAGGGAGGTGATCTGCACCAGCCGGCTGTCGCGCCGGTCCAGCAGGGTCTGCACCAGCTGGGTGCCCACCACCCCGCACAGCGCCATCGTGCTGGAGCGGCGGGCGGTGCCCGGGGTGAAGCGGCCGATGAGCCAGGCCGTGAGCGCACCCAGGCAGGTGGTCAGCGCCCGGTGCCGGATCTGCCGCAGCAGGGGCTCGCCCAGCACCCCGGCGGCCTCCTCCACGTTGGTGAGGTCCGCCTCGCCCTCCTTCTCCGTCACGGCCACCGCCATCGACGGGAACAGGTCGGTGAACAGGTTCACCATGAGCATCTGCCGGGTGGACAGCGGCGCCCGCCCGGACAGCAGCGTGCCGAGGATGCCGAATCCGATCTCGCCCGCGTTGCCGCCGATCAGGATGGCGATGGCGTCGGCCACGCTGTGCCACAGGGCGCGGCCCTCGCCGACCGCCTCGATCAGCACCGTCAGGTCGTCGTCGGTCAGCACGATGTCGGCGGCGTTGCGGGCGGCGGCCGAGCCGCGCGCGTTGATACCGACGCCGATGTCGGCGGCGCGGATGGCCGCGGCGTCGTTGGCGCCGTCGCCGACCATGCCGACCACCCGGCCCGCGTCCCGCAGCGCCTCCACGACCTGGAGCTTCTGCTCGGGCGCCACCCGGGCGACCACGCCCGCGTCGCGCAGCATCCGGGCCCGGGACACGCGGTCCGCGGCGGCCAGTTCGTCGCCGGTGACCACCACGGTGTCCTCGGGCCAGCCCAGGTCGGCGGCGATGGCCCGTGCGGTCTGCGGATGGTCGCCGGTGAGCATGACGGGCCGTACGCCCGCCCCGTTCAGCCCGTGCACCAGCGCGGTGGAGGTCTCACGCGGTACGTCGGACAGCGCCAGCAGACCCGTGAACTCCAGCCGTGACAGAGCCCGTTCGAGAGCCTCCTGCTCCTGCTCACCCTCGTCGAGCCGCCGTTCGGCCACCGCCAGCACCCGCAGACCGGCGCCCGCGAGCCCGTGCGCGGTGTCGGAGGCGTGCCCCGGCAGCCCGGAGCAGGCCGGCAGCACCGTTTCCGGGGCGCCCTTGACGACGAGCACGGCCGGGCCGTCCCCGCTGCGGCCGACGGCGGCGGCGTATCCGCGCGCCGCCTCGAACGGCAGTTCCGCCAGCTGGGTCCAGTCCGGATCGGGGCCGGCGGCGTCGAGGACGGCCTCGTCGGTGGCGTGCACCGGCCGGTCGGAGCCGCTGTTCAGCTGCGGGCAGGCCCGCGCGGCGGCCCGGATCGTCTCCTCGGAGCCGGCGTCGTCCACTGCGTGCACGGTGCCCCCGGCGTCGGCGGTGCGCACCAGCCGCAGCCGGTTCTCGGTGAGCGTGCCGGTCTTGTCGAAGCAGATGGTGTCCATCCGGCCCAGTGCCTCCAGCGTGCGCGGGGTGCGCACGAGGACGCCGCCCCGGCTCAGCCGCCGGGCCGCCGCCAGCTGCGCGACCGTCGCGACCAGCGGCAGTCCTTCCGGTACGGCGGCCACGGCCACCGCCACCCCGCCGCTGACCGCCTCACGGATCGGTGTGCCGCGCAGCAGCGCCAGACCGGTCACCGCGGCACCGCCCGCGAGTGTCAACGGCAGGGCCTTGCGGGTGAGTTCCTGGAGCCTGGCCTGCACACCGGCCGCCGGGGGTGTCCGGGCGGCGAGGTGGACGGCGCGGGCGGCTTCCGTGCGGTCCCCGATGTCGACCACGACGGCCCGGGCCTCGCCCGCCACCACGGTCGTCCCCTCGAAGACCATGCAGCTGCGGTCGGCCACCAGGGCGTGCGGAGTGGGGTCCGTCTGCTTCTCCACCGGCAGCGACTCACCGGTGAGGGCGGACTCGTCCACCTCCAGGCCGTCCTGCCACAGCAGCCGGGCGTCGGCGGGCACCACGTCGTCCGCCTTCAGCTGGATCACATGGCCCGGCCGGAGCCGGCCCGCCTCCACGGTGCGGGCCCCCTCCGACGAGGAGTACGGTGCCTCGTCCTCCGCGGCCGGCACCAGGCGTGCCTTCTGCTTCTGCTCCGCGACCAGCCCGGACAGCGCCCGCTCCGCCCGCAGCCGCTGGACGCCGCCGACCAGGGCGTTCAGGTCGAGTGCGCCGACGACGAGCAGCGCGTCCACGACGGAGCCGAGGATCGCCGACGCTGCCGAGCCCACCGCCAGCACTGGGGTGAGCGGGTCCTGCAGCTCCCCGCGCACGGCCCGGCCGAGCCGGTAGGTCCAGCGGGCGGGCGCCGCGGCCGGGTGCCGGGTGACGCCCTCGGCCGTCGTGCGCATCCGGTCGGTCAGCGATTCGAACAGGCCGGTGTCGGCCTCCGGTTCGTGCGCCAGCCGCTCCCGGGCCTGGTCCGGGTCCAGTTCGTGCCAGTGGACCCGGGGCCGCGGATGCGGGGCGCGTGCGACGGCCACGCCGACCGCCGCCCGTACCCCGGACAGCAGTGCCCAGGCGGCACCGGCGTCGACCGGCGCGTGCCGGAGCCCGGGCAGCACGGACCGGCGGCCCCGGCCACCGCCGGACTCGCCGACGGCAACGAGCAGCCCGGACAGCGCGGCACCGGAGCGGGCCAGGGTCTGCGCCCGGTGGCCGACCGTGCGGGCGGCCGGGATCGCGGTGAGGACCCGCCACACGTCGGGCAGGCCGTGCAGGGCCAGGATGTCGGCGCCCCAGACGGCCGCGCCGTCCCGGTCGGTCAGGGCGACGGCGACGTCCGCGGCGCGCAGGGCGGCCAGGACGTCACGGTCGCCGGCCCCGCCCACCCGGGCGACCACCAGCACGCCGCCCTCGTCGCCGCGCGCTTCGTGCACCACGTCGTCCAGCGGCCGGCGGGCGTCGACGAGCTGGTCGGCCAGGCCGGCGAAGTCCTCCAGGGCGGGATCGTCCACGAGGACGACCCGGAGTCCCGCGCGGCGGGCCGCGTCGAGCACGGGCTCGGCCCACGCGTCGGCCTGGCCGTCCTCCGTGCGCAGCGCGCCCGAGTGCAGGACGACCGCCCTGGTCATCTCCAGCTGGCGCAGCCGCCTGGGATCGCGGACGAGCACGCCCGTGCGGGCCAGCGCGGCGCTGAGCACGGCGTGGAAGGCGGCGGGGCCGTAGCGGGCGGCCTTCGGGGAGCCGGCGAGCACCGCTTCCGCCGCCTCGGCGGCGTCGTGCTTGACCAGCAGGGTGGCCGCGGCGCCCAGCACACTGCCGGCGGAGGCGTGGGCGGCGTACTCCTGGGCCGGTGAGACGTGCAGCGGCGGGCGCGGCGCTCCCCCGGCGGGGATGCTGGGCCGGCCGGGGGCGGACAGCTGGTCGTGCACCGCGTCGAAAGCGGCCGAGCGGGCGACCGTCTCGGCCACCTGGCAGGCCCGCAGGGCGCCGTCGAGCACGAGTGACGTGGGTGTCTGCCCGGCGCCGTGCGCGACGGCGTTCGCGCAGGCCAGCGCGAGGTCCATGGGGGTGTCGCCGAGCCGGGCGCGCAGCCGGCCGCGGAAGCGCGGGTTCTCCCGCAGCAGGGTGACGGCCGCGGTCACCATCCGGGGCGAGGGCGGCAGCCGCAGCGCGTACGCGGTCAGGGCGACGGCGATCCCGACGCCGTCGGCGGCGAGCGTGGCCACCGCGGCACGAACCCCGGCGGGGTCGGCCGGGTGCGTGGTCTCCTCCGCGTCCTCGCCGGCCAGGACGAGTCCGTGCCGTTCGGCGAGGTCGGCCGCGTGGTCCAGGACCCGGTCGGCGGCCGCCTCACCGGTCGCGGTCACGACCAGGCGGGCCAGGCCCTGGTCCCAGTAGGCGACGACGACGTCGGGATGCTCCTCCAGCGCCTCGGCCAGCCGGCGGGCCAGTTGCCCGGTGCCGCCCGCGCGCCGTGCGAGGTCCCGCTCCAGCGGGCGTACGGCCAGGTGGGTGCGGGCGCCGGAGCGCCAGTGGTCACCGGCACCGGGCAACGCGTTGCGGGCGACCCTGGCGACCCGCGCCGCGGCGTCCGCGCCGCGCACGCCG
>NZ_WWJT01000720.1 GCF_009865385.1 Streptomyces sp. SID486 | reverse complement strand
GCCCCGGCGTCGGCCGCCACGAGCTGCGGCTGCCGGGGCGCCGGGGGCAGCAGCGCCGGGTCGATGCCCGCCGCCGCCAGGCCCGCCGGGGCGGTCTCCGCCAGCGGGACGCCGTACCTCGCCAGCCTCAGCGGCATCAGCGACTCCACCGGGGCCTTGCGGCGCCAGGCCCGGCCGAAGCGGCTCTGCAGCCTCGCCTGGTAGACGAGACGTTCCTGCTCCATCTTGATGACCTGCTCGTAGGAGCGCAGCTCCCACAGCTTCATACGGCGCCACAGCAGGAACGTGGGGACCGGCGAGAGGAGCCAGCGGGTGAGGCGGACCCCCTCCATGTGCTTGTCGGCCGTGATGTCGGCTATCCGGCCGATCGCGTGGCGGGCCGCCTCCACCGCCACGACGAAGAGCACCGGGATCACCGCGTGCATGCCCACGCCCAGCGGGTCCGGCCAGGCGGCGGCGCCGTTGAAGGCGATCGTCGCCGCCGTCAGCAGCCACGCCGTCTGGCGCAGGAGCGGGAAGGGGATGCGGATCCAGGTCAGCAGCAGATCAAGTGCGAGAAGGACACAGATACCGGCGTCGATACCCACCGGGAACACATACGAGAAGTTCCCGAAGCCCTTCTTGATGGCCAGCTCTCGGACAGCCGCGTACGAACCGGCGAAGCCGATGCCGGCGATGATCAGCGCGCCGGACACGACCACGCCGATGAGCACGCGGTGCATCCGTGTCAGCTGCAGTGGCGCGGCCACTCGTACTCCCCTCCCATTGCGTGTTGTTGCGCGCAACAGGGTGGCACACGTGTGCGGCGAACGCGCTGCCGGTCAGCCGCACGGCCTTCCGGTCAGCTCTTGCGCACGGCCGACTTGGCCGGAGATGCGCCGGAGGAGCCCGACTTGGCCGGTGCCTTGGCGGCCGTCTTCGTCGCCGGCGTCGACGCCGGCCCGGAGGGCGACTTCGACGAGGACTTCGACGGGGACTTCGACGCGGAAGGGGAACCCTGCGACGGCGAAGTACCTCCGCCGTCCTGGCCGTTGGCCGACGAGACCGCCGCCACGGCCTCCTTCAGCGCCTTCTGCGCGTCCTTCGCCATGTCGTCGGCGTCGGGCGTCTCCTCGCCCGCGAGACCGGCGCCGTTGTAGTCCACGGTGACCACGACGTTCTCCACCCGGGCCACGACCGTCTGCTGCTTGAAGAGCCCTTCCTTCTTCTTCAGGTCGTAGCGCACCGTCGTCGCCTCCGAGCCCGTCCCGGACAGCGGCACGACCCTGGCGTTCTTGGCGCCCTCCACCGACTGGGCGTCCTTGACCTGCTGGGAGTAGTACGTGTGCGCCTGATCGTCGCCGGCGCCCCGGGCGGTGTCCGAGTCGAAGCGGAGCAGCGAGACGTTCAGCCAGCGGAACTGCGAACCCTTGACACCGTTGTTGTCCAGGCTGTTCCAGGCGCAGGAGGCGCGTGCCGACGGATCGTCCGAGCTGCCCTTCTTGCCCGACTTCGAACCCTCCGGGACCAGATCGTCCAGGGTCTTCTTCGTCAGTGCCGAGCACGGCTCGGGAAGCTTCCGGTAGGCGGCGGGCCGCACGGTCGGGGACGCGCTCGCCGAGGGCTGCGAAGTGCCGCTCGCGGACTGCTGCGTGCTCTCCTCGCCGGACGGGGCCTTGGAGTCGCCGGAGTCCGAGGAGCAGGCGGCGGTGATCAGGACGGCGGGAACGGCTGCCGCGCAGACAAGGGCGCGGCGCAGGCGCTTGACTCGCTGGGCATGGGCACGGTCGTCTCGCTGGGCTGCTCGCTGCATGGTTCCTTCACTCGTGACGCTCGGTGTTCGTGCGGGTTCCTGCGGGGCCACCGTACGCGGTGAAGGAGCTGTGCGGCTTCGGTTCGGGCGCTTCGCGGGCGGGGGCCGGCGCGGGCGGCGAGGCCGTCAGCCGCCCAGTGCGTCGGCCAGTTGAGAGGCCAGTTTGCGGGCCCTGTCCTGCATTTCCTCGCTGTCCGGGACCGTTCCGGTGGCCGTCGGCTGCTCCTCGTACTGGAGGGTGACGACGACGTTGGACGTGCGGAACACCACAGTCACCGTCCGCTGTTCGGCCGTCGAACCGGACGTGTCCAGCTGGTCGTCCAGGTACGCCTCGTCGCCGAGGTCGGCGAGCGTGCGGGGCTGGAGTTCGGCGGACGGCGCGCCGGAGCCGGTGTCGGCGGAGCCTGAGGCCCCCGAGGGCGCGCTGGATCCGGAAGGCGCCGAGGATCCGGAGGGCGACCCCGAAGGGTCCGCGGGAGCGGACGACTTCGACGACGGAGCCGACGCGGACGAGGCGGCGGCCCCGCCGCCGGAGCCCTTAGCGGACGACGTCGGCGTCGGGGACGGGGGCGGTGCCGAGGAGCCGCTCGGCGCCGGCAGGTCGGCGGCCGTCTGCTTCTCCAGGTACAGCTTCTGCGCCTGGTCGTCGTCGCTGACCGTGTTGTCGTACGACACCACGCGCTCGAAGTCGACGGACAGGTGGTCCGTGGCGTCCGCCGACTCGACCTTCCAGTGGCAGCCGACCTTGCGGTCCGTGTCGTAGGTGAGCGTGGCCTCGCCCTGGTAGGCGTGGTCCCGCTGGGCCGGGTCGGCGATCTGCTGGATGCCGGGCAGCAGCGAGTCCAGGGCGTTGTGGCCGACGGCGCCGCAGGGCTCGGGGAGTGTGCGGTACTTGCCGGGCTGGGCGGCGACCGTGGCCGTGCCGGCGCCGCCGGGGCCCGAGTCGTCCGGGTTGGCGCCGTCGTCCTGGGTGCCGCTCGTGCAGCCGGCCAGCAGCGCCGCGAGGAGGGCGGCGGTGCCGGTTACGTACGCCTTCCGCTGCACGGTCGGGCTCCTCTCGACGGTCTGTGCTCGCTCGGTGCTCCAGTGTCCCCGCCGGTTAATCGCTTGCCGCGGCGGGGCGCCCCCTGGAGACAATGTGTATCGCACGCACTGCCGTGGACGCCGGTCCCCTGTCCTTTTTCATCGACCTTGGCGTGGCTTTTGCGTTTTGCTGCCTATAAGCCTTTTGTTGTTGCTTTCGGGGGAACGAGGAAGACATGTCGTACGTGGAGATGCCGGGCGCCAAGGTCCCGATCCGTATGTGGGCGGACCCGGCGACGGTCGAGGACGTGGCTCTGCGCCAGCTCCAGAACGTGGCGACCCTGCCGTGGATCAAGGGTCTGGCCGTGATGCCGGACGTGCACTACGGCAAGGGCGCGACGGTCGGTTCGGTCATCGCCATGCAGGGCGCCGTGTGCCCGGCCGCGGTGGGCGTGGACATCGGCTGCGGAATGTCGGCGGTCAGGACGTCGCTGACCGCGAACGACCTCCCGGGGGACCTGTCCCGCCTGCGCTCGAAGATCGAGCAGGCCATTCCGGTGGGGCGGGGGATGCATGACGACCCCGTCGATCCGGGCGGCTTCCACGGGCTGGCCACCGCGGGGTGGGAGGACTTCCGGGGGCGGTTCGACGGCATCGCCGACGCGGTCAAGTTCCGTCAGGAACGCGCCTGGAAGCAGATGGGGACGCTCGGCAGCGGTAACCACTTCGTGGAGGTGTGCACCGACACGGACGGTTCCGTCTGGCTGATGCTCCACTCCGGTAGCCGGAACATCGGCAAGGAACTCGCCGAGCACCACATCGGTGTGGCGCAGAAGCTCCCGCACAACCAGGGACTGGTCGACCGCGACCTCGCCGTCTTCGTGTCGGACACCCCGCAGATGGCGGCGTACCGCAACGACCTGTTCTGGGCGCAGGAGTACGCCAGGTACAACCGCACGCTCATGATGGCGCTCCTGAAGGACGTGGTCCGTAAGGAGTTCAAGAAGGCGAAGCCCGTCTTCGAGCCGGAGATCTCCTGCCACCACAACTACGTGGCGGAGGAGCGGTACGAGGGGATGGACCTGCTCGTGACCCGCAAGGGCGCGATCCGGGCCGGCTCCGGGGACTACGGGATCATCCCGGGCTCGATGGGCACGGGTTCGTACATCGTGAAGGGCCTCGGCAACGAGCGGTCCTTCAACTCGGCCTCGCACGGCGCGGGCCGGCGGATGAGCCGGAACGCGGCCAAGCGGCGCTTCACGACCAAGGACCTGGAGGAGCAGACGCGGGGCGTGGAGTGCCGTAAGGACTCCGGCGTCGTGGACGAGATCCCGGGCGCCTACAAGTCGATCGACCAGGTCATCGACCAGCAGCGGGACCTGGTGCAGGTCGTGGCGAAGCTCAGGCAGGTCGTCTGCGTCAAGGGCTAGGCGCCGCCCGCTCCGGCTTCGCGGTCACCCGTCCGCGGGCTGGAGCGAGTCCAGCCAGTGCAGCAGGCGGGCGCCCTCACGGCTCATGACGTCCGGGTCGCGCAGGGCGTTGGCCAGCAGGGACATGCCCTGGTAGGCGGAGACCAGGGTGAGGGCGAGATCGTCGGGGGCGGGCAGGCGCAGCGCGCGGAACTGCTCGGCCGCCCAGTCCAGCAGGTGGCGGATCACCGCCCCCGCCTCCCCCTCCAGCGTGCCGTCCGCGCGCTTGCCGAGTTCGACGGCCAGGGTGCCGGTGGGGCAGCCGTGGCGGGCGGCGGTCTCACGCTGGGCGATCCATTCCTCGACCAGGCCCTTGAGGCGGGCACGCGGGCCGGGCAGCCGGTCGAGACGGCCGGTGAGCCCGTCCAGGTGGGCGCGGTGCTCCGTCAGCGCGGCCCGGACCAGCTCGTCCTTCGTCCTGAAGTGGTAGTAGACGTTCCCGACCGGGACGTCCGCCTCCCGCGCGATGTCGGCGAGCGTGGTCCGTTCCGTCCCCTGCGCGTGCAGGACCCGGGCCGCCGCGGCGGTGAGCCGGCGGCGCTTCTGGGACGCCCGCGCCCGCCGGTCCCCTGAGTTCGTCACCTGGCCGACTATAGAAGCGGCGCGGGGGCCGCCCGCTCCCCGGCCCGTGCGGTGATGCGCCCCCCGCAGCGCCGGCGCCGCCGCACCGGGACGCTACTTCGCGTGCCGTACCGCGTAGATCATGACGAACGCCAGGAAGTGGATGCCGAAGAGGAAGTAGGCGAGGAAGTACCAGACCTGCCGTTCGTCCTTCGTCTCCTGGGCCAGGCGGCGCTTCTCCCGGGAGCCCTCGTCGGCCGTCACGACTCGCGGTGCACCTTGGTGTTGGATGCCTGGGCGCGCGGGCGCAGGACCAGGAGGTCGACGTTGACGTGACTGGGGCGGGTCACCGCCCAGGTGATGGTCTCGGCGACGTCGTCCGCGGTGAGGGGCTCGGCGACGCCCTGGTACACCTTCTCGGCCTTCTCCGCGTCCCCGCCGAAGCGGTTCAGCGCGAACCCCTCGGTCTTGACCATGCCGGGGGCGATCTCGACGACCCGGACCGGCCGGCCCACGATCTCCAGGCGGAGGGTCTCGGCGAGGACGTGGGCGCCGTGCTTGGCGGCCACGTAGCCGGCGCCGCCCTCGTAGGTGGCGAGGCCGGCGGTGGAGGAGACGACCACGACCACGCCGTCACCGCTCGCCTCCAGCTTCGGGAGCAGGGCCTGCGTGAGGTTCAGGGTGCCGATGACGTTCGTCTCGTACATCGCGCGCCAGTCCGCCGGGTCGCCGGTGGCCACCGGGTCCGCGCCGAGGGCACCGCCCGCGTTGTTGACCAGGACACCGATCGTCTTGAAGGCCGAGGCGAACTCGTCGACGGCCGCGCGGTCGGTCACGTCCAGCTGGTAGGCGACCGCCGAGTGGCCGGCCTTGGTCAGCTCCTCGGCCAGGGCCTCGATGCGGTCCTTGCGGCGGGCGGTGAGGACGACGCGGTGACCGGCCGCGGCGAGCTGCCGGGCCGTGGCGGCGCCGATGCCGCTGCTCGCGCCGGTGACGACGGCGATGCGGGCGGCGGCGGACGGGACGGCGGTGGCCATGGCTGCTCCTGGGACTGCGACGGGACCGTTTCGTCCAGCGTAAGTGAGCCTCAGCCGCCGTTCCGTGGCGCCCACATGATCACGGCCATCCCGGCGAGGCAGATCAGCGCCCCGGTGATGTCCCAGCGGTCGGGCCGGTAGCCGTCGGCGACCGCGCCCCACAGGATCGAGCCGGCGACGAAGATCCCGCCGTAGGCGGCGAGGATGCGGCCGAAGTGGGCGTCCGGCTGGAAGGTGGCGACGAAGCCGTACGCCCCGAGGGCGAGGACGCCCCCGGTGATCCACAGCCAGCCCCGGTGGTCCCTGACGCCCTGCCACACCAGCCAGGCGCCGCCGATCTCGAACAGCGCGGCGACGACGAACAGGGCGGCGGAACGGAGGATCGGCATGGGGGCAGCTTCGCACGCGGCCGCGGGTCCGCCGGGCGGCGGCCGGCCCCGCGCTCTGTCACCTGTTGGAGGGCGCCTGCCGGGCGGCGCGCGTGGCATACATCGGTACGGCAGCGGGAGCGCGAGCGGGAAGTGGTGAGGGCCGTGCGGATGCGGACGTGGGTGTTGTCCGGGGTGTGTGCCGGTGCCGTGCTGGCGCCGGGGTCCGCGGTGGCCGTGCCGGCTCCGGAGGCCGACGTGACCCTGCACGGGACCGCCGTGCTGGACGGGGACCGGGTGCAGGTGCGGCTGACCCCGCGCAACGAGGGGCCCGCGGCCGTCGCGGACGCCACGGTCCGGCTGCGCTGGTCGGTGCCGCTGGCCGACGGGCAGGAGCTGCCCGCCCGGTGCGTCCGGGAGGACGAGCGGGCGGTGCTGTGCGGGACCGGGGCGCTGGCCGTGGACGCGGTGGGGGAGCAGCTGCGGCTGCCGGTACGGCTGCGGGAGCGGGCGCCGGAGGTGACGCTGGAGATCGACACGGTGTGGAGCGCGGGCGTGCTGGACAAGGACCGGTCGAACGACCGGATGGCGGTGCTCGTCCTGGCCACGGGCGACCCGTACGCCTTCTGACCGCGACCGCGGTGACCTGGGGCAGGGCGCGGCCCTCGGACGGCACACGGCTTCCGGGCGGGGCGTGACTGCGGGCGGGGCGCGGCTCCCGGGCAGGGCGGGACTCCGGGCAGGGTGGGGCGTGACTGCGGGCGGGGCGCGGCTCCCGGGCGGGGCGGGGCTCCGAAAAGGGCGTGACCCCGGGCGGGGTGCGGCCCCCGTGCGGGGTGCGGCGTCCGGGTACGGCGGGAGGCGTCAGTCGGTGGGGTGCGTGTCGTAGCGTTCGCGGGCCGCCCGGACCTCGTCGAAGTGCGTCTCCGCCCAGGTCTTCACGGCGGTGAGCTGGAGGGCGGGCTGCGGGGGCGGCTTGTGCCGCTGCCGTAGCCGGCCGGTGGGAGTGGCAGGGGCCGCCGTCGCGGGTGGCCGGGGGCGGCGGCGTGGGCGGCCGGAGTCGCTGCCGCAAGGGGCGGGAGGCGCTGTCACAAGGGGCGGGAAGCGGTGCTGCAAGGGGCGGGAAGCGGTGCTGCCAGGGGGTGGGAAGCCGTGCTGCCAGGGGGTGGGAAGCCGTGCTGCGGGGGTCGGGGCCGCTGCCGTGAGGGGCCGGAATACCTGAGGTGGGGTGACCGTTGGAGGGGTATAGTTGAACGGTCAACAACCTGGAGGGTGAGCGACCATGCAGTTCGGGATCTTCACGGTCGGCGACGTCACGCCGGACCCCACCACGGGGCGTACTCCGACCGAGCGCGAGCGGATCAAGGCCATGGTCGCCATCGCGCTCAAGGCCGAGGAGGTCGGCCTGGACGTCTTCGCGACCGGCGAGCACCACAACCCGCCGTTCGTGCCGTCGTCCCCGACCACCATGCTCGGCTACATAGCGGCGCGTACGGAGAACCTGGTCCTCTCCACCTCCACCACCCTGATCACCACCAACGACCCGGTGAAGATCGCGGAGGACTACGCGATGCTCCAGCACCTGGCCGACGGGCGCGTGGACCTGATGATGGGCCGCGGCAACACCGGGCCGGTCTACCCCTGGTTCGGCAAGGACATCCGGGACGGGATCGACCTCGCCATCGAGAACTACGCCCTGCTGCGCCGCCTGTGGCGCGAGGACGTCGTCGACTGGGAGGGCAAGTTCCGCACACCGCTGCAGGGGTTCACCTCGACGCCCCGCCCGCTGGACGGCGTAGCGCCGTTCGTCTGGCACGGCTCCATCCGCTCGCCGGAGATCGCCGAGCAGGCCGCCTACTACGGCGACGGGTTCTTCCACAACAACATCTTCTGGCCCGCCGACCACACCAGGCGGATGGTGGAGTTCTACCGGAAGCGGTACGCCCACTACGGGCACGGCACACCCGAGCAGGCGATCGTCGGACTCGGCGGCCAGGTGTTCATGCGGAAGAACTCGCAGGACGCGGTACGGGAGTTCCGGCCGTACTTCGACAACGCGCCGGTCTACGGCCACGGGCCCTCGCTGGAGGACTTCACCGAGCAGACCCCGCTGACCGTGGGATCCCCGCAGCAGGTGATCGAGCGGACGCTGTCCTTCCGTGAGTACGCCGGCGACTACCAGCGCCAGCTGTTCCTGATGGACCACGCGGGCCTGCCGCTGAAGACCGTGCTGGAGCAGCTCGACATGCTCGGCGAGGAGGTCGTGCCGGTGCTGCGCGAGGAGTTCGCGAAGGGGCGCCCGGCCGGGGTGCCGGAGGCGCCGACCCACCGGACGCTGCTCACCGCCGCAGAGAAGGAGACCGTCGCATGAAGCTCGTCGTCGTCTCGGCGGGACTGAGCGTCCCGTCCTCCACCCGGCTGCTGGCCGACCGGCTGGCCGCCGCCGTGGACCGGCACACGCCGGTGGCCGTGCAGGTGGTCGAGCTGCGCGACCTCGCCGTGGAGATCGCGCACACCTTCACCAACGGCTTCCCGGGCAAGGCCCTGGCCGCCGCGCAGGACGCGGTGGCGGGGGCCGACGGGCTGATCGTCGTCACGCCGGTGTTCAGTGCCTCGTACAGCGGGCTGTTCAAGTCCTTCTTCGACGTGCTGGACCGGGAGGCACTCGCGGGCAAGCCGGTGCTGATCGCCGCGACCGGCGGTACGGCGCGCCACTCGCTGGTGCTGGAGCACGCCCTGCGCCCGCTGTTCGCCCATCTCCGGGCCGTGGTCGTACCGACGGGCGTGTACGCGGCCTCCGAGGACTGGGGCGCCGAGGGGCTGCCCGAGCGGATCGAGCGGGCGGCGGGGGAACTGGCCCGGCTGATGACCGGGGTGTCCGCGGCGAAGGCGGACACCCCGGACGGCTTCCAGGTCGTACCGTTCGGGCGCCGGCTGGCGGAACTCAGCCCGTCCGGCGCCTGAGGCCGGGGCCCGGCGTCAGCCCGTCCGGCGCCTGAGGCCGGGGCCCCGGCGGACGGTGAGAGCCCGGTAAAAAGGGTGATCGCGGGGCCATCGGCCCGGCCGGACCGCCGGTGGCCTTGGCAGACTGGAGGCGTGCCCCAGACTGTGCTGCTCGCCGAAGACGACCGTGCCATCCGCCATGCCCTGGAGCGTGCCCTGTCGCTGGAGGGGTACGAGGTGACGGCGGTCGCGGACGGCGTGGAAGCACTGGCGCAGGCCCACCGCAACCCGCCGGACGTCCTCGTCCTGGACGTGATGATGCCGGGCATCGACGGCCTGCAGGTCTGCCGGGTCCTGCGCGCCGAGGGCGACCGCACCCCCATCCTCATGCTCACCGCCCTGGTGGAGACCGCCGACCGCATCGCGGGCCTGGACGCCGGTGCCGACGACTACGTGGTCAAGCCGTTCGACGTGGAGGAGGTCTTCGCCCGGCTGCGCGCGCTGCTGCGCCGCACCGGCACGGCCCCCCTCACCGGCGGCCCCGAGGAGCCCGTCCGGGAGGCGCAGGTCTCCGACCGGCAGCTGGAGGCCGCCGGCATCCGCATGGACCTCCAGGCCCGCCGGGCCTGGCGCCGCCGGCGCGAGCTGGAACTGACCCGTACCGAGTTCGAGCTGCTGGAACTGCTGGTGCGCAACGCGGGCATCGTGCTCGACCACTCCACCATCTACGACCGCATCTGGGGCTACGACTTCGGACCGGGCTCCAAGAACCTCGCCGTCTACGTCGGCTACCTGCGCCGCAAACTGGTCGAACCCGGCGCCCCGCAGCTGATCCACACCGTGCGGGGCGTGGGTTACGTGCTGCGGGAGGACTGAGTGGCCCGCCGCTGGTGGCTGCCGGACGGGCCCCGGCCGAAGCTGGTCTCCCTGCGCACCACCTTCGCGGTCTCGTTCGCCGCCGTCACCGCGGCCGTCACGATCCTCGTCGGCATCCTGTCGTACAACTCCGCCGCGCGGCTCGTCCGCGTCGACCAGCAGTCGGTGTTCACCCAGGTCGTGCAGGACGTACGGGACGAGGTACGGCAGCACGCCATGGGACCCGAGGACTTCTCCTCCTCCCGCCCCGGGCACGACCTGGTCCGCCCGGCCCGCACCGACGTCCAGGTGCTCGGCGCCCACGGCCAGATCGTGGACCACGGCAGCCCGGTGCTGCCCGTGACCGCCCAGGACAAGGGCGTGGCGGTCGCCCGCCCGGCCGGGCAGGTCGTCCAGCACAAGGACGTCCGGGTGGACGAGGACCTGTTCCGCATCGCCACCGTCTCGCTCGGCGAGGGGCGGGGCGCGGTCCAGGTGGCGCAGGAGTTCAGCGACACCGAGGACCTGCTGCGGGCGCTCCAGCAGCGGACACTGATCCTGATGGCGGCGGTCGTGGTGGCGGCCGGGCTGTTCGGCTGGTGGCTGGCCCGGCGGATCACCCGGCGCCTGGTGGTCCTCACCTCCGCCGCCGAGGACGTCGCCCGTACCCGGCGGCTGGGCATCCAGGTCCCGGTGGCCGGCCTCGACGAGGTGGGACGGCTCGGGCGCGCCTTCGACCGGATGCTGGGGCGGCTCGCGCAGTCGGAGGAGGACCAGCGCAGGCTGGTGCAGGACGCCGGCCATGAACTGCGCACACCGCTGACGTCCCTGCGCACCAACATCTCCCTGCTGCGCCGGATCGACGAACTGCCGCCCGCCACCCGGGAGGAACTGGTCGCCGACCTCTCCCAGGAAGCCCGGGAACTGACGGACCTGGTCAACGAGCTGGTCGACCTCGCCGCCGGGCAGTCCGACGCCGAGCCGCCGCAGCGGGTGGACCTCGCCGACCTCGCCGAGGACGTCGTCGGGCTGGCCCGGCGCCGTACCGGCCGGGACGTGGTGTTGCGCGCGAGCGGTGACACGACGACCGACGGACGGCCCGGGATGCTCCAGCGGGCCATCTCCAACCTGGTGGAGAACGCGGCCAAGTTCGACCCGGGCGGCACGGCGCCGATCGAGATCGACGTCACCGGGCCGGCCCGGCCGGGCGCGGTGCGGGTGGAGGTGCTGGACCGGGGGCCGGGGATCGCCGAGGGCGACCTCGTCCGTATCTTCGACCGCTTCTACCGCGCCGCCGACGCCCGCTCCCAGCCCGGCTCGGGCCTCGGGCTGTCCATCGTGCGCGAGGTCGCGATGGCCCACGGCGGAGCACCGTTCGCCTTCCGGCGCGAGGGCGGCGGGGCGGTCATCGGGTTCACGGTCGGGGGCGGTATGGCCGGAGCCGACACCTCCGGCTGACGGGTCGTACGGCGTGGGGGGCGGGAGGAGTGCGTCCTCCCGCCCGGGGCGCTGGGCGCGTTCGTCCGCCCGGCCCGCCGACCGCTCCCGGACCCCGGGACCTACGAGCGGCCGGGCAGCGTGAGGAAGCCCTCCGCGCGGGCGCTCGCCAGACCGATCCTCGGGATGTCGCTGCTCTTGGCGAACAGCAGGAACCGCGGCTCCCACACCGGGCGGTACTTGGCGTTGGCCCGGTACAGCGACTCGATCTGCCACCAGCGGGAGAAGAAGGTGAGGGTCGAGCGCCACACGCGCAGGACGGGCCCGGCGCCGAGACGGGCACCGCGTTCGAAGACCGAGCGGAACATCGCGAAGTTGAGGGAGACCCGCTCGATGCCCAGCCCCTCGGCCCGGAGCAGGAGTTCGACCACCATGTACTCCATCAGGCCGTTCTCGCAGGAGCGGTCGCGGCGCATCAGGTCCAGGGAGAGGCCGCGCTCGCCCCAGGGCACGAAGCTGAGCAGGGCGCGCGGCTCACCGTCGGCGTCCCGGCACTCCAGCATCACGCAGCGGCCGTCGGCGGGGTCGCCGAGGCGGCCGAGCGCCATGGAGAAACCGCGTTCGGCGGCGCCGTCGCGCCAGTGCTCCGCGCGGTCCACCAGGACGGCCATCTCCTCGGCGGGGATGTCCTCGTGGCGGCGGATGCGGACGGTGTAGCCGGCCCGCCGGACCCGGTTGTGGGCCTGGCGGACCACGCGCATGGCGCGGCCGTCGAGGGTGAAGTCGGCGAGGTCCACGATCGCCTCGTCACCGAGTTCGAGCGCGTCCAGGCCGTGCCGGGCGTAGACCGTGCCGGCTTCCTCGCCCGCCCCCATGACGGCCGGCGTCCAGGCGTGCCGGCGGGCCTCGGCGAGCCAGGCGTCGATGGCGCCGGGCCAGGCCTCGAGGTCGCCGAGCGGGTCACCGGAGGCGAGGCTGACCCCGCCGACGACCCGGTAGGCGATGGCCGCCTTGCCGCTCGGGGAGAAGATGACGGACTTGTCGCGGCGCAGGGCGAAGTAGCCGAGGGAGTCGCGTTCGCCGTGGCGGTCCAGCAGGGCCCGCAGCCGGGTCTCGTCCTCCGGCGCCAGCAGGCGCGCACCGCGCGGGGCGCGGAAGCAGGCGTACAGGACGAGCAGGAACGTGGCGGCCATCAGGACGTTGATGACCATGTCGGTCCAGCGGGGCGCCCGCACGGCGGCGACGTGGTCGGCGAGCGGGCCGACGCTGATGCCGCGCAGCAGGGTGTACGCGATCTCGTCCTTCAGGGCGGCGCCGGCCACCTGGTTCGTCGCGTGCGCCAGCAGGGTGCCGAGGCCGCCGCTGACGAGGGTGCCGCCCACACCGACGGCGAGCGCCAGGCGGGGGTTGGAGCGGTCGCCGATGGCGTCGAACTCGCGCCGGCCGATCAGCAGGGCGGCGACGAACAGTCCGGTCAGGGCGGCGGAGACCCAGTTGGAGGCGTGCCCGCGGTAGGCGGCGTGGGTCAGGGCGACGGCGTACAGGCCGAGGAGGGAACCGGCGAGGAGCAGGTTGAACAGCCAGGCGGCCCGCTTGCGGCGGCGCATCACCACCGCGAGGAACAGGGCGAGGGCCGCCGAGCCGAGGCCTGCGGTCGCCAGGTACGGGGTGAAGTACTCGCCCGCGTTGTGCTCGTGCACCTCCTCACGGAAGGGGAGGGACATGACCGCCGCGATGTTCAGCACGGCCAGCAGGCGCAGGTACCAGACGGTCGCCGTGGCGGCGCGGGCGCGCAGCCGGTCGCCGCCGGGGGAGCTGCGGAACGGGGCGGGAAGGAAGCGGACGGCACGGCGGGGACCGCGGGGAGCGGGGACCCGCGGCGAGGTCAGGGTCGTCTGTGGTGCGGGCATGAGGAGTGGTCACCCTCGGGGACGGGGACGGGGCAGCGCGGACCCTACGGTCTGTAGGGGAGCGGATGCGCGGGCGTACGGGGATTCGTACAGCCGGCGCACAGGGTCTCATTGTCGACGATCAGCGAAGTACCGGCCGCCACCTCCCGCCGTTCACACACCGCGGCAGCCACATCACGCCGTTCACACACACCACGGCCGCCACCGCCCGCCGCTCGCTGCACCGCGGCCGCCACCGCGCACCGCTCGCTGCACTGCGGCCGGTCGCCGTCGCCTCTCGCGCGCCGCGGCCGGTCGCCGTCGGCTCACGCGCGCCGCGGCCGGTCGCCGTCGCCTCTCGCGCGCCGTGCCCGGTCGCCGTCGCCCGTGCTCAGCCGCCTCCGGCGCCGGTGCGCCGGGCCGCCGCGAGCATCCAGGCCAGGTTGCCCAGGGCCGCTCCCGCGGCCACCGTGGCGACGATCACCCCGCCGGTCGCCAGGCCGTCGCTGAACAGGTGCGGGCGCCGGTCGAGGCTGTGCAGCCCGAAGCCGCACAGCTCGTACACGCCGACGGCGGCGATGACCGTGCTGACGACCAGGACGGTCAGCGTCGGCGCGAGACTGCGCGCACAGACCTCCATGCCCGGTTCCGTCTCCGTGATGTCCTGCATGCGTCCCCCGTTGAACAGGCTTGTGAACAGCCCGGTAGGGGCTGGCGGTTGGGAACCTACAATACGTAGGGTCGGCCGGGTTCCACGCCGTACGCGGCGCACCGGCGGCCGGTGTGGCCGGTGCGGCGGGCATCCCGGCCTCCTCGGGGCGCCCGTCATGGCCCTCACGGGTGACGACGTGGTGCGGGCGTTCGAGGAGGCGCGGCCGGCTCTCCCGCGGCGGGACCGGCCGGCCGGTCACCGGGTCCTTTCCCGCAGGAACACCGCGCCGCCCAGGGTGCCCAGGAGCACGAGGGCCGCGTTCAGCGCTATCGCGGTCTTCAGGCCGCCGAGGACGGCCAGGGTGCCCGTACCGCTCATGGCGGCGGTGGCGACGGCGCTCATCACCGGCGTGCCCAGGGTGATGCCGATCTGCTGGGTCATGGTCGCGAGACCGGTGGCCAGACCCTGTTCGCCGTCGGCGAGACCGGACGTGGCGGTCACCATGAAGCCGACGATGACCAGCATGTTGCCCACACCGCCCGCGAAGGTCGCGGCCAGCAGCAGCCAGAGCGAGGAACGGTCGGCGCCGAGCCCGAGCAGGGCCGCCGTGAACGCCGCCTGGACGAGCCCGCCCGCCGTCAGCGCCCGGGTGGCGCCGACCCGGCCGATCAGCCGCGGGGCGAGGGTGCCGCCGACGACGGTCCCCGCGCCCAGGACGCCGAACGACAGACCGGCGGCCAGCGGGGAGAAGCCGAGCACCTCCTGGAGGTAGAGGGTCAGCACGAAGACCAGGGACGTCTCGGTGAGGAACGCGATCAGACCGGCGGCGTTGCCCCAGGCCACCGACCGCCTGCCGAGCACGCTCGGCGGCACCAGCGGGGCGGCCGCCCGGCGCTCGACGGCCGCGAACAGCAGCAGCAGCGCCGCGCCGGCCGCCAGCGGCACCAGCGTGGCCGGCGCCCCCCAGCCGCGCTCACCCGCCCGGGTCAGGCCGAGGACGACGGCGAGCAGCCCGAGGGTGACGGTGACGGCTCCCGGCACGTCCGGCTTCGGCCGCTCCGCGGGGCGGGACTCGGCGATGACCGCCGGTGCGACGAGCAGCACGGCGAGTGCCACCGGGACGTTGACGAAGAAGGCCCAGCGCCAGGACAGCAGGTCCGTCAGCAGGCCGCCGAGGACCGCGCCCGTGGTGAAACCGGCCGACATCAGCGCCCCGTTGAGGCCGAGCGCCCGCTCCCGCGACGGGCCCTCCGGGAAGGACGTCGTCAGCAGTGACAGTCCGGCCGGGGTCACCGCGGCGGTGGCCAGCCCCTGGAACACCCGGGCCGCGACGAGCACCTCCGGACTCTGCGCCAGCCCGCCCGCGAGCGACGCCGCCCCGAGGACGGCGAGACCGCCGAGGAACAGCCGGCGGCGGCCGAAGAGATCGGCGATCCGCCCGAACAGCAGGGTGAAACCGGCCGCGCACAGGGCGAACGCCGTGCCGATCCACTGCAGACGGCCGAGCGGGAAGCCCAGCCCCGTGCCGATCACCGGCAGGGCCACGTTCAGGATGGAGAAGTCCACGGCCAGCATGAACTGGGCCGCGAGCAGCAGCACCAGTACCAGGCGCAGCCGGGGGGTCAGGGCGGCGGACGTGCCGGCCGGTTGTGACGCTACGACGGACATGACGAGGCGGTCCCCTCTGGGTGGACGGAGCGTGAGCGGCGAAGTCGCCGGTCACGACACTGGTCCGGCCGCGCCGCCCCGGCCAGCACCCCCGTGCGACCGGCCGGCGCGAGGGTGGTCATCGCACGACCACCTTCGGGGATCCCCTTCCCACGGCCCGGCGGGCAGGATGGACCACGACCGCGCTACCACCCGGAGGCAGACATGGACGCCCCGTCCGAGCTGGGACAGTTCCTGAAGTCCCGCCGTGCCGCGGTACGGCCGCAGGACGTCGGCCTCACGACCGCGCCGGAGCGTCGCCGGGTGGCCGGGCTGCGCCGGGAGGAACTGGCCCTGCTCGCGGGCGTCAGCATCACCCACTACACCCGTCTCGAACAGGGCCGCGCGGCCGGAGTCTCCGACTCCGTGCTGGACGCCGTCGCCCGGACCCTGCGGCTCACCGAGGACGAGACCGCACACCTCAAGGACCTGGCCCGCCCCGCCCTCCGGCGCCGCCCGGCCGCACCCCGCGCCGAGCACGCGAGCGCGTCGGCCCGTCAGCTGCTCGCGGCCATGACGGACGTGCCCGCGCTCATCCTCGACCGGCGGGGCGACGTCCTCGCCTGGAACCGGCTCGGCCACGCGCTGCTCGCCGGGCACCTGCCCCTGGAGGGGCCGCAGTCGCCCGCGGCGCGGCCCAACCTGGTCCGGATGCTGTTCCTGGACGAGCGGTACCGGGAGCGGTACGCCGACCGGGAGGAGGAGGCGCACCTCGCGGTCGCCTCGCTGCGGCTGGTCGCCGGCCGGCATCCGGAGGACCGGGCGCTGGCCGAGCTGATCGGCCTGCTGTGCATGCGGAGCGAGGAGTTCACCGCGCTCTGGGCCCGGCACCCTGTCCGCACCTGCGTATCGGGGCGCAAGTCCCTGCACCATCCGGCGGTCGGACCACTGGAGCTGAGCTTCGAGAACCTCACCCTGCCGGGTTCCGCGGGCCAGCGCCTCATCACCTACACGGCCGAGCCCGGCAGCCCGTCGGACGCGGCCCTGCGTCTGCTGGCGAGCACGGCCGCGCCCACCCTCCCGGACCGCCTGCCGCTCCCGCGTGGCTGACCTGACGGGTGGGGCCGTATGAGTCTTCCTCGGACGGCCTGCCGCTTCCGCGGCTGACCTGATCGGTGCGCCCGCATCGGCCTTCCCCGGACCGCCTGCCGCTCCCGCGTGGCCCTGTGGGGGAGGCATACCGGCTCGTCGGCGGGCGGCTACTCCCGCGGCCGTACCCCGAGGACGTCGAGCATGGCCCGGGTGGCGGGGCTGGGGTTGAAGCGGCTCCACGCCAGGTGTTCGACGCGGTGCGGGCCGTCCACCACCGGGACCAGCGCCAGCCCGGGATCCCCGGCGGCCAGCGGCCGGATGAACGCGCTGGGCAGCAGGGCGATGCCGAGGCCGCGGCCGACCAGCCGGGTGATCAGCTCGACCACTCCGGCCTCGTAGGCGACGTCACGGGCCAGCCCCGCCGCGGCGAACGCCTGGTCCGACTGGGCCCGGGCAGGCGTCCCGGCCACGAAGTCGACGAACGTCTCCCCGGCGATCTCCCGCAGCGTCACCCGGGAGGCTCCGGCCAGCCGGTGCCCGGCCGGCACGGCCAGCACATGCTCGTCGTGGTCGAGCGCCACACTTTCCACGCCGGAGGGCCGCTCGCCCTCCGGCAGCCCCAGGAAGGCGATGTCCAGGTCGCCGTCACGGATCGCCGCCGTCAGTTCGTCGCTGCGCCCGGACCGGAGCATCACGCGGACCTCCGGATGCCGGGCGTGGTACCGCTGCAACACCTCCGGCACGTCCACGGCCGCGGCGGTCACGATCACACCGACGGCGAGCCGGCCGCGCACCACCCCGGCCGCCGCGGACGCGTCGGCCACCGCACGGTCGGCGGCGGCCAGACACTCGCGCGCGGCCGCCACGAACGCCTCCCCGGCGCTGGTCGGTTCGACCCGACGGCTGGACCGCGCGAACAACCGCACCCCCAACTCCCGCTCCAGGGGCGCGATCCGATGACTGAGCGAGGACTGCACCACCGAACAGCGCTCGGCGGCACGGGTGAAGTTACGGGTCTCGGCGACGGCGACGACGTACCGCATCTGCTGAAGATCCACATATGCATGTTCTCTGTTCATAGCTGCGATGACAACCATGCTTTGGCTTCATGGCTTGCGCGGCCCGAGACTTCCCACATGCCTCCCGACGTCCCTCCCCTCCGGACCCGTCACGCACCGGCCCCGCCGCGGACCCCGTCCGCACGGCGGGCCGCCACGGTCGCGCTCACCGCGCTCGCCCCGGCCGCGTGGGGCACGACGTACGCCGTCACCACGGAACTCCTCCCGCCCGGCCACCCGCTGTTCGCCGCCCTCGTGCGCGCCCTGCCCGCCGGGCTGCTCGGCCTGGCGCTCACCCGCGTACTCCCGCACGGGCACTGGTGGTGGAAGACCGCGGTCCTCGGCGCGCTCAACATCGGCGCTCTGTTCCCGCTGCTGTTCCTGGCGGCCGAGCGGCTCCCCGGCGGTGTCGCGGCCACCCTGGGCGCCACCCAGCCGCTGCTGGTCGCGGCCCTGGCCATCCCGGTACTGCGGGACAAGCCGACCGCTCGGCGGTGGACGTGGGGTGTGCTCGGCGTGGCAGGCGTCGGTCTGGTCGTGCTCGGCCCGAGGGCCCGCCTGGACGCGGTCGGCGTCCTGGCCGGCCTCGGCGGTACGGCGGCCATGGCCGCCGGTGTCGTCCTCACCAAGCGCTGGGGCCGCCCGGCGGGCGCGGGCCCCCTGACCCTGGCCGCCTGGCAGCTCACGGCCGGCGGACTGCTGCTGCTCCCGACGGCCCTGGCCGTCGAGGGGCCGCCGCACCGGATCGACGCCGGCGCGGCGGGCGGGTACCTGTGGCTCGGCAGCATGGGCGGTCTGATCGCCTACACGCTCTGGTTCCGCGGCATCGCCGACCTACCGGTCGGCGCCTCGGCCCCCCTCGTACTCCTCTCCCCGCTGGTCGCCACCGTCATCGGCACGGCGATGGGCGAATCCCTCACCCTGCCCCAGGCGCTCGGCTTCGTCCTGGCGCTGGCGGCGATGCTGGCGGCGCAGGTGCAACCACCGAAGACCACGAAGAAGGAACGGACATGACACAGGCGAACGCGACACGGACACACCCGACCCAGCCGACCCCGCCCCAGCCGGACCCGCCCCAGCCGGACCCGGCACCCGCCGACGGGACGCGGACGGGCATGAACGGGTCGGGCGAGCAGGGGACGCGGACGGGAATGAACCGGTCGGGCCGGCAGGAGGCAGGCATGAGGATCGCGGTGCTCGGCGCCACCGGAATGGTCGGCAGCCGGGTGGTCACCGAGGCCGCGGCACGCGGACACCGGGTCGTGGCCATGTCCCGCAGGGCGCCGGGCGGGAACCCGGGCGTGACCGCGGTCCCGGTGGACGCGAGCGATTCCGAGGCCGTGCGCGAGGCGTTGTCGGCGGCCGCGGCGGAGGCGGTCGTACTCGCCGTGCGGACCGAGCCGGTGGACGAGGACTTCCTGCTCGGCGTCACCCGGGCCGTCCTGGACACCGCCGCCGGCCTCGGCATCCGCGTCCTGGTGGTGGGCGGGGCCGGTGCCCTGCGCAGCCCGGGCACGCCCGGCCTGCTGGTGGCGGACGACCCCGCCCACGTCCCCTCGTGGCTGCGGCCGGTCGCCGCGGCGGGAGTGGCACAGCTGCGGACCTGCCGGGACCATCCCCACCCCGACTGGGTCTACCTGAGCCCCCCGGCCCACCTCGAACCCGGCCCGCGCACCGCCCGCTACCGCCGCGGCACGGACACCCTGCTCACGGCGGCCGACGGCCGCTCATGGGTCAGCGCGGAGGACCTGGCGGTCGCGGCCCTGGACGAACTGGAGAACCCGGGCGACGACCGGCACATCACGGTGGTCCACACCGAAGGGGAGTGACCCGCGGCCCCGGCCACCCGCCCGACACACACACGGGCGGCCGGGCCGGCCATCGGCGGACACGGGGGTGGTGAGGTGGCGGTGAACCAGGCCGACACGGGGAACGCCGACGGGTCCCCCCTCAGAACCCCTGCCTCAGGGCCACACCAGGCAGTACGGCTGATGCCCCGCCTCATGCAGCCGGTGGCTGAAGTCCTGCCACTCGTGCGGCGAATGGGAGCGGCGGGGCGCTGACCTGGGCTTTCTTGGCTAAATGTGGTTCGGTGAAGTCGATACCGGGCAGTGAGGTCTCGCCACAGACCGCGCACTTCATCGCGCACGTGGTGGGCTCGGCGTCGGGCTCCCGGTCGGGCTGGAGGGTCCGCTCCTTGTGACAGCTGATCGCGCGGCTGGTCATCGAACCGTCTCCAGGGCGGTGGTGACGTATGGGTGCTGGAGTGCGGCACGGAGGGCGTGGGCGTCGGTAAGGGTGTCGTCGTCGGGCAGCTCGCACCAGCCGCCGAACCAGTCGTCGATCCGTTCCATTCCTGGCGCGACGAGCCATGAGTTGGTGGTGAGATGCCGGACTGGTAAGTCGCTCCAACTTCCGGCGGTACCGGTGTCGATGGCGTAGTAGAGGCGTTCGTTGGGCCCGTCGTACAGCACCGGGCCGATTGTCGTGCCCGTGGCCCGCAGGTGGGCCAGGGCCAGGAAGCCGACCGCTGCGGGGGTACGTACGAGGTCCCAGCCGTCACCGACCTGGAGCAGGCGGAGTCCGGGCACGTCGTTGACCATGGGTGCGCTGCGCAGCGCTTCACGGACGGACATCACGTATCTCCTTGGCGCCGGAGGCCGGGGCTCACACCGAACCGAGGCGCACGTTCCGGCGTCGGCCTGTCGGGGCGAATCATGATCAGACGGGTGTTTGTTGCTGTTATCTGACGCTGCCGCTCGGATACGACGCGCTTTGGGCCGAGGTGGCTGAGGGCAGGGACTACGGCGCCATACGTATCGGGCAATCCGAGCGCGTCCAGGAGGCCGGCGAAGGCGGGAGAGCGGACGGCCACGGTCGCCTCGCGGTCGGTGAACACGCCGCACAGAGTCAGCTCATGCAGTCGGCAGTACTCGGTGAGGCAGTCGACGAGCGCCGAGTGGCGGGCCGGCCCGCCGGTGACATGACGCAGGTAGCCGAAGACCTGGGGGCAGGCGACGGAGCGGCGTTCGGTGATGAGGTCGTCGTCCATGCCCACAGCGTCGGCCGTCGTGAACGGCTCCGAAATGACCTGCTGTTGTACTTCCGTTGCACTTCCCACCCCACGTCGTCACCGACAGTGCTTCCATACGTGACGGAGGGAGGTCATCCGTGGTCAGCGTGCAGCAATGGACAGGCCGGGAGGCGAGCGCCCTGCGCGCCGCGCTGCGTATGAGCACGCGCGCCTTCGCCGAGCACCTCGGTGTCGCGCTGCGCACGGTCGCCAAGTGGGAGAGCCTCGGCATCGCAACCCAGCCCCGCCCGGATACCCAGGCCATCCTCGACACGGCACTGGCCCGCGCGAACCCCGCTGCTCAGGCCAGGTTCGAGGCACTGGTCTCCCCCGACAGGAAGAGCGCGCGGCCGGCGGACCACGAGACCTGGACCGAGGACATCGAGCGGGCTGTGGTCTGTGTCAACCGCCAGAACTTCCCCTTCGCCACCTCGCTGTTGAACCGCTGGCTGACGCGACACGACCCGTATGACCTCGATGACAAGGGTCTCTATCTCTACGGCCGTTCTCTCGTGCTTCTCGGCGACCTGCAACGGGACCAGGGTGCGATCCTGGGCCCGCTCGCCGCCCGGCACTCCTACGTGACTGCTCGCGGCATGTTCACCGAGCTCGCCATCCCGCGCCGAGTGGCCCAGATCGAGCTCTCTCTCGCTGTTGTCCAGGAGATGTCCGGCGAGCTGGAAGCCTCCGCCCGCCAGTACGACCTCCTCGCCGGGGACGAGCGCTTGAGCCTCCGCGACCGAGCCAGGGCTCGGCTCTGGGTGGGCACGGCCCTGAGCAAGGAGGGCAACAACGAGTACGCCACCAATGTGATGACGGCTGCCACTCGTGCGTTCGAGGACCTGGGCGAGCCGGAGGACTGGTCGGTCGCCCACCAGAAGCTGGCCCTGGCCCATCGCGGCGCAGGCGACCTCAAGCAGGCCCTGCACTACATCGACATCGCGCGCACCACCGGCACGGTCGACTCCCCGATGCAGCGGGTGCGGCAGGACACCGCCTACGGGCACATCCTTCTGTCGGACGCGGCGACCCGGAATGATGGGCTGTTCGTCCTCGATCAGGCGGCGCAGGTGGCCCAGCAGTACGGGCTGAGCCACCAGCTGCGCAGCATCGAGGGCATCCGAAGAGGCCAGCAGGGATGAGTCAGGGAGTGCAAGTGCCGCAGCGCGAGCAGCGCCAGATCACCGACGAGCAGTTCCACGACGCGACGCTGATCTGGAACTACCACCAGATGGGCCACGAGCAGCGGCCCTGCTCGGCGGCGATCGGCCTGGGCAGCCACGACCTGGGCGTGGCCGCCACAGCCGCCGACCTCTACCGTGCGGGCCTCTTCCCGGTCGTGGTCTTCAGCGGCGGCAACAGCCCCACCACCCGCGCCCGCTTCCCGCGCGGCGAGGCCGTCCACTATCGCGAGCACGCCCTGAGCCTGGGTGTTCCGGACGAAGCGATCCTGGTCGAGTCGAAGGCGGCCAACACCGGCCAGAACATCACCTTCTCCCGTGAGCTGCTGGCCGAGGCCCGCATCGCGGTCGAGTCGCTGCTGCTGATCTCCAAGCCGTACATGGAGCGCCGTTCGTACGCGACCTGCCGCAAGCTGTGGCCCGAGACAGAGGTCGTCTGTGCCTCAGAGCCGCTGGAACTGGACGACTACATCAAGTCCATCGGCGACGAGAAGCTCGTCGTCGACATGCTTGTCGGCGACCTGCAACGGGTGATCGAGTACCCGAAGCTCGGTTTCGCCGTCGAGCAGCACGTACCGGGGGATGTGTATGACGCGTACGAGCGCCTCCTGGGTGCCGGCTTCGACAGCCGCCTCATCAGCGCCTGAGCCACCCCATGTCAGCTCGTCGGGCGGGGGTGTGTGCGATCCACCAGCCGAATCCGTCCCCACGGCTGTCCACGTTGGCGAGACTCTTCGCCGCCGACCGGGGGATCGTCCTGACCGACGTGCAGTTCGCCCGGCGCGATTTCCAGCACCGCGCCCGATTGGCCAGGCGTCGCGAAAACATCGACGATCGCCCTGCTCACTTTCCACACCCCTGTGGATGCGGATGACCCGCTCTGGCAGTGGAGCCGATGGACCAGCAGCCTCTGGGCCCTGAGCAAGATCGGGCCCGGGACGCTGGTGAACCGACTGGCCGCCCGACCAGGAGCCGCGTTTCCTTGAGTCGGCAGGAGGAGTCCAGGGCACGTCACCACCCCCAGCAAAACCAATGTGCCCTGGCCGCCTGACGGCCCCTCCCCGGCACGCAAAAGGGCGAGGCCCGAAGACCCCGCCCGCCCCTCACGAAACCCCAGCTCAGGGCCAAACCAAGCAATAAGGCTGGTGCCCCGCCTCATGCAGCCGGTGGCTGAAGTCCTGCCACTCGTGCAGCAGCTGGTACACGTTGAACGCGTCGCGTGGGCCGCCCCGGTCCGGGACCGTCGACCAGATGAACGCCGCCGCGCCGACCGCTTCCTCGCCGATGCCGCGCAGGGGGTCGACCACCGTCATGGGGAGCTTGACGACCGCGTAGTCGGGATGCAGGACGACCAGTTCGAGGGGCGGCACCTTGTGCAGGGGGACACCCTCGATGCCGGTCAGCACCATCGCGGCCATCGTCTCCGGCTTGATCTTGGTGAACATGCCGTTCATGCCCAGCTCGTCACCGCCGAGTTCCTCGGGGCGCATCGAGATGGGAACACGGGCCGCGGTCGCGCCGTCCGGCGCGCCGAAGTACTTGTACGTCACCCCCACCCGACCACCGTTCCCGCTCCCCGCCCGGAGGCGGTCGGCGCGCAGCCCCTGTGCCTCGCGTGCGTCAGCCTGATGCGTGTCTCTCTGCCGTGCTTCGGTCGTCTCCTCCGCGTCGCGCCGGTGCCTTCCCCGCCGGGCACGACGAGGACCCAGGTCATCGGTCCCCTCGCCCAGTCCGCCACCGCGATGCATATCTCCACCCGACTGCTTTTCTAGGACGCGTGGCCCCCGCCGCGCAACCCGATCATCGTGTCAGTGACCTCCCCCACGGCCGCCCGCCGAAACGTGCGGTGGAACAACAGTCCACGAGGATCTTCCGGCCCCTGATCATCCGGTCCTGATGATTACGTGCGTATGGGCTCTGTGTATCAGCTCTCAGTCTCGCAGATGCCCGGCGGATGCCGACGCTTCGATCTCGAGGTGGTCCGCGGTCCGCCCCGGGCGCGGCCTACCCTGAGGAGGTCACCCCGCAACCGGAGTCCGAGAAGCCGGAGAAGCCGCACGTCATGAGTGCCACGAGCGAAACGCCCTATCCCTACGACGCGCCCGTCTCACAGGCGCTCTTCGACCGCGCCTCCGTCGTCACGCCGGGCGGAGTGAACTCCCCGGTGCGCGCCTTCCGCGCCGTCGGCGGCACCCCCCGGTTCATGGTGTCCGGCAAGGGGGCCTACCTCACCGACGCCGACGGGCGCGAGTACGTCGACCTGGTCTGCTCCTGGGGGCCCATGATCCTCGGGCACTCCCACCCCGAGGTCATCGCCGCCGTCCAGGAGGCCGTCGCCCGCGGCACGTCCTTCGGCACGCCCGGCGAGGGCGAGGTGGAACTCGCCGAGGAGATCGTCGCCCGGTCGGGCCCGTGGAGCAGGTGCGGCTCGTCAGCAGCGGCACCGAGGCCACCATGTCCGCCATCCGCCTCGCCCGCGGGTTCACCCGGCGCTCCAAGGTGATCAAGTTCGCCGGGTGCTACCACGGCCATGTCGACTCGCTGCTCGCCTCGGCGGGCTCGGGCGTGGCCACGTTCGCGCTGCCCGACACCCCCGGTGTCACCGGCGCCCAGGCCGGCGACACCATCGTGCTGCCGTACAACGACCTCGAGGCGGTGCACGAGGCGTTCCACCGGCACCCCGGTGAGATCGCCTGCGTGATCACCGAGGCGTCGCCCGGCAACATGGGCGTCGTACCGCCGGACCCGGGGTTCAACCAGGGCCTGAAGGACGCCTGCGGCAAGAACGGCGCCCTCTTCATCTCCGACGAGGTCATGACCGGCTTCCGCACCAGCCGCGCCGGCTGGTACGGCGTGGACGGTGTCAGGCCCGACCTCATGACCTTCGGCAAGGTCATGGGCGGCGGCTTCCCCGCCGCCGCGTTCGGCGGGCGGGCCGACGTCATGGCCCACCTCGCCCCCGCCGGGCCGGTGTACCAGGCCGGCACCCTCTCCGGTAACCCGGTCGCCACCGCCGCGGGCCTCGCCCAGCTGCGCCTGCTCGACGACGCCGCCTACGACAAGGTCGACGCCGTCTCGGAGCAGATCCGGACGCTGGTCGGCGAGGCGCTGTCCAAGGAGGGCGTCGCGCACCGGCTGCAGACGGCGTCCAACATGTTCTCCGTGTTCTTCACGGACCGGCAGGTGCGCGACTACGAGGACGCCAAGCGGCAGGAGTCGTACCGCTTCACCGCGTTCTTCCACTCGCTGCTGGCGAACGGCGTCTACCTGCCGCCGTCGTCCTTCGAGTCCTGGTTCGTGTCCACGGCCCATGACGAACGGGCCATCCAGAAGATCGCCGACGCCCTTCCGGCGGCGGCCCGGGCGGCTGCGGAGGCCACTGCCTGATGAGCGACACCAAGGACATCACCGTCGTCCACCTCATGCGGCACGGCGAGGTCGAGAACCCGGACGGAGTGCTGTACGGGCGGCTGCCCGGCTACCACCTGTCGGACCTGGGCCGGCAGATGGCGGAGCGGGTCGCCGAGCACCTCGCCCCGCGGGACGTGACCTACGTCTGCGCCTCCCCGCTGGAGCGGGCACAGGAGACGGCCACCCCGATCGCCAAGGCGCACGGGCTGGACCTCGACACCGACGAGCGGCTGATCGAGGCCGAGAACGTCTTCCAGGGCAAGACGTTCGGCGTCGGGGACGGCGCGCTGCGCAACCCGGACAACTGGAAGCACCTCGTCAACCCGTTCCGGCCGTCCTGGGGCGAGCCGTACGTGGACCAGGTGGTGCGGATGATGGGCGCGCTGAACGCGGCCCGGGACCGGGCGCGCGGGCACGAGGCGGTGCTGGTCAGCCACCAGCTGCCGGTCTGGATCGTGCGGTCGTACGTCGAGCGGCGCCGGCTGTGGCACGACCCGCGCAAGCGGCAGTGCACCCTCGCCTCCCTGACGACTTTCACGTACCAGGGCGACAAGATCGTGTCCGTGGGCTACAGCGAGCCCGCCATCGACCTCGTCCCGGCCCATCTGCGCGCCGGTGCCAAGCCCCAGAAGGGCAAGGGCACGGCCCAGGGGAAGGCGTTCGGGGCCTGACCGGTCACCGGCGGTCCGTTTGAGGTGCTTGGCGCACTTCAACAGCATCCATCACGAAAATCACACAAATAAACGGAACCTCCCCGATCATCACACCCTCTGACTGGATGACCCAGCAGGCAGTGACGATCGGGGATTTCCATGCGCACCTTCTCCCGGAACCTCTCCCGGAGGGGAGTACTCGGCCTCGGCGCGGGCGCGGCGGCCGCCGCCTCGCTCGCCGGCTGCGGTGGTTCCACGTCCTCGGACGGCGCCGGGCACCCGGACGGTTCCGGCAAGGGGACCGAGCAGGGGAGCAAGGCGGGCACCCGTCCGGCGCGGCCCATCGGCGACGGCTCCACCTCCTTCACCGGCAAGCAGCCGCACCAGCCGGCCAGGCCCGAGCCGCTGGAGCCGGGACAGACCCCGCCCCAGTTCGTGGTCTTCTCCTGGGACGGCGCGGGTGAGGTCGGCAACGGGCTCTTCCCGCGCTTCCTCGACCTGGCCAAGGAGCACGGCGCGAGCATGACCTTCTTCCTCTCGGGGCTGTACCTGCTGCCCGAGGCGAAGAAGCGGCTGTACGAGCCCCCGAACAACCCGCGCGGCGCCTCCGACATCGGTTACCTCAGCGACGACCACATCAAGGCCACGCTGAAGAACGTCCGCCGGGCCTGGCTGGAGGGCCACGAGATCGGCACCCACTTCAACGGGCACTTCTGCGCCGGCTCGGGCACGGTCGGCAACTGGACCGCGCAGCAGTGGGGGAGCGAGATCCGGCAGGCCAAGGCGTTCGTGAAGGAGTGGCGGACCAACTCCGGCTGGACCGATCTGCCCTCGCTGCCGTTCGACTACGACAAGGAGCTGGTCGGCGGCCGTACGCCCTGTCTGCTCGGCCAGGACAACCTGCTGCCCAAGGCCCGCGAGCTGGGCTGGCGCTACGACGCCTCCTCCCCGGGCGGCCGTCAGGTGTGGCCGGAGAAGCGGATGGGGATATGGGACCTGCCCCTTCAGCAGATACCTTTCCCCGGACGTTCGTTCGAGGTCCTGTCCATGGACTACAACATGCTCGCCAACCAGTCGCTCAACTCGACCAAGGCGCCCTCGTACAACTACCCGGGCTGGCGCAAGCAGTCGGCGCAGGCGTACATCCAGGGGTTCCAGCGGGCGTACGAGTCGAACCGGGCGCCGTTCTTCGTCGGCAACCACTTCGAGCAGTGGAACGGCGGCATCTACATGGACGCCGTCGAGGAGGCCTTCAAGCACATCGCGCGTGAGAAGGAGAAGGGCGCCGACGTGCGGCTGGTCTCCTTCCGGCAGTTCGTGGACTGGATCGACGTGCAGAAGCCCGAGGTGCTCGCCAAGCTGCGCACGCTCGGCGTCGGGCAGCGGCCCACCGGAGGCTGGAAGGAGTTCCTGCGGGCCGGCGGCTCGGCCTCCTCCGACGCGGCCTGACCGGGCCGGCGGGTCGGCCTCCTCCGGCGCGGCCCGACCGGGGCGGCGGCTCGGCCTCCTCTTCGGCGGCCGGACCGCGGCGGCTCGGCCTCCTCCGGTGCCGCCCGACCGGGGAGGCTGTCCGAAATGCCCTGTGTAAGTACGCCCTGAAATGCGGTTTTCCGCCCGGCAGGGGGGTGCGCGAAATCCCCGGAACAGGCATGCGAAACTTTTCACATGAGTACCCGTAGCCGCGCCGTCCTGCTCACCGCCGCGGCCGCCGCAGCGGCCCTGACCCTGTCCGCGTGCGGCAAGGGCGGCATCTCCGGTGGCGGTGGCGACACCAACTTCGTCACCGGCGACAACGGCATCGACACCGTCCCGGCCGGCAAGCGAGCCGCGGCCCCGGACCTGTCCGGCAAGACCATCGACGGCAAGGCCCTCGACGTCGCCGACTACAAGGGCAAGGTCGTCGTCATCAACGTCTGGGGCTCGTGGTGCGGGCCGTGCCGGAACGAGGCGCGGTACTTCGCCAAGGTCTCCGAGGAGTACAAGGACAAGGGTGTCCAGTTCGTCGGCATCAACACGCGGGACACCAGCACCACCCCCGCGCTCGCCTTCGAACGGGATCACGGCGTCGAGTACCCGAGCCTGTACGACCCCACGGGCAAGCTGATGCTCCGCTTCAAGAAGGGCACCCTCAACCCGCAGCTCGTCCCCTCCACGCTCGTCATCGACCGCAAGGGCAAGGTCGCCGCGCGGGCCCTGGAGGCGCTCGACGACACGGGCCTGCTGGACATGCTCAAGCCGGTACTCGCGGAGAAGTGACGTGAGTGCTCTGCTGACGCTGGCCGCCGGGACGGGGCCGAACCAGACGGTGATGCACGGCGCCCTGCTGGTCTCCCTGCCGATCGCGCTGTTCGCCGGGCTCGTCTCCTTCTTCTCGCCCTGCGTGCTGCCGCTGGTCCCCGGCTACCTCTCCTACGTGACGGGTGTCGCGGGCACCGACCTGGCCGAGGCCAGGCGGGGGCGGATGATCGCCGGCGCCTCCCTGTTCGTCCTCGGCTTCAGCGCCGTGTTCGTCTCCAGCGGGGCGCTCTTCGGCTACTTCGGTGCCAATCTGGTCGAGTACCAGCAGACCCTGTCCCGGGTGCTCGGCCTGCTCATGATCGTCATGGGCGTGTTCTTCATGGGGCTGCTGCCCTGGTTCACCATGCGCGAGTTCCGCTTCCACCGGCGGCCGACGGGCGGCCTGCTGGGGGCGCCCGTCCTCGGTGCCCTCTTCGGCGTCGGCTGGACGCCCTGCATGGGCCCGACGCTCTCCTCGGTGAACGCCCTCTCCTTCCAGGAGTCGAGCGCCGCGCGGGGTTCCCTGCTGATGGTGGTCTACTGCCTGGGACTCGGCGTGCCCTTCGTCCTCACCGCGATCGGTTTCCGCAGGGCGCTCGGTGCCTTCGCCTGGGTCAAGCGCCACTATGTGTGGGTGATGCGCATCGGCGGCTCGATGATGATCGTGACCGGTGTGCTGCTGCTGACGGGCGCCTGGAGCGGCCTGATCCAGCAGATGCAGACCTGGTCCGACGGCTTCAATGTGGGGATCTGACCGATGAGCAAGACCGACGCCGGCCACGGCCGCGACCAGGACGACCTGAGGGCCGCGGGTTCCCAGCTGTCCACCGCGCCGCAGGAGGAACCGGCGACCGTGCCGGGCCTCGGCGTCATCGGCTGGGCGCGCTGGTTCTGGCGGCAGCTGACCTCCATGCGGGTCGCGCTGCTGCTGCTCCTGCTGCTGTCGCTCGGCGCGATCCCCGGCTCGCTGATCCCGCAGACCGGTGCCGACGCGGGCAAGGTCGAGGACTTCCGGGCCGCCCACCGGACCCTGGCGCCGGTCTACGACAAGCTCGGTCTGTTCCACGTCTACAGCTCGGTGTGGTTCTCCGCGATCTACATCCTGCTGTTCGTCTCCCTCATCGGCTGCATCATCCCCCGCACGTGGCAGTTCGTCGGCCAGCTGCGCGGCCGGCCGCCGGGCGCGCCCAAGCGGCTGACCCGGCTGCCGGCGTACACGACCTGGCGCACCGAGGCCGACCCGGAGCAGGTCCGCGAGGCCGCGCTCGCCCTGCTGAAGAAGCGCCGCTTCCGCGCCCATGTCGCCGGTGACGCCGTCGCCGCCGAGAAGGGCTATCTGCGCGAGGTGGGCAACCTGGTCTTCCACATCGCCCTGATCGTGCTGCTGGTCGCGTTCGCCTCCGGCCAGCTGTACAAGTCGGACGGCACCAAGCTGATGGTGGAGGGCGACGGCTTCTCCAATTCGCTGCTGATGTACGACGACTTCAAGTCCGGCAGTCTCTTCAGCGCCGACGACCTGGTCCCCTTCAGCTTCGACCTCAAGGACTTCAAGGGAACCTACGAGGTCAGCGGCCCGAACAAGGGCACCCCGCGCACCTACGAGGCGAAGATCAGGTACAGCCAGGGCGCGTACGGCAAGGAGAAGTCGACCACCGTCAAGGTCAACGAGCCGCTGAAGATCGACGACGCCAAGGTCTACCTCGTCAGCCACGGCTACGCGCCCGTCATCACCGTCCGGGACGGCAAGGGCAAGGTCGTCTACCACGACGCCGTGCCGCTGCTGCCGCTGGACGGCAACGTCACCTCGCAGGGCGTCGTCAAGGTCATGGACGACTACCGTGACGCGCGCGGCGCCAGGGACCAGCTCGGCATCAAGGCGTTCCTCCTGCCGACCTACGGCGGACCCGGCCACGAGATCGCCTCGGCCTTCCCCGCGCTGCTGAACCCGCTGCTGAACCTGGAGCCGTACCACGGTGACCTCGGTGTCGACTCCGGTCTCCCGCAGAGCGTGTACCAGCTCGACAAGACCCACATGAAGGACTTCAAGGACGCCAAGGGCGCGCAGCTGAGGGCGAACCTCACGCCCGGCGAGACGATGAAGCTGCCCGGCGGCGCCGGTTCCGTGACCTTCGAGAAGGACATCAAGGAGTGGGCCGGCTTCGAGATCGTCCAGGAGCGGGGCAGCGGCTGGGCGCTCGGCGGTGCCGTCGCCGCGATCTTCGGTCTCGCCGGCTCCCTGTTCATCCAGCGCCGCCGCGTGTGGGTGCGGGCGGTACGCGGTGCCGACGGCGTGACGGTGGTCGAGATGGCCGGCCTCGGCCGCAGCGAATCCGCCAAGGTGCCCGAGGAGCTGGGCGTCCTCGCCGGACACCTCTACGACCGGGCGCCGGGAGCCCCCGACCCCGGTGCCGCCTTCGACGCCGAACCCGCACAGACCCCCGACCCTCAAGCCGTACCTGCCGAAGGGGCTGAGAAGTGACTCTCGCCGCCGCCACCAACGAACATCTCGCGAGTCTCAGCAACACGCTGATCTACTCGTCGATGGCCGTCTACACCCTGGCCTTCTTCGCCCACATCGCCGAATGGCTGTTCGGCAGCCGCAGCAAGGTCGCCCGTACGGCCGCCGCGCTCACCGTCGGCGGCGCGCGGACCCCGGGCGCCCCCGCCGTCACCGTCCAGCGGGCGGGCGGCACCACCGTGCTGGAGCGGCCCAAGGTCGTCGTGCGCTCGGCGTCCGGCGCGCGGGACGTGCCGGACGGGCCCGGCGCGCACGGCGGTGACGAGCAGGGCGACCTCTACGGGCGGATCGCCATCTCGCTCACCGTGCTCGCGTTCCTGGTGGAGCTCGCCGGTGTCGTCACCCGCGCGGCCTCCGTGGAGCGGGCGCCGTGGGGCAACATGTACGAGTTCAACATCACCTTCTCCACGGTCGCCGTCGGCGTGTACCTGGGGCTGCTGGCGCTGAAGAAGAACGTGCGCTGGCTCGGGCTGTTCCTCGTCACGACCGTGCTGCTCGACCTGGGCCTCGCCGTCACCGTCCTGTACACGGCCAGCGACCAGCTGGTGCCGGCCCTGCACTCGTACTGGCTGTACATCCACGTCTCCACCGCGATCTTCTGCGGCGCGGTGTTCTACGTCGGCGCGGTCGCCACGATCCTGTACCTGTTCAAGGACTCGTACGAGAACAAGCTCCAGAGCGGCGGCAGGCCCGGCCGGTTCGCGACCTCGGTGCTGGAGCGGCTGCCCGCCTCCGCCTCCCTGGACAAGTTCGCCTACCGGGTGAACGCGGCCGTCTTCCCGCTGTGGACGTTCACGATCATCGCGGGCGCGATCTGGGCGGGCGACGCCTGGGGCCGGTACTGGAACTGGGACCCCAAGGAGACCTGGTCGTTCATCACCTGGATCGCCTACGCCTGCTACCTGCACGCGCGGGCCACGGCCGGCTGGAAGGGCCGCAAGGCCGCCTACCTGGCGATGATCGCGTTCGGGTGCTGGCTGTTCAACTACTACGGCGTCAACATCTTCGTCTCCGGCAAGCACTCGTACGCGGGCGTGTGACCACCGGGTCGGTGACACTGGTGTCATGAGCGGTTCCATCGAACAAGGCACCAGCCAGACCCACGGGAACACGCACATACTCCACTTCCTGGTGCGCGTCCCGCGGTCCGCGGAGGACGTCTGGGCGGCGGTGGCCACCCCCGAGGGGCTCGGGGGCTGGTTCACCGCCGCCGACGTTCTGGAACCCCGGCTCGACGGCGCGGTGACCCTGCGCGCTCTGGGCAGCGGTCATGTCAGCGCGTGGGACGTGGACCGGATCGCCGAGTACACCCTCGGCGCGGCCGGACGGCTCCGGTTCCATCTGGAACGGGACGGGGACCGGGGGTGCGCGCTGCGCTTCACCCACGAGTTCCAGGACGAGGGCGAGTCGGAGAAGGGCTGGCGGGCCCGCTTCGAACGCCTGATCGAGCAGCTGGGGTGCGCGCCGGGACGGCCGGGAGCCGGCCCCGCAGCGCCCCCCGCCGAACCCCGCGAGCCCCTGCCCGGACAGTTCACCTAGACCGCGCGGCCCACGAGGACCGGCGGCCCTGTAGAACCGGGCGGCCCACGAGGGCCGGCGGCCCCGTGGAACCGGGCGCCCACCAGGACCGGCGGCCCCGTGGGACCGGCGGCCCCGTGGGACCGGCGGCCCGGTCGCGCGGGGGCCCGCCCGGGGGCCGGGCGGGCCGCCACGACGGGGCGGTTCCTAGGACGGCGGCAGGCACTCCTTCCCCGGTGGCTTCCCCTCCGGCCAGGCGATCCGCACGAAGCGCGAGCTGCCCTCCGGGGTCAGCTCCACGACCGGCACCGCCTTGTCGTACGGGTTGCCGTGCACGTCCAGGCAGATCCAGCCGCTCGCCCCGTCCACCCGCAGCGAGCCCTTGACCTGCGGCCACTGCAGACCGACGTCCGCGAGCGCCGGGACGGTCCGGCCGGCCGGCACCGCCTCGCGGACACCGTGCACCACGAGCCGCAGGGCGTCGTAGCCGATGATCAGCTGGCCGTCGTCCAGGGCGACCGGGCCGATCGGGCCCATCGGCTCGCGCGTCGCGTCCGCCAGCAGCCGCCGCAGGGCGGCGAGGCCGGCCGCCGAGCCGCCCGTCCGCTCCGGCTCCTTCGTCCAGGCGTCGGGGTGCGCGAGGGAGGTGTAGCGCACGGAGAGGTTGTGCCGCAGCGCGCCGCGGTCCAGCTCCTTCTCATGGGTCAGGTACGACGCTTCGTCCCCGGTCAGCAGCGTGAACCTGCGGTCCTGGCAGCCCCGCCCGCCCAGGGCGTTGATGAACTGGCGCAGCTGGGTGTGCCGGCCCGCGAACAGGATCGTGTCCGTCTCCCGGGAGGTGTCGCACACCAGGTGGGTGATCTGCCGGAAGGTGTTCGCGGTCGTGCCCTCCTCGGTGCGGTCCCCGGGCGGTGTGAACGGCTGCGGCTCGTAGGGCGAGCCCTTGAGCAGCGCCGCGAACGACTGCTGCAGGGTCCGCGTGTACGGGTCACCGGGCTTGTCGTACACCAGCAGCGCCTTGCCCGCGCTCACCTTGGCGAACGAGGCCAGCGCGCGGGCCTCGTCGGTGTTGGTCGGCGCCACCCGGGCCAGCCCGGGGTAGGGGTCCTTGCCCCGCTGCCCGTTGGCGAGGTCGTCGGCCGTGATGGAGGAGCCGACCACCGGGACACCCCGCCGGGTCAGCTCCCCGACGGCCTGCTTGTTGGCGTAGGTGCTCTGCCCGATGCCCGCGACCGCCCGCAGCCGGTCCGCGCTCGTCGTCATCGCGACGAGCTGCCCGACCGTCTGCCGCCAGTGCGCGCCGGTGGCCCCCGGGTTGGCGAGCACCAGCCGGATCTGCGGACGCTCCCCGTTGGAGTCGTGGTTGGCCTGGTACTGCGCCAGGTAGGCGCCCTGCAGCTGGTGGCGGATGTCGTTCAGACTGGTCGGCGAGGTGGACGTGTACGGCAGCATCAGCGCCACCGTCACATAACTGCCGGGCCTGAGGCGGTCGTTCTCCCGGCCGATCGCCCGGACGGTGTCCCGCAGCCGGGGCTGCCCGAAGTCGTACGGGCCGGTCGCCACGCCCACGCACTCGTCGCTGCCCGCCGGCCGGGTCACCCCGGGCCCGCAGGACCGGTCCTCGTGCAGCAGGGACCGGACCGCGAACACCGCGCCGGCCACCAGGGCCACCGTCACCAGCAGGGCCGTGTAGCGGCGCAGCGGGATCTCCCACACGCCCTCGCGTATCCACGTGCCCGCACCCCTGCGTGCCATCACGCCACCCCGCTCCGGTCGTCCGGGCCGCCGCCCGCGTCGGCGTCGTCCGTGTCGTCCGCGTCGTCCGCGGCGCCGGCGTCGTCAGGGCCCGGGCCGTCCGCCGTGCCGGCCGCGGCACCGGGACCGTTCATCGGGCGCCCGGCGAGCGCCGCCGCCGGCCAGTCCCGGGATGCCCGCCACAGCAGTGCGTTGCCCGCCGGCCGCAGGTTGGACAGCTGCTCCAGCTCGAAACGGAGCCGGTCGCACACCTGCGGGTCGGGCAGCACCAGCGGATCCGCCAGCAGCCACACCGCGTGCAGCAGCCGTCGTACCCGAAGGTGCAGTACGGCGTCCACGCCCTCCGGCGCCGGGTGCTCGGCGTCCGTGCGGCCGAGCGCGACCGCGGACCGCAGGTCGCCGCGGCCGGTGAAGTCGTGGCCGTCGGGGTCGTGCGCGTGGAAGTAGGACGCGGACGCGATGAAGCGCAGGGTGCGCAGCCAGGTCCGGGGAGCCGCCGTGGGGAAGGTGTCCCGCAGATGGCCGACCGCCGCCTCCGTCCGCCCCAGCGCGAGTTCGTGGTGCAGCCGGTACCGGGCGTTCCCGGCACCGGGGTAGTGGGCGATCAGCGTCTCGTGCGCGGTACGCCACGACGCGTGGTCGGGGTCCCGCAGATGCAGCCGGAGCAGCAGCAGGGTGCGGACGAACGGGTCGCCGACGAACCGGCCCGGCACGACGGGCAGCCCCTCCTCGGCGAGCAGCGTCTGCAGTGCCCGCACACTCGCCGGACCGAAGGTGTCCGGCAGCAGCGCCGCGGCCAGCGCGCAGGCCGAGCCGTGGTCGTGGGCGGCGGCCAGCACGGTCAGCTCCTCCAGGTGCTCGGCCGGCACCAGCCGGGCCAGCAGCTCCTCGTGGGCGGGCACGGCCGGCCGGTCCTCGGCCGTCCGTAACCGCGAGGTCAGGAGCCCGCCCAGCGAGGAGACCCCGGGCGGGGACTGCGCGGCCGACTCGGCCAGCAGCACGATGCCGAGCGGGTTCCCGCCGGTCAGCCGGTGCGCGGCATGCGGCAGCCGGGACGGTACGACGGTGTCCGCGCAGACCGCGCCGACGATGTGCAGGGTGTCGTCCGCGCTCAGTGGCGGCAGCGCGAGCAGCAGCGCCCGCGAGGAGGGAGCCGCGTCCGGGGTCCAGTCACAGCGCCGCGCCACCTCCGCCAGTCCCCGCCGCACCGCGCCCGGCAGCTCCTCGCGGGCCTCGCCGCGCCGGGCAGCGACGAACGCCACCCGGTCCGCGATGCCCTCGGTACGGTCCCGCAGCACGGCCGCCACCAGCCCAGGGCCGGGCGCCGACTGGGCGTTGTCCAGCAGCACCAGCGGCCGGCCCAGCCGCTGCATCCGGGGCAGCACCCCCGCGTAGGACTCCGTCAGGTCGGCCAGCAGCGCCCGCACCAGGTACCGCTCGGCGTGCTCGCGGGAGCCGCCGCCGTCCCGGAAGTGCTGGGACAGCAGGATCAGCCCGCGCTGGGCGTTGCCGCCCGCGTTCGGATAGGTCCGGTACCACACCGATGCCTTCTGGTGGCGGCGGCTGGTGAATCCCTCGGCGACGGACTCCAGGGTCGCCTCGATCGCCCCCGACACCAGTGGACCGGTGCCGGTGGCCGCGGCGACCACCTTGGCCGCCACCTTCCCCGCCCAGCGCCCGGCCAGCCCGCCGATCCACGAGCCGCTCTCGTTCAGCAGCAGGATCCGCTCGACCTCCCGGCGGATCCGCTCCGAGTCGGCGTCGCCCCAGCCGCCGGCGGCCACCGCGACCAGGCCCGTCATCAGCCGTGGGAAGGTGATCCGCCCGGCTCCCGTCACCGGCGCGGCCAGCTGCTCGGCGATCACCAGCAGCGCCTGGCCGAGCGGCGACCAGGAGGCGGCGGGCCGGTCCGCGGGCGGGGCCCGGAACTGGTCCTCCGCGCAGTCGGCCAGCGCGACCGGCGTATGGCCCCGGTAGGCGTCCCGCAGCTCGGCGAGTACCGCGCTCTTACCGAGCCCGCGCGCTCCGGTGAGCACCACGAACGGCGGTTCGTCCGGATGCTCGTACGGATGTGCGCGGTGCTGGTGCGGGCGCAGGCCCACGAGCCGTGGCGCGAGCCCGGCCGGATCGACGTCGAACAGTGCTCCCCGCCCGTGCAACCGTCTGTGCACCGCATCTCCCCCTCAACGGCAGTGTAGAAAGGGAGAGTTGCTTCGGGCCAGGGTCCGTGATGACCGTTGGGTCACGAAACCGCCGGGAGGCTGCCGTGGGCCACCGAGGCGATCCGGTCCCGCAGCCGCTCGACGTACAGCCGCATGTTCTTCGCCGCGACGTCCGTGTCCGGATGCCGGCTCGCCAGCCACAGCCCCTCCGGCAGCCGGTTCACCCACACGCACACCTGGTCCCCGTACGACACCCGCAGCAGCCCGTACGCCTTCAGCCGCGCCCACTGCCCGGCGCCGGGCAGCGCGCGGGTGTCGAGGTAGGAGACGATCGAGTACAGGTCCGGCGAGGTGGGCCGGAAGTCCGCGTCCAGCAGGCTCAGCACCCGGGGCAGCGGCATCCGGGCCAGTGACCGGTTCGCCTGCAGTTCGGCGCGCACCGCCCGCAGGGCCTCCGGGAAGTTGCGCAGCCGGTCCACGGGGACCTCGATCGGGGCGCCCCCCACGTACCAGCCCACCGAGTCGCTCCACCGCGACTTCACCCGGGTGTGGAAGGGCACCACCGTCCGGTACACCGGCTGTCCGCCGAGTTCGTGCACGATGAGCCCGGTCGCGGCCAGCAGCCCGACCAGGCTGCCGCCGTAGGGCCGGCAGTACGCCTCGAACGCGGCCGCCTCCTCGGCGTCCGCCAGCGGCTCGCACAGCATGCGCTGCGGGGGCAGCGGGCCGCCCGGCACCACGCCCAGCTCCACGGGGAACCCCGGCAGGGTGCCGTCGCAGCGCCGGATGAACTCCCGCCAGCGGTCCACGACCGCGTGCCGGCCGTCGATGCCGTCCGCGTGGGCCCGCTCGATCTCGCAGAAGTCGACGTAACTGGCCGCCGGAGTGCTGTCGTCGGGCTCGGTCCCGGCCAGGAAGGCCGCGTACAGCTCGTGGATCTCGGCGGGGATGCGCTGCACGGAGTAGGCGTCGACGTTGCTGTGGTCGAAGGCCAGGTACACGCTCGCGCCGTCCTCCCGGACGACGGCCGTGTAGAGCAGGTTCGGCCAGCGCAGCGCGTCCGCGACGGTGTCGAAGCGGTCCTGGAGGTGCCGCACGAGGACGTCCGCGTCGGGGAAGTCGCCCACGTCCCGCCGGCACAGGGCGACGTCGGACGCGTCGAGCGTGAACCTGCGCAGTTCGTCACCGGCCCAGCGGAAGCCGCTGCGCAGCGTCTCGTGCCGTACGGTCCAGGCGCGCAGGGCCCGTTCCAGCACGTCCAGGTCGACCGGGCCGGGCAGGTCGAAGGCGGTGCCGAGCCAGGTCGGCACGAACATCCCGTCCTGCCGGACGGTCCGGGCCGTCCTGATGTGGGACTCCTGGATGTAGGCGGGGGGCCGGGAGTCGTCCGGGAGCGCCGCCGCCACCGCGACGGTCGCCGGGCTCAGCGTCCACTCGACGAGCCGTCCCGGCCGGACCTCGCAGCGCTGGATGTCAGTGATTCGCACGCGTCTCCCATCGAAGAAGGGGCCCCTGGATGCGGGCCCCCCTGCAAGGCAATGCCGTGGGACGCGGCCGGGACATGCCCGTCCGGTTCATTTCAACGGAACGGGTGGTGGGCCGAACGGGAAAGTGATTAACCGTCGGTGACCGGACCGTCGGCGAGGGATCAAGGCCGAAAGCGTCGGGAACCGGCTGACGGGGTGGCCGGCGACCGGCCGCCGGCCCGGGCGGCCCCGCGGCGGGACGGGGGTGGGCGCATGGACAAAGCGGTACGTCGGCGATACTTGGCGGCATGGCTTACGACGATCTTCGCTCCCTGCTGCGGGCACTGGAGCGCGAGGGAGACCTCAAGCGCATCAAGGCCGAGGTCGACCCGTACCTGGAGGTCGGGGAGATCGTCGACCGGGTGCAGAAGGCGGGTGGCCCGGCGCTGCTCTTCGAGAACGTGAAGGGCTCGGCGATGCCCCTCGCCATGAACGTCTTCGGCACCGACCGCCGCCTGCTGAAGGCGCTCGGCCTGAAGTCGTACGGCGAGATCTCCGAGAAGATCGGCGGCCTGCTGCGGCCCGAGCTGCCGCACGGCTTCGTCGGGGTGCGCGAGGCGTTCGGGAAGCTGGGCGCGATGGCCCACGTCCCGCCGAGGAAGGTGAAGTCCGACAACGCGCCGGTGCAGGAGGTCGTCCTGCACGGTGACGAGGTCGACCTCGACCGGCTCCCGGCGCTCTTCACCTGGCCCGAGGACGGCGGCTCCTTCTTCAACCTGGGCCTGACCCACACCAAGGACCCCGAGTCCGGCATCCGGAACCTGGGCCTGTACCGCCTGCAGCGCCACGACAAGCGCACGATCGGCATGCACTGGCAGATCCACAAGGACAGCCGCAACCACTACCAGGTCGCGGCCCGCAGGGGTGAGCGCCTCCCGGTCGCCATCGCCTTCGGCTGCCCGCCCGCCGTGACGTACGCCTCCACCGCCCCGCTCCCCGGCGACATCGACGAGTACCTGTTCGCCGGTTTCGTCGCGGGCAAGCGGATCGAGATGGTCGACTGCAAGACGGTCCCGCTCCAGGTCCCCGCGAACGCGGAGGTCGTCCTGGAGGGCTGGCTGGAGCCCGGCGAGATGCTGCCCGAGGGCCCCTTCGGCGACCACACCGGCTTCTACACCCCGCAGGAGCCGTTCCCCGCGCTGAAGATCGACTGCGTGACGATGCGCAGGCGCCCGCTGCTCCAGTCGATCGTGGTCGGCCGCCCGCCGACGGAGGACGGCCCGCTCGGCCGCGCCACGGAACGCTTCTTCCTGCCCCTGCTGAAGATCATCGTCCCGGACATCGTGGACTACCACCTGCCCGAGGCCGGCGGCTTCCACAACTGCGCGATCGTCTCGATCGACAAGAAGTACCCGAAGCACGCGCAGAAGGTGATGCACGCCGTCTGGGGGGCGCACATGATGTCCCTCACCAAGCTGATCGTGGTCGTGGACGCCGACTGTGACGTGCACGATCTGCACGAGGTCGCCTGGCGGGCCCTCGGCAACACCGACTACGCCCGCGACCTCACCGTCGTCGAAGGACCGGTCGACCACCTCGACCACGCCTCGTACCAGCAGTTCTGGGGCGGCAAGGCGGGCATCGACGCGACGCGGAAGTGGCCCGAGGAGGGGTACACGCGGGACGGAGGGTGGCCGGAGATGGTCCTGTCGGACCCGGATACGGCGGCCCTGGTGGACCGCCGCTGGAAGGAGTACGGACTGTGAGCAGCGCCTCCGCCGCCATCGCGCAGCCGGGACGGACCAGGGCCTTCCTGCGCCTGGTGATGATCGAGCACTCGGTCTTCGCGCTCCCCTTCGCCTACATCGCGGCCCTCACCGCCATGTACGAACGGGACGGGAACATCCACTGGGTCCGCCTGCTCCTGGTCACGGTGTGCATGGTCGGTCTGCGCACGTTCGCCATGGCGGTCAACCGGATCATCGACCGCGAGATCGACGCCCGTAACCCGCGCACGGCCCACCGCGAGCTGGTCACCGGCGCGATGTCGGTGAAACACGCCTGGACGGGCGCCCTGGTCGCCCTGGTGGTCTTCCTGGGCGCCGCGGCGCTGCTGAACCCGCTCTGCCTGGCCCTGGCCCCGGTCGCGGTGGTCCCGATGGTGGTCTACCCCTACGGGAAACGGTTCACCAACTTCCCGCAGGCCATCCTCGGCCTCGCCCAGGCCATGGGGCCGGTCGGCGGCTGGCTGGCGATCAGCGGCGAGTGGTCCTGGAACGCGGTGATCCTGGGTCTGGCGGTCGGCGTCTGGATCGGCGGCTTCGACCTGATCTACGCCTGCCAGGACGTCGAGACCGACCGGGAGATCGGCGTGATGTCGGTCCCCGCCCGCTTCGGCATCCCGGCCGCGATCTGGGGCGCGCGCGTCTGCCACACGGTCACCACGGCCCTGTTCGTCTGGTACGCCCTGGCCACGCACGCCGGCGCGTTCTTCTGGCTGGGCCTGCTGATCGTCGCGGGTGCCTTCCTCTACGAGCACCGCATCGTCCGCCCCCACGACCTGTCGCGCCTCAACAGGGCGTTCTTCTCGGTCAACGGCTTCATCGGCATCGCCCTGTTCGTGTGCGCGCTGCTCGATCTCCTCGTGCGCGGTCTGACCGTCTGAGCCGCTGGGCGCCACCCGGCCTGAGCACGGCCGGACCCGCCGGTACGCTCAAGGTGTGAACGCAGGAGAAACGCAGCGCGTGCCTTGGATCGTGGGGGTGTCCGGAGCTTCGGGTACGCCGTACGCGGCTGCCGTGCTGCGGGCGCTGCTGGCGGCCGGCGAGGCGGTCGACCTGGTGGTCAGCCGGGCCTCGCGGCTGACGCTGCTGGACGAGACGGGCATCTCGTTCCGGGACGCGCACTGGCAGGACGACCTGCGGGAATGGCTGGCCCGTGGCGCCGACGGCAAGCCCGGGACCTTCGAGGCGGACGTCAGCGGGGTGCGGTACTGGAGCGCGGGCGATCTCGCGGCCGGGCCGTCCTCGGGGTCGTACCCGGCGAAGGGGATGCTCATCGTGCCCGCCTCCACCGCCTGCGTGGCCGGCGTGGCGCTCGGACTGTCCAAGGACCTGCTCCAGCGCACGGCGAGCGTCACGCTGAAGGAGCGCCGGACGCTGGTCGTGGCCGTGCGGGAGACCCCCCTGAACGGCCAGACCCTGCGGCACCTCGTGGCGCTGGACGACGCCGGCGCCACGGTCGTGCCCGCCTCCCCGGCCTTCTACGCGGGAGCCACGCACATCCAGGACCTGGTGGACTTCGTCGCCGGACGGGTGCTGGACGCGGCGGGCGTCGGGCACGGCCTGTACCGGCGGTGGCGGGGCGAACTGGGCGGCGGCACGGCGGGCGGATAGCGGTACCTCAGCACCACACGCAGTACTTCAGGTCATCATCTCAGGTCATCACTTCAGGAACTTTCACCGGAAGGCTTCGATCGCATGGACGCGGTGGACAGGCAGCTCATCCAGGCCCTGCGGGAGAACGGCCGGGCCTCGTACGCGGAGCTGGGACGCCTTGTCGGCCTGTCGGGCCCCAGCGTCACCGACCGCATCAACCGGCTGGAGGCGGCGGGTGTCATCACCGGGTACCGCGCGACGGTGAACGCGGCCTCGCTCGGCCTCGGCGTCACCGCGCTGATCGGTATCTCGCTGTCCGACGCCGCCGACCACGAGGACGTCGCCCAGCGGCTGCGGGACCTGTCGGAGATCGAGGACTGCTGGTTCATCGCCGGTGACGACTCCTACATGCTCAAGGTGCGCTCGACGGACGTCGACGGCCTGGAGCGGACCATCCGCCGGCTCAGCGGGACCAGGGGCGTCTCCCGCACCCGTACCACGATCGTGCTGTCCACGAAGTGGGAGAACCGGGTCGGCGAGCTGCCCGAAGAGGTCTAGGGATACCGTTGGTCGGGCTGTCGTAGGAAAGGTGTTGGCATGGACGTCGGACTCAAGCGCGAGCTGGAGCAGAAGGTCCGCTCCGGTGAGCGGCTGACCCGCGAGGACGGCATCGCGCTGTACGAGTCGGACGACCTGGCCTGGCTGGGCGGACTCGCCCACGAGGTGCGCACCCGCAAGAACGGTGACGTCGTCCACTTCAACGTCAACCGTCACCTCAACATGACGAACGTGTGCACCGCGTCCTGCGCCTACTGCTCGTTCCAGCGCAAGCCGGGCGAGAAGGACGCGTACACGATGCGCATCGAGGAGGCCGTGAAGCTGGCCAAGGCGATGGAGTCGGACAACCTCACCGAACTGCACATCGTCAACGGCCTGCACCCGAATCTGCCGTGGCGTTACTACCCGCGTTCGCTCAGGGAGCTGAAGAAGGCCCTGCCGGACGTCTCCCTGAAGGCGTTCACGGCGACGGAGATCCACCACTTCGAGACGATCAGCGGACTGTCGGCCTCCGAGATCCTCGACGAGCTGATCGACGCGGGCCTGGAATCGCTGACCGGCGGCGGCGCGGAGATCTTCGACTGGGAGGTCCGGCAGCACATCGTGGACCACCGCACCCACTGGGAGGACTGGTCCCGGATCCACCGGCTGGCGCACGAGAAGGGTCTGAAGACCCCGTGCACCATGCTGTACGGCCACATCGAGGAGCCGCGGCACCGGGTCGACCACGTCCTGCGTCTGCGTGAGCTGCAGGACGAGACGAACGGCTTCCAGGTCTTCATCCCGCTGCGCTACCAGCACGACTTCGTGGACATGAAGGACGGCAAGGTCCGCAACACCCTCCAGGCCCGCACCCAGATGGCGACGGGCGCGGAGGCGCTGAAGACCTTCGCCGTCTCCCGTCTCCTCTTCGACAACGTCCCGCACGTCAAGGTCTTCTGGGTCATGCACGGCGTGCAGACCGCCCAGCTGGCCCTCCAGCACGGCGCGGACGACATGGACGGCTCGGTCGTCGAGTACAAGATCACGCACGACGCGGACAACTACGGCACGCCGAACAAGCTGACCCGCGAGGACCTGCTGGAACTGATCCGGGACGCCGGATTCCGCCCGGTGGAACGCAACACGCGCTACGAGATCATCCGCGACTACGAGGGCCCCGACCCGGCACGCCGGGAGTCCCCCCAGCCGATGCGCCTCTGACACCCCCGACCCGCGGAGCTGCACCGGCACGTCGGCTGTGCCGGCGGAGGGTGACTGGTCCCACCCGGGGGCGCGGGGAGCTGCGCGAGCGGCCACGACGCCCCCGGGGGCGCGGGGAGCTGCGTGAGCGGCCACGACGCCCCCGCGGCCGCCTGCCGGGCCGAGCGCCCCCTTCATCGGGCGCCCCCGACGCCACCCGGACCGTCTTCGGCGCCGGAGACACCCGCGCGCGCGTGATGCTCGTCGGCGAGCAGCCCGGCGCGCAGGACGGCCGACGGGTGCACGGTCGGTACCAGGCGCTGCGGGCGGTCGTGGACCTCCTCCTCCAGGAAGCAGGCGTACCAGGGCCTGGTGGCGGACCTGAGGGTGGGGGCCCGGGCTCTCACACGAACCACATCCATGTAATGGATACACTGGCTCGGTGCCTCTTACGTTCACCCTGGATCCCGCCGTCACCCCCGCCCTCCGCGACGACATCCTCGACCTGTGGACGGACGTCTCGAACGCGGGCGGCTCCGTCGGCTTCGTCCCCCCGGTGACCCGTGACGAGATACGGCCCGGGCTGGTGCGGCACTTCGTGCAGATGGCCGAGGGCCGCACCCGGCTGCTCGTCGGTCTGGACGAGTCCGGCCGCGTGGCCGCGACCGCCTTCCTCACCCTCAACAGCCACCGGCTGATGACCCACTGGATCTGGCTGTACACGGTGATGGTCCACCCCCGCCACCAGGGCCGCGGCTACGGCCGCGACCTGATGGCCGCCGCAGCGGACGCGGCCCGCGGGCTGGACGGCGTCGGGGCGATCCGGCTGACCTGCCGCGGCGGGAACGGCCTGGAACGGTTCTACGCCTCCTGCGGCTACAAGGAGGTCGGCCGTGTCCCGGACGCCATCCGGGTCGCGCCCGGCGACGACCGCGACGAGGTCGTCATGCTGCTGCCGCTCGGCTGACCCCCGTGCAAGATCACCCCGTAGCCGTGCTTCACTGGACGATGACCCCTTTTGGAATCGGACGAGTGGATTGAGATGCTCCGCTACACGCTGATGCGCCTCGGTATCTTCGCGGGCTGCCTCGTGATCGTCTGGGGAGCCGTCTACTCGGGCCTCTTCCCGCGCGGTTTCGGCGACTCCAACATCCTGTGGGTCCTGCTGCTCTCCCTCGTCCTGTCGGCGCCGATCAGCTGGGTGGTGCTGCGCAAGGAGCGGGACCGGGCCTCGGTGCAGATCGTGGGCAGGGTCGACCGGATGAAGGCGAACCTGGACGCCAACCGCAGCCAGGAGGACCTGGCCGACGACGCGTCGCGGACACAGGGCGGGGCCGCCGCGCCCAACTAGGCTTGCCCTCATGGGTGCCGTCAAGACCAAACGGATGCCGAGGGCGGTACGGGAGCAGCAGATGCTCGACGCCGCCGTACGGATCTTCGGACAGCGCGGGTACATGGCCGCGTCGATGGACGAGATCGCCGAACTCGCGGGCGTGTCCAAGCCGTTGGTCTACCTGTACCTGAACTCGAAGGAAGACCTCTTCACCGCCTGCATCCGCCGCGAGGCCACCGCGCTCACGACGGCCGTCCGCGCGGGTGTCCGGCAGGACCTCCCCGCCGACCGGCAACTCTGGGAGGGGCTGCAGGCGTTCTTCGCGCACACCGCCGAGCGCCCCGACGCCTGGGCGGTGCTGCATCTGCAGGCCCGCACGCACGGTGAGCCCTTCGCGGCCGAGGTCGCCGCGATGCGCGCGGAACTCGTCGCGTTCGTGACCCGGCTGGTCGCGATCGCGGCGCGGGCGGCACACCGGGATCCCGGCCTGCCCGAGCGCGAGGTGGCCGGCCTGGCCGAGGCGCTGGTCGGCGCCGCCGAGTCGCTCGCCGCCTGGGCCAACGCCACGCCCGGCGTCACCGCCCGCCAGGCCGCGGCCACGCTGATGAACTTCGCCTGGGCGGGCCTGGGCGATCTGCTGCGGGGCCATGTCTGGGCGCCGCCGGCCGAGCGGAACCGGCGGCCGCTTCCCCCTGGCGTCGGCCACACCGCTCCGTAGCCGGCGGCGACCTCCCTGGGCGTCGGCCGCACCCCTCCGTGGCCGGCGGCGACTTCCGTGGGCGTCGGCCGCTCTCCGTGGCCGGCGGCCACTTCCGTCGACCTCGGCCGCACCCCTCGGTGGTCGGCGGGCGCCGGCATCTCACGGCGGCACGGCCTCGGCCGCACCCGTCTCCGCGGCCCGGTGGACGTCGTCCTCACCGCGGCCGTACCTCCCCGGAGAGGTGGAGCCTGCCGTCCCGGTTCCGCAGCTCGAAGCGGCCGTCGCCGTCCGTCCCGTAACTGACCGTCCCCGGCAGCAGCACGGGGGCCCGGAACCCGGCCCGTACCAGGGCGGGGCCGCCCGTGCCGTGCGCGGCCAGGCAGCGGGCCACCGTCCACATGCCGTGCGCGATGGCCCGCGGGAAGCCGAAGAGGCGGGCGGTGAACGGGTGCAGGTGGATGGGGTTGCGGTCACCGGAGACGGCGCCGTAGCGCCGCCCCACGTCTTCGGCGATGCTCCACTCGGCGGTGACGGGCAGCGGACCGCCCCCGCCTCCGCCCCCGCCCCGCTCCGCGACGGCCGCGTCCGGGCCCGCGTCCGTCCGGTGCCGGGCCAGGTACGTGCTGCGCGACTCCCAGACCGCGTCACCACCGAGGCGCAGCCCGGTCACCACCGTCGCCTCGGTGCCGCGCCGGTGCGGGGCCAGGCCCGCGACGAACGCCGTCAGCTCGTACTCCCCGTCGGCCGGCAGCGCGCCCCGGCTGACGATCTCGATCGACGTGTGGACCAGGCCCAGCAGCGGCAGCGGGAAGTCCCGGCCGCTCATCAGCCGCATGGCCAGCGGGAAGCCCAGGACGTGCGGATAGGTGACGGGCAGGTCGGGTTCACCCGTCGGGAAACCGCACACCCGCTCGTAGGCGGCCAGCCTTGCCAGGTCGACGCGCACGCCGGGCAGCAGCAGCCGGGTGCGCGGGACGGCCGCGTCCGGGGCCGGCCGCTTGAACGGGGAGCACAGGGCGCCCCGCGCCAGCAGGGGGGCCAGCGCGGGCGTGGCGGTGAGGGTGACGGCGTTCATGCGACTCCCGCGCGGCTCGGGTCCGAATGGCTTACTCGGGAGTAAGGTTACCGGAGGTAAGCCCAGTGCCCACAAGGGGTGACGGAGATCCCGCAACTCCCCGGCCCGGCGCGGCTCAGGCAAAGCTGAACGTCCCTCACACAATCCCCGAGGCTGCACATCCCCGGCCCCGGACCATCCCGGAACCCGCACAACCCCCGCACAGCGGAGCCGTACGATCACCGCCTGACCGGCGGTAACCCCCTTCCCCCGGGGGCCGCCGCAGGTGCACGCACGCCAGAGGAGCCGCCCGTGTCCACTCCGTACCAGAACGCCACCGTCTCCTCCGGCGCCCCCGTCTCCGCCGTCGACTACGACGGCCACCCGGTCCTCGTCGCACCGGAGATACGCCGGCTGGACGGTGCGGTCCGGGAGGTGTCCGTGCCGCCGTTCGCGCCCCCGGTCACGCACGGCTCCCTCGCCGACCTGCCGTACGAGAACGCGGAGGCGGCCCCCGACACGGTCGTGATCAGCCGCAAGCTGTCCGGCGGACGCTGGACCGACGTGACGGCCGCCCGGTTCGCCGCCCAGGTGCAGGCGGTCGCCAAGGGCCTGATAGCCGAGGGCCTGATGCCCGGCGACCGGATCGCCGTCATGGCCCGCACGACCTACGACTGGACCCTGCTGGACTTCGCGGCCTGGGCCGCCGGCCTCGTCACGGTCCCCGTCTATCCGACGTCCTCCGTCTTCCAGACCCGCTGGATCCTGCACGACTCCGGCGCGGTCGCCCTGGTCACGGAGACCGCCGCCCAGGCCGCCGCGCTCGGCCCCGAGCTCCCGCACCTGCCCGACCTGCGGCACGTCTGGGTGATGGAGAAGGACCACGTGGCCCGGCTCGCCGACGCGGGCACGCAGGTGCCGGACGGGGAAGTGGGCGTACGCCGGGGCATGCTGGGCCCCGACACGCTCGCCACCCTGATCTACACCTCCGGCACCACCGGCCGCCCCAAGGGCTGCGCCCTCTCGCACGGCAACTTCTTCGCCGAGGTCGACAACGCCGTCGAACTCCTCCACCCGGTGTTCAAGGCGCAGGACGAGCAGCCGTCGGTCCTGCTCTTCCTCCCCATGTCCCACGTCTTCGGCCGGATGGTGGCCATCGCCTGCGTCCGCGCCCGGGTCCGCCTCGGCCACGCGCCGAGCCTGGCCCCGGACGACCTCCTCCCGGACCTTGCCGCGTTCCGCCCGACCGCGCTGCTGACCATCCCCTACATGCTGGAGAAGATCTACAACTCCGCGCGGGCCAAGGCGGAGGCGGGCGGCCGGGTGACGGTCTTCGACCGGGCGGCGGCCGTGGCCCAGCGGTACGGCGAGGCGCTGGAGGCCCGCCAGACCGGCACCGGCAGCGGCCCGAGCCGCGCCCTGAAGACACAGCGCGCCTGCTACGACCCCCTCGTCTACCGCCGTCTGCGTGCCGCCATGGGCGGCCGCGTCCGGTACGCGATCTGCGGCGGCTCCCCCCTCGGCCGGCGCCTCGCCGCGTTCTACGCGGGCGCCGGCATCGAGATCTTCGAGGGGTACGGCCTCACCGAGACCACCGGCGCGTCGACGGTCACCCCGCCCCTCAAGCCCCGCCTGGGCACGGTGGGCTGGCCGATGCCCGGCACCCGGGTACGGATCGCGGCGGACGGCGAGATCCTGCTCGCCGGCGAACATGTGCTGCGCGGCTACTGGGACCCGCAGGCGGGCGGTGTGGTCCCCGCGACCCGCGACGGCTGGCTCGCCACCGGCGACCTCGGCGAACTGGACGACGAGGGCTACCTGACCATCACCGGCCGCAAGAAGGAGCTGCTCATCACGGCGGGCGGCAAGTCGGTGGCTCCCGCGCCGCTGGAGAACTGGCTGCGTCAGCACCCGCTGATCTCCCAGGTCATGCTGGTCGGTGACGCCCGCCCCTACGTCGCGGCCCTCATCACCCTCGACCCCGACGGCATCACCCACTGGCGGCAGATGATCGGCAAGCACCCGGTGCCGCCGGAACTCCTCATCGGCGACGAGGAGCTGACGGCCGTCATCCAACGGGCCCTGGACGAGGCGAACAAGCTGGTCTCCCGCCCCGAGTCCATCCGCCGCTTCGCCGTACTGCCGGTGGACTTCACGGAGGAGGCCGGACATCTGACCCCCTCCATGAAGCTGCGGCGGGCACAGATCCTGGCCGACTTCGGCACAGAGGTGGAAGGGCTGTACGAGCAGCGCTGAGCGGCCGGGCCGCGCCTTACCGACAGGGCCTGCCCTCCTGCCCTCCTGCCTTCCCGGCACAAAGTCGCCGTACTTCTCGGCACGGAGCCGCCGTTCTTCTCGGCACGGAGCCGCCGTTCTTCTCGGCACGGAGCCGCCGTTCGACCGGGGTCCGCCGTTCGGCAGGGGTCGGCACCCGCTCCTCGCCGGTCCCGCCTCGTCCGGACTCGGCGGGGCGGGGAGCGGGTTGCCGCCTGGGTCGATTGCGGCCCGCCCACGATCGTCGTACGCCCCCAACCTCCAGTCAATCCTTGGGTTTTCTCCCTCAGCCCAAGTGCTAGCTTGGGTCGTCGTGACCCTGGACGACCTTCGTGTGTACGTGGCCGTGTGCCGTGCCGGCAACCTGAGTTCGGTCGCCCGCGACCTCGGCTGCACCCAGTCGGCCGTCAGCCAGCACGTCAAGCGGCTGGAGCGGGAGACAGGTGTGGCCCTGCTGGAACGCCAGCCGCGCGGGGTCGTGCCGACCCGGGCCGGACGGATACTGGAGGCCGCCGCCGCAGAAGGCATCTCCGGTCTCGACCTGGCCCTGCGGCAGCTGCGCGACCTCGTCGACGGCCACAGCGGCCACGTCCGGGTGGCCACCGGCGCGACCACCATCCGGCACTTCATGTCCGATGCGGTCGTCACCTTCCGCCGCCGCCACCCCAGCGTCAACCTGGAGTTCCGCACCGTCAGTTCGGGCCGCGGCAGCTTCGACGCCCTCACCGACGGCACGCTCGACCTCGCCTGGATCACCATCGGCCCTCCGGTGCGCGGCATCGAGCAGCGGACGGTCGCGGAACTACCGTGGCTGCTCGCCGTCCGCGCGGACGACCCCCTGGCCGCCCGCCCGCACCTGGACCCGGCCGAGCTCGCCGACGTCCGCCTCATCCGGCTCCCCCCGAACTCCACGTCCGCCGCGCATCTCGAGGCGGCGTGCGCCGCACGGGGCGTGCGGTTCGCCTACGAACCGAGCGTGGCCGACTGGGACACGGCCCTGCTGCTCGCCGAGCTGGGGGCCGGCCGGGCGGTCGTACCCGCCGTGCCCGGCCTGCCGGTACCGGGTGACGGCCCGCTGCGCCTGGTACCCCTGCCGGGTCTGCGCCCCCTTCCCGTCGGCTGGGCCGTCCGCCGCTGGGACGCGCTCAGTCCGCCGGCGCGGGCTTTCGCGGACACCGTCACCGCCTCCCGCTGAGGGCCGGTCCCCCCGGGACGCGCACCGTCACCGGCACCGCCTGTCGCCTGCCGCCCGGTCAGCCTTCCTTGCGGGCGAGCAGGAACGCCTGCGGGGCTGTCTCGGCGAGCGCTTCCTGACGCTCCCGCACGGTGCTGGAGCACAGCGCGAACCCGGTGCCGGAGAGCAGCTCGGCCATCAGCTCGGGCCGGCGCCGGTGGAAGTCGAGGACGACGGGCCGGTCCCAGGGCCGGTCGAGGCGGAGCGGGGCGTCACCGGTCTGGAAGGCGAGCAGGAGCCGGCCGCCGGGAGCCAGCACCCGGTGGAACTCGGCGAACAGGTGCGGGAGCCGGTGTGCGGGTGTGTGGATGCTGGAGTACCAGGAGACGGCTCCGGTCAGCGAACCGTCGTCGAAGGGCAGCTCCAGCATCGAACCCTGCTCGAACCGCAGCGCGGGGTGGGTACGCCGGGCTATGGCGACCATGGACGTGGAGAGGTCCAGGCCGATGACGGACAGGCCCAGCGAGGCGAGGTGAGCGGTGATCTCGCCGGGGCCGCAGCCGAGGTCGGCCACCGTGCCCCCCGGGCCGACCTGTTCCGCGTACGCGGCGAGCAGCGCCCGCTCCAGCGGCCTGTCCGCGAGCGGGTTGCGGAAGTGTTCGGCGTAGTCCTCGGCGACGGTGTCGTAGAAGGTGCGGGTGGCGGTCAGGAAGTCCTCGGGGCCGGTCATGGGGAGGGACCATAGCGGGCGGCACCGACACACCCTCCGGCCAGGCAGGGTCCGGCCGGGCCTCAGGGTGCGGGCTCCCCCGCCCACGTGCCGGTGACGGACGGCGCGGCACTCTGGCAGCCGAGGAAGCAGACCCAGAGCCGGAACAGCAGTCCCCGGTGCCGCACCTCGCCCAGGACCCGGCCGCTCGTGCCCAGCGGGCGGGCACAGAGGGCGCAGTCGATGGCCATCTGCTGGCGGGGCCGTAGCCGGGCGACGTCGGGGAGGAGCGTGTGCACCGTGACAGAGCTGTTCATTCACCACTTCCGGCGTGGGTTCCGGGCCGCGTCAAACCGGCCTCGTCCGGCCCGGAGGACGGCGCCGGAGCTGGTCTCGCCCGCCGCCCGCCGACGGCGTACCGTCCTGCGGCAGCCCGTCCTTCGTCTCGTCGGCGGGCGTCTCGGCGGGCTGCACCCGGTGCCGGGGCATTGCCCGGCGGGGCGGCCTGGTGAGGGTGATCTGGCGTACCACCTGCTGGAAGCAGGCCAGCGAGGCGAAACTCGGCAGCGCCGCGGCCGCGGTGTCCACGATGTTTTTCGGCGCCTGCGCGATGCACAGCGTCATGGCGATCGCCGAGAAGATCAGAAGCACGGTCCAGGAATGGAAGGCACGACGCTGGTGCAATGACGCCCGGAGAATGGACAGCGACGCGACCAGCCAGGGGCCGAACACCAGAATGGGCCACCAGGAGACCGTGCTGCTTTGCATACGCGATGCCGCCACGAATCGCAGCGGATCGTATGCGATCAGTCCGCCGAAAATACTCACGGCGGATGCGATGGCGGTCGCTGTCGCCGCGACCAAGTAGCTGGCGACGCGAATTGCGCTCATCTGCTGCCGTGGCCGGACCTTGCGATGCCCCCGAGGAGGCGGGGGAGCCTGCATCGGGGGCAACTCCGCGGTGAGTTCCACCAGCGCGTCGCGATGGTTCTTCGCGCTCGCACCCACGAGATCGTCCTCGGCGCGCGCGGCGGGGATCTTCGGCTCCTGCTCGATGGAGTCCCGCAGCATGTACGCCAGTTCTTCGGCGGGGTCCCAGGCGGGGTCCGGAGGGGCGAAGGGGGGAGCGAAGGCTTCGGCGGGCGCCCGGTGCCACTCCCCGCCGTTCAGGTAGCCGCCCGGATACTCGACGGCGGGATCCGGGTAGTACCCCATGTACTCAGGATGCATGACGGCTTTCTCATTCCGCCGGTGAGCTGCAGAACCACATTTCCGAACTGGCCCAGCGTTTCGAGATGTGTCTCTCCAGGGCGCTCATCGCGTCCATGAATTCCTGGAGGATCTCCTCGGTCGCCTCGAGTGTGACGAGGAGGCCACCCTTCGCCAGTGCCCCTTTGGCGGCACCGGCGCCGTCCGGAGCGGGCAGGTACGTGTGGGAGCCCAGCCGGGTGGACGGTCTTGCAGTCGAAAAGGATTGAGCTGAGAGAAACTCGGCTGCCGGTCCCCTCGTTTCCTTCGTCATGCTGCACCTAACGGCGCCGTTCGTTGATGGATGCGGGGGCGAACGGGTGAAGGATAAGCCGGACAGTACCTTGTTCAGGTATCGGTAGGACCTATATGTAGCTGTAGTAATAATGATGAGCGACGGTGTGTTCTGCCGGAGAAATGGTTTTTCTGGCGGACCCCGATGGCCCGTCTCCTCGTTGCGGGTCCCCGGCGGAGGCCGAGGGGTGTTCCGTGAGAGGGAAGTGACGGCCGGTCACTCGCTTGCGTGCCGGGGCCGGCCGGGGGAGGCCGACGTCGCCGCCGGCGTGGCGGGGAGAGGCGTGGAGCGGGAGGCGGTCCTGGGGCTGCGGCGATCGTTCGCACATCGAACGACAGTTCGAACTCGCTGTCTCCGCTCAAGCCGGTCCGGCTGCCTGACCGGCTGCCCTGACCTCACCGCTCCGCGCCCTGATCGTGCGGTACGGGCGAACCGGCAGCGGGCGGGAAAAGGCAGGAGCCCCGTTGCCTGACGGCTAGGGGCTCCTTGGGTACTGCACTCAGGTTCTGCGATCAGGCAGTGATCAGGCGGGGGAGACGTTCTCCGCCTGAGGACCCTTCGGGCCCTGGGTCACATCGAAGGTCACCTGCTGGTTCTCCTCGAGGGAGCGGAAGCCGGTGGCGTTGATCGCGGAGTAGTGAACGAAGACGTCGGGGCCGCCGCCCTCCTGGGCGATGAAGCCAAAGCCCTTTTCGGCGTTGAACCACTTAACGGTTCCGGTAGCCATAAGCCCTCCTTGGGCTCAAAAGGGTTGCCCTGCTCCAGAACCTGCACGTGCGAAACGGTGCTGCACAACTGCATTCGTCTGAAAACGACGAGAGCCCGCGGTCACATGCTCCGCAGGCTCTGTACTGCAAGGGAAACCAAACTGCAACTTGCGGCGAGCCTAGCATGTAGGCAGCCGAAAGCAAGAGGGATCAAGATCACGTCACCCGGATGTTTGAACCCTCGCTAGCCCGTTTGGTGGCGGGGTCGGTCCTCGCACCGTACAGGACGGGGTCTAGTCTCGCGATGTGGACAATTCTCGCACCCGGCCGCGCGTCGGCCACATCCAGTTCCTGAACTGCCTGCCCCTCTACTGGGGGCTCGCGAGAACCGGCACCCTCCTCGACTTCGAGCTGACCAAGGACACCCCGGAGAAGCTCAGCGAGCAGATCGTGCGCGGCGACCTCGACATGGGGCCCGTCACACTCGTCGAGTTCCTCCGCAACGCCGACGACCTCGTCGCCTTCCCGGACATCGCCGTGGGCTGCGACGGCCCGGTGATGTCCTGCGTGATCGTCTCCCAGGTCCCGCTGGAGCAGCTCGACGGCGCCCGGGTCGCCCTCGGCTCGACCTCCCGCACCTCGGTCCGGCTCGCCCAGCTGCTGCTCGCCGAGCGGTACGGCGTCCAGCCCGACTACTACACCTGCCCGCCCGACCTGAGCCTGATGATGCAGGAGGCGCAGGCCGCCGTCCTCATCGGTGACGCCGCCCTGCGCGCCAACCTCGTCGACGGCCCGCGCTACGGCCTGGAGGTCCACGACCTGGGCTCGCTGTGGAAGGAGTGGACCGGCCTGCCGTTCGTCTTCGCGGTCTGGGCGGCCCGCCGGGACTACGTGGAGCGCGAGCCGGTCATCACCCGCAAGGCCCACGAGTCCTTCCTCGCCTCCCGCAACCTCTCCCTGGAGGAGGTCGGCAAGGTCGCCGAGCAGGCGGCCCGCTGGGAGGCGTTCGACGAGGCGACCCTGGCGCAGTACTTCACCACCCTCGACTTCAGCTTCGGCGCCCCGCAGCTGGAGGCCGTCGCGGAGTTCGCCCGGCGGGTCGGCCCGACGACGGGCTTCCCGGCGGACGTCGAGGTGGAGCTGCTGCGGCCCTAACCCCTTGTCACTACGCTGCTGTGCATCGGGCGTCGGGGGGAGAAGGTGCGCCATGCAGCCGCTGGAAGTCGACGAGCCGGCCACCGTCGGGCCGTACCGGCTGCTCGGCCGGCTCGGCTCGGGTGGCATGGGCCGGGTCTACCTCGGCCGCAGTGCGGGCGGCCGTACGGTCGCCGTGAAGATCGTCCACCCGCACTTCGCGCTGGACGAGGAGTTCCGCGCCCGTTTCCGGCGTGAGGTGGAGGCGGCGCGGCGGGTCGGCGGCGCCTGGACCGCGCCCGTCCTCGACGCGGACCCCGAGGCCGCCGTGCCCTGGGTCGCCACGGCCTACGCGGCCGGTCCCTCCCTCGCGGCGGCCGTCACCGACGGCGGCCCGCTGCCCGCGCACACCGTACGGGCCCTCGGCGCCGGCCTCGCCGAGGCGTTGACGGCCGTCCACGAACTGGGCCTCGTCCACCGGGACGTGAAGCCGTCCAACGTCCTGCTGACCCTGGACGGGCCGCTGCTGATCGACTTCGGCATCGCGCGCGCCATGGCCGGCACGGCGTCACTGACCTCCACCGGCGTCTCGGTCGGCTCCCCGGGCTACATGGCGCCCGAGCAGATCCTCGGCGAGGGCGTCACCGGCGCCGCCGACGTCTTCTCCCTCGGCGCCGTCCTCGCTTACGCGGCCACCGGTGAGCCGCCCTTCCGCGGGGACTCCTCGGCCGCGCTGCTGTACAAGGTCGTCCACGAGGAACCGGAACTCGGTGCCCTCACCGGCGAGGCGCGGGAGGTGGCCCGGGCCTGCCTGGCCAAGGACCCGGCGGCCCGGCCCGGCCCCGCCGAGGTGAGCCGGCGGCTCGCCCCCGGGGGCGCCGCCCGCCTGGTCGCGGGCGGCTGGCTGCCGGGCACCCTGGTGGAACAGGTCAGCCGCAGCGCCGTACGCCTGCTCAACCTGGACACCGGGGAGACGGCACGCTCCGGACCGGTCCCGTTCAGCAGCCTTTCGGGGGGCGGGGCGCCGGGACCGGGTTCCGGCGTTCCCGGCGCCCACGACGGCGGAGCGGCCGTCGGGGCACACGGGGTTGCCGGTGGCCACGAAGGCGGGGCGGCCGTCGGGGCACACGGGGTTCCCGGCGGTGGTCCCGGCGGATGGACCGTCGGGGAGCACGGTGTGGTTCCCGGTGGGCCGGCCTTCGTGCCCGGGCCGCGGGACGTGCCGCCGCCCGGCCGGGTCTCCGTCAGCGTGGCGGCGGGCTCCGCACCGGCGGAGAACGGCCGGGGACGCCGCGTGAGCTGCACGGTCGTACTGGCGGTCGCCGGTGCGCTGGCCGTGGTGTCCGTGGGGCTCGGCGCCCTGATACGGCCCTGGGCCGGGGGCGGCGCGGACGACGAGGCGGGCGGCGCACCGGCCTGGTCCCCGGCACCCGGGGCGACCACCGGCAGCCCCGCAACGGGGGATCTCCCCGCCGACGGTGCCACCAGCGACGGCCCCGGAGCGAGCGGTTCCCCCTCGGGACGTCCCCCCACCGGAGCCGGGCCCGGCGCGATCCCGGACCGCTATCTCGGCACCTGGGAGGGCCGGGCCACCGGCCTCGACGGCACCCTGCCCATGGGCACCTTCCGCGTCACCGTCCGTCAGACCGCCGTGGGCGGGGAACTGGGACGGCTGCGGCAGACCGACCAGATCGGTGCCGTGTGCACCGACATCCTCACCTTGAAGAAGGTGACCGGTACCCGGCTCCTCGCGACCTCGGTCGGTGCCGCCGGAAACCACGCCGGCTGCGACCCGGCCCCGCACCAGGTGGAGTTGACGCCGGCCGGCGACGACCTGACGTACACCTCCGACAGCGCCGCGGAGGGCAACCCGACCTCCCGGATGTCACGAGTGCCCTAGGCCGCCCCCTACCGCCCCTGTTCACACACCCGGCCCCGCAGGCCCCGCCCCTTGTTCGCACACTCGGCCCCCCGCAGGGCTCCGCCCCCTGTTCGCACACTCGGCCCCTCGAGGGCCCCACCCCTTGTTCACACACCCGGCCCCCCAGGCTCCGCCCCTTGTTCGCACCCGGCCCCCCAGGCTCCGCCCCCTGTTCACACACCCGGCCCCCCAAAGGCCACGTCGTCACTACTGTGAGCGTCGGCGCACACGGATGGGGGTGGAGGGCGTGGGAGGGGTGACCACGGGACTGCTGGTGCTCGTCGGCACGGTGTGGGGCGCGCTGACGGGCACGCTGCTGCCGCGCGCCGCCTACCGCTTCACCGTCCCCTCCGGCCAGCCCTGGCGCGATCGCTGCCCCGACGGCCATCCGCTGCGCGGCTGGCTGGGCCGGTCGGTGTGCCGGGAGTGCGCGCGCGGCGGGGCACGGGCCGGCGGAACACCCGGCGGCAGGGCACCCGTCGGCGCGCCGTCCCGGCCGGGCGGCCCCGCGGTGCCGGACCCCGCGCCCCCCGTCTCCGCCCCCGCACCCGTCTCCTCCACCGCTCTCTGCGCCACCGTCACCGCGCTCGTCTGCGCCGCCCTCGCCGCCGCCACCGGCACCCGGCCCGAACTGGCGGTCTGGCTGCTGCTCGCGCCCGTCGGCGTGCTGCTCTCCGCCGTGGACCTCCGAGTGCAGCGGCTGCCCGACCCGCTGACCCTGCCGCTCGCCGCCACCGCCCTAGCCCTGCTCGGCTTCACCGCCCTGCTCCCCGAACACGCCGGCCACTGGCGCACCGCGCTCTACGGCGCCCTCGCGCTCGGCGCCGGTTACCACCTGCTGTACCGCATCAACCCGGGCGGCATGGGCTTCGGCGACGTGAAGCTGGCCGTGGGGGCCGGCGCCGTACTCGGCTGGTACGGCTGGCCCACCGTGCTGCTCGGCACCTTCGCCGCCTTCCTGCTCGGCGCCCTCTACGGCGGCGCGCTCGTGCTCGCGCGCCGGGCGGGCCGCAGGACGGCCGTACCCTTCGGCCCGTTCCTGCTGGCCGGCACCCTCGCCGGGCTGCTCGTCGGCGGGTACACGGCCTGACGTCTTCGGTGGGAAACGGCTGGCGTAGGCTGGTTCGGTCCGTCCACACCCTTGACGAAAGGGACGCCCTGGTGACAGAGCAGGCCGACCTCCAGTCTGTCCTCGACCGCGCCGCTGCCGGTGGGCGGATCACCCCGGAAGAGGCTCTCGACCTCTACCGCGACGCGCCCCTGCACGCCCTGGGCGCCGCCGCCGACGCCGTACGGCGCCGCATGTACGCGGGCACCGAGCACATCGCCACGTACATCATCGAGCGCAACATCAACTACACGAACGTGTGTGTCACGGCGTGCAAGTTCTGCGCCTTCTACGCGGCTCCCAAGGACACCGCGAAGGGATGGGCCCGCGATCTCGACGACATCCTGCGCCGCTGCGCGGAGACCGTCGAGCTGGGCGGCACCCAGATCATGTTCCAGGGCGGCCACCACCCGGACTACGGCGTCGAGTACTACGAGAAGCACTTCAAGGCCATCAAGGACGCCTTCCCGCAGCTGGTGATCCACTCGCTGGGCGCGTCCGAGGTCGAGCACATGGCCCGGATCAGCGGGGTCACGGTCGAGGAGGCCATCACCCGCATCCACGAGGCGGGCCTGGACTCCTTCGCCGGCGCCGGCGCGGAACTCCTGCCCGCGCGCCCCCGCAAGGCCATCGCGCCCCTCAAGGAGAGCGGTGAGCGCTGGCTGGAGATCATGGAGGCCGCGCACCGGCTGGGCGTGGAGTCCACCTCCACCATGCTCATGGGCACCGGCGAGACCAACGCCGAGCGCATCGAGCACCTGCGGATGATCCGGGACGTGCAGGACCGTACGGGCGGCTTCCGCGCCTTCATCCCGTACACCTACCAGCCCGAGAACAACCACCTGAAGGGCCGCACCCAGGCGACGCTCTTCGAGTACCTCCGCATGATCGCCATCGCCCGCCTCTTCCTGGACAACGTCCGGCACATCCAGGGCTCCTGGCTCACCACCGGCAAGGAGGTCGGCCAGCTCTCCCTGCACTACGGCGCCGACGACCTCGGCTCGATCATGCTGGAGGAGAACGTGGTCTCCTCGGCCGGTGCCAAGCACCGCTCCAACCGCCTGGAGATCATCGACCTGATCCGCAAGGCGGGCCGTGTCCCGGCGCAGCGCTCGACGACGTACGAGCACCTCGTCGTGCACGACGACCCGGCGAACGACCCCGCCGACGACCGCGTGGCCTCGCACATCTCCTCCACCGCCATCGCGGGCGGCACCGCCCACCCCGAGCTGAAGCTGCTCGCGTCGAACTAGAGCCGACCAGAGGTCCCGTGCTGACACTTCACGTCGCCGAACGGTCCCCCGGGACGGCGGTCCTGGCCGACGGGGCGACCGTCGCCGCCGTCGGCCCGTACGAGGAACTCGCCGGCGCACGTCCCGGTGCGCGGGTGCGGCGCTGGCCCGGCATCCTGACGCCGGGTCTGCTCAACCCGTACGGGCCGGAGCTGCTGGAGGGCACGTACCACCCCGACCCGCGCGAGGCCGACACCTTCGGCACCGAGCCCATCACCGGGGAACGGGCACGGGAGATCTTCCGCGGCGACCCGGCCCGCCTCGGCGCGAGCGCGCGGCGCGGGGTCCAACGGCTGCTGGCGCACGGCACGGTGGCGGTCGCCGGTGAACTGCGGTCGCGTGCCGCGATCGACGCGGTGCGCCGGGCCGGTCTGGCGGTGGGGCGGCGGCCGGACGGTCCGCCGGGCCCTGCGGCGCTGTCCCCGGTCCCGCTGATCCTGCTGCCGGGGCTGGTGCCGGGTGGTCCCGCCCGGTTCGCCGTGTTCGACGTCGCGGACCGCGCGGAACTGGTCCGGCTCGGTGCCGGGACCTGCGTGGCGACCGTGATCGGCGGACGGCTGGTGTTCCGCCGCCGGTGACCCTCCCTCCGGCGGGGAATCCGGGCTGCAAGAATGGGCGGGTGACCCGCGCCTCCCTGAACAAGCAGCCGCACGAAGTCGCCTCGATGTTCGACGACGTGGCGGAACGGTACGACCTGACGAACGACGTGCTGTCGCTCGGCCAGGACCGGCGCTGGCGCAAGGAGGTGGCGACGGCGGTCGACGCGCGCCCCGCGCAGAAGATCCTCGACCTCGCCGCCGGTACGGCCACCTCCTCACTGCCCTTCGCACGGACGGGCGCGTACGTCGTCCCCTGCGACTTCTCCCTCGGGATGCTCCAGGTCGGCAAGAAGAAGCACACCTGGCTGCCGTTCACCGCGGGCGACGCGACGAAGCTCCCCTTCAAGGACGACACCTTCGACGCGGTGACGATCTCCTTCGGGCTGCGCAACGTGCAGGACACGGACGCGGCCCTGCGGGAGATGCACCGCGTCACCCGGCCCGGCGGGCGCGTGGTGATCTGCGAGTTCTCCCACCCGACGTGGGCGCCGTTCCGCACCGTCTACACCGAGTACCTGATGCGGGCGCTGCCGCCGGTCGCGCGCGCGGTGTCCTCGAACCCGGACGCGTACGTCTACCTCGCCGAGTCCATCCGGGCCTGGCCCGACCAGCCCGCGCTCGCCGAACGGCTGCGCGGGGCGGGCTGGTCGAAGGTGGCCTGGCGCAACCTCACCGGCGGAGTGGTCGCGCTGCACCGCGGTTTCAAGGCGAGCTGAACCCGGCCACCGCGTACGGATCACCGGGCTGGTCCAGCTCCCGTTGCAGCCCCCCTCCGGGCGGTGCCGGGATGCGCGGTTCGCGCACGCCCCCGCCGCCCTCGCCCTCCCCGAAGTCGAACCACACGTACACCATCGATTCCCGCGGCACCTCGGCACCGGGCTGCGGGTACTGGCGTACGACGTGGTCGACGACGGCGAGAGCGAAGTCCGGGCGGTCCGGCGCGTTGACGAACAGGCCCTGCGCCCGGGCCGTTTCGCGCGCGTCCACGGCCATGAGGCCGACCAGACGAGGGACGCGCACTTCGGGTGTTTTGGGTGTTATACGCACAGATGTCACCCCCAGCGGTACTGGCAGGGTAACTCCCGGGCGGCGGGCCGGGGAAGGCGTCGGTGTCTTTCCGTGACAGACGACTACCGTGCGTCACCAAGGGTGAGCCGGAAGCAGAGCGCGGGCTCGTTCAGGGTGGGGTGGGTGTAGGTCTCCGCCCGTTCCATACCGAGCCGCCGGGTCACCGCGACCGACCGCTCGTTGCCCGCCGGCACCATCGCGACCACGCCCGGTACGCCGGCCGCCCGCACCCGCCTGAGGGTCTCCCGTGCCGCCGCGGTGGCGAACCCCCGGCCCCAGTGGGCCCGTCCGAGCCGCCAGCCGATCTCCGTCTCGCCCACGGGACCCCACTCCGGCCGCCACGGCTGCGCGCCGGTGAAGCCGACGACCTCGCCGGACTCGTCCAGCAGGGTCCACAGGCAGAACCCGTGCTCGGCGTCGTGCCGCCGCTGGCGCGCGGTGAGTTCCTCGTAGCACGACAGCGTCGCCGGCCTGCCGCCGAAGAACCGCATGACCTCCGAGTCGTCGAAGACCCGGTGCCAGGCGACGGCGTCCTCGTGGGTGGGGACGCGCAGCCGTACCGCGGGGAGAGGTCCGTTCACAGGGCAACCCTTCAGCCGGTTGATCAATTCTGCTGAATAGACTGCCCATGTCCAGTGCCGGTCGGCACGCAGATTCCGAACTCTGGGGAGATCCCGCCGTGACCGAGCCCCTCTCCGACCACACCGCCGATGTGATCGTCGTGGGCGCGGGGCCAGCCGGCTCCACGACCGCGTACCACCTCGCCAAGGCCGGCCTCGACGTCCTGCTCCTGGAGAAGACCGAGTTCCCGCGCGAGAAGGTCTGCGGCGACGGCCTCACCCCGCGCGCGGTCAAGCAGCTCGTCGCCATGGGCATCGACATCTCCGAGGAAGCCGGCTGGCTGCGCAACAAGGGCCTGCGCATCGTCGGCGGCGGCACCCGCCTCCAGCTCGACTGGCCGGATCTCGCCTCCTTCCCGAACTACGGACTCGTCCGCAAGCGCGACGACTTCGACGAGCAGCTCGCCCGAAACGCCCAGAAGGCCGGCGCCCGCCTCCACGAGCGCTGCAACGTCTCCGGCCCCGTCATCGACGACCGCACCGGCCGCATCACCGGCGTCACCGCCAAGCTCGGCGAGGAGAAGCGCGAGGTCACCTTCCACGCGCCGCTCGTCGTCGCCGCCGACGGCAACTCCACCCGGCTGTCCCTCGGCATGGGCCTGCACCGCCGCGAGGACCGCCCGATGGGCGTCGCGGTGCGCACCTACTTCACCTCCCCGCGCCACGAGGACGACTACCTGGAGTCCTGGCTGGAACTGTGGGACCGCCGCGGCGCCCAGGACCGTCTGCTGCCCGGCTACGGCTGGATCTTCGGCATGGGCGACGGCACGTCCAACGTGGGGCTCGGCGTGCTGAACACCTCCGCCTCCTTCAAGGAGCTGGACTGGCGCGAGATCCTCAAGGCGTGGTGCGCGTCCATGCCGGCGGACTGGGGCTACACCCCGGAGAACATGACCGGCCCGATCCGCGGCGCCGCCCTCCCCATGGCCTTCAACCGCCAGCCGCACTACACGCGCGGGCTGCTGCTCGTCGGCGACGCCGGCGGCCTGGTGAACCCCTTCAACGGCGAGGGCATCGCCTACGCCATGGAATCCGGCCAGATCGCCGCCGACGTCATCGTGCAGGCCCACGCGCGCGCGACGCCTGCCCAGCGCGAGACCGCCCTCCAGCGCTACCCGCAGGTCCTCAAGGACACCTACGGCGGCTACTACACGCTGGGCCGCGCCTTCGTGAAGCTCATCGGCAACCCGAAGGTCATGCAGATCGCCGCCCAGCGCGGCCTGACGCACCCGGTGCTGATGAAGTTCACCCTCAAGCTCCTCGCGAACCTCACCGACCCCACGGGCGGCGACGCGATGGACCGCATCATCAACGGTCTGAGCAAGGTGGCCCCGAAGGCGTGACCGGCCGCCGGGAGCCGGCCCTGACGGGACCGCCCAGGCACCGAAGAGCCGACCAGGTGCCGAAGGTCCGGCCGGGTGCTGAGGAGCCGACCAGGCGCCGAAGGTCCGGCCAGGCGCCGAAGGTCCGGCCGGGTGCTGAGGAGCCGACCAGGTGCCGAAGGTCCGGCCAGGCGCCGAAGGGCCGGTCAGGCGTTGCGGGTCCGGTCAGGCGTTGCAGGTCCGGTCAGGCGCTGAACGCGGTGGCCTTGGCGGTCCGGCGGGCGTGCACCTCGTCCCGTCGGACCGCCATCTGCCGCAACGCGTCCTTCCTGTCCCGCTTCGACAGCCGGTCCAGGTAGACGTGCCCGTCGGTGTGGTCGGTCTCGTGGGCCAGGCACCGCGCGAAGTATCCGGTGCCCTCGACGACGACGGAGTTACCGTCCCTGTCCTGCCCGCGCACCACGGCGCGGTCCGGCCGGGGGACGGCCAGCACGGCGCCCGGCACCGACAGGCAGCCCTCACCCTCCTCCAGCAGTCGTCGCTCAGTCGTGGGCGTTTCGAGCACCGGGTTGACGATGTGCCCGACATGTCGGACTCCGTCGTCATCGGGGCAGTCGTACACGAACAACCGCAGGTCGACCCCCACCTGATTGGCCGCCAGTCCCGCTCCGTCCGCGACGTACATGGTGCGGAACATGTCGTCGACGAGCGCGGCGAGGTCGGGCCCGAACTCCGTGACGTCCCGGCACGGCTTGTGCAGCACCGCCTCGCCGACCTCGGTGATACGGCGCACCGCACCGCGCCCGGCCTCGGGGGCGTACCGGGGGAAGTGGCCGACGGGACTGCCCTGCACGAACACGCGTGGCATCGCGTTGTCTCCTTCGCTCACGAACGGGCCGCCGTCCGGCGGCCCGGGCCCGAGCATGCCAGGGGGCGTGGCGCGTGCGCAGGGGAGCACGGGAGGCGCCGGGGCCGCGCCCGGACGGGCCGCGGTGCCGGCGTCGGTGAGCGGGCCTCAGACGCGGCGCAAGGGCCGCTGCCCCCGAGCGGCTGCGGCCCTTGCGTGTGTGCGGAGGTGCGGGGTGCGCTCAGAGCACCCGCACGGCGCCGGTGGGCGGGTCGTACGACAGCGGGCGCTCCACGACGCCCGTGGAGGGGTTCTGCGCGCCGACGAACATACCGTCACCGACGTACACAGCGACGTGGTACGCGCTGCCCGCGCTGCCCCAGTACAGGATGTCGCCCGGCTGCAGGTTGCTCAGCGAGACCTGGGTGCCGGCGGTCGACTGGTCCTGGGAGACGCGCGGCAGGCTGACGCCGATCTGCTTGAACGCCGTCTGCACCAGACCGGAGCAGTCGTAGGCGCTGGGACCGCTCGCGCCGGAGACGTACGCCTTGCCGACCTGGGCCCTGACGAAGCTGACGATCGCGGCGGCCGAGCCGGTCGCCGTGGACGAGTCGGTGGAGGTCGACGGGGACGTGGAGGTGGAGGTGGACCCGGAGGTGGAGTCACCGCCCGACATGGTGGAGAGCGTGGTCCTCTCCGCGTTGCGCGAGGCGCGGGCGGCGGCCTCCGTGCGGGCCTCCTCCGCGGCCTTCTTCCTGGCCTCGGCAGCCTTCCTCTTGGCCTCGGCGAGGTCCGCCTTCGCCTGCTTCGCGGCCTTTGCGGCAGCCGCGTCACGCTCGGCCTGCAGCTGGTAGTGCGCGGCGGCCTGCTCGGTGGCGTCCGCGGAGCGGGCCGCCTGAGTGGCCAGGTCGGCCGTCAGGGTGGGCAGTTCGAGGGTCTGCGTCACCGGCTCGGCCGCGTTCGCCGAGCCGGACGCCCCGGCGACGGCCAGGGTGCTGAGGACGCCACCGGCAACTCCGGCCCGCACGGCGAGGGTCGACGCGCTGCGGCGGGGCTTCCGGTGGCTGCGTATGTGAGCGGTGTGGGACATGGGAACAACCGGTACCAGGGGCTCCTTCATATCTTCAAGAAACGTGTGCTGCGCCACAGTTGTTCAACCGAGACCCGGAAAGCCGGGTGTGTCGCTCTTTATTGACGCCGTAACGGACATTGCGGGCGCCCGTGATCAAGCCCTTGATCACGGTCTTTGATCATTACGTCCGAATTGCCCCACGCCTACCACTGGTTGGGATGGTTGGCCAAGCCCGGCTCTCATGAGCCTCTCATGCGTGTGGTGGAGGTCACGGAACGGTCACCGGAATCCCGGCGTCCCGCGCGTGCGGAGTTCGTGAACGCGCGCACGCGCCCCGGCCGGCGTCCACATCCGCTCAGCGCCTCCCTCTGATGTGTGAATGAGGCCCACTACCAGCCGTCCGCGTCCAGCGCCAATTTGCATGCATCGGAAGTCTCTTGATATGGAGACGACCCCTCTGGCCTGCTACGACAAGTGAGAATGTCACTTCTGGTGATCAACTGAACGCTTCGGGTATGAAGATCACTCATCATCCGACTTCATGATCCTTCGTCAGGTGGTGGAGATCACAAAGCTTGTGTAATACCCCGTGTCGCAGATCACAGAGCGGCGGGCATAAGATGCGAGGCAGTTGGGCTTGTGACCTGCTTCACATGTTCTCGATCTTCGCCCGGGACGAGCGGGGCTCGTGGGACCGGTGAGGCAGGTGAGAGCCCGGCCCAAGCTCCCCCAAGGTCTCGGCTTCGCTCGACCAGGGGGGACCCGCATGCAGTCAGTGCCGACTGAGAGGAGCGAGGAGCGGTGAACGCGTATGCGCCCATCCTCGTACTGGGAGCCCTCGGGGCAGGCTTTGCGATCTTCTCCGTGGTCATGGCCACGCTGATCGGTCCGAAGCGGTACAACCGCGCCAAGCTCGAAGCCTACGAGTGCGGCATCGAGCCGACCCCCACGCCGGCCGGCGGCGGGCGCTTCCCCATCAAGTACTACCTGACGGCGATGCTCTTCATCGTCTTCGACATCGAGATCGTCTTCCTCTACCCCTGGGCCGTCACCTTCGACGCCCTGGGGATCTTCGGGCTCGTGGAGATGCTGCTCTTCGTGCTCACCGTCTTCGTCGCGTACGCGTACGTATGGCGGCGCGGCGGCCTGGAATGGGACTGAGGGGCCTTTAGACATGGGACTCGAAGAAAAACTGCCGAGCGGCTTCCTGCTCACCACCGTCGAGCAGGCCGCGGGGTGGGTGCGCAAGGCGTCCGTCTTCCCGGCCACCTTCGGCCTGGCCTGCTGCGCCATCGAGATGATGACCACCGGCGCCGGACGCTACGACCTCGCCCGCTTCGGCATGGAGGTCTTCCGCGGCTCGCCGCGCCAGGCCGACCTGATGATCGTCGCCGGCCGGGTCAGCCAGAAGATGGCACCCGTCCTGAGGCAGGTCTACGACCAGATGCCCAACCCCAAGTGGGTCATCTCCATGGGCGTGTGCGCCTCCTCGGGCGGCATGTTCAACAACTACGCGATCGTCCAGGGCGTCGACCACGTCGTCCCGGTCGACATCTACCTTCCCGGCTGCCCGCCCCGGCCCGAGATGCTCATGGACGCGATCCTCAAGCTCCACCAGAAGATCCAGTCCTCCAAGCTCGGCGTGAACGCCGAGGAAGCGGCCCGGGAGGCGGAGGAGGCGGCGCTCAAGGCCCTGCCCACGATCGAGATGAAGGGGCTGCTGCGGTGAGCGACGCGAACGGCACCAGCGGCGTGAACGGTTCCGCGAACGGCGCCGACGGCACCGACGGTGTGAACGGTTCCGGGAACGGCACCAACGGCGTGAACGGTTCCGGGAACGGCACCAGAGGCGTGAACGGTTCCGACGGCGTGAACGGTTCCGCGAACGGGGCGAACCCCGAGAAGGACCTCTCCGCCTCCAACCTCCCCGGCCAGCGGGGCCAGGGCGGGGAGGAGATCCGCGTCCAGCGCGGCATGTTCGGCGCCGAGAACGGCGGTGACACCTCCGGCTACGGCGGCCTGGTCCGCTCGGTCCGACTCCCGGGACCGGCGACCCGCCCCTACGGCGGCTGGTTCGACGAGGTCGCCGACGAACTGGAGGGCGCCCTGGAGGAGCAAGGGCTCGTCCCCGGCAACGCCATCGAGAGGACGGTCGTCGACCGCGACGAGCTGACCTTCCACATCGACCGCGAGCACCTCCTCCGCGTCGCCCGCACCCTGCGCGACGACCCGGCCCTGCGCTTCGAGCTGTGCACCGGCGTCAGCGGTGTCCACTACCCGCACGACAAGGGCCGCGAGCTGCACGCCGTCTACCACCTGCGCTCGATCACCCACAACCGGCTGATCCGCCTGGAGGTCAGTGCCCCCGACGGCGACCCGCGCATCCCGTCCCTGGTCCCCGTGTACCCGACCAACGACTGGCACGAGCGCGAGACCTACGACTTCTTCGGGATCGTCTTCGACGGTCACCCGGCCCTGACACGGATCATGATGCCGGACGACTGGCAGGGCCACCCGCAGCGCAAGGACTACTCCCTCGGCGGCATCCCCGTCGAGTACAAGGGCGCCCAGATCCCGGCTCCGGACCAGCGGAGGTCGTACTCGTGAACACGCAGTCAGCATCCGCCGCGTCGGCCGCGTCCGCACGCGAGACCACCGAGGGCACCGTGTACACGGTCACCGGCGGTGACTGGGACGAAGTCGTCCAGTCCGCGGCCCGCGCCGACGACGAACGCATCGTCGTCAACATGGGTCCCCAGCACCCGTCCACCCATGGAGTGCTCCGCCTGATCCTGGAGATCGAGGGCGAGACGGTCACCGAGGCCCGCTGCGGCATCGGCTACCTCCACACCGGCATCGAGAAGAACCTCGAGTACCGGACCTGGACGCAGGGCACCACGTTCGTCACGCGCATGGACTACCTGACGTCCTTCTTCAACGAGACCGCCTACTGCCTCGCCGTCGAGAAGCTCCTCGGCGTCGAGGACCAGATCACCGAGCGGGCCAAGATCATCCGGGTGCTCCTGATGGAGCTGAACCGGATGTCCTCCCACCTGGTGTGCATCGCCACCGGCGGCATGGAACTGGGCGCCACCACGATCATGATCTACGGCTTCCGTGATCGTGAAATGATTCTCGACCTCTACGAGCTCATCACGGGCCTGCGCATGAACCACGCGTACATCCGGCCCGGCGGACTCGCCCAGGACCTGCCGCCCGGCGCGGTGGACCAGATCCGCGAATTCGTGAAGAAGATGCAGAAGAACCTCCCGGAGTACGACAAGCTCGCCACCGGGAACCCCATCTTCAAGGCCCGTATGCAGGACATCGGCTACCTCGACCTCGCCGGCTGCATGGCCCTCGGCGCCACCGGCCCGATCCTGCGCTCCACCGGCCTGCCGCACGACCTGCGCAAGGCGCAGCCGTACTGCGACTACGAGACGTACGACTTCGACGTCCCGACCGCCGACACCTGCGACGCCTACGGCCGCTTCCTCATCCGCCTGGAGGAGATGCGCCAGTCGCTCCGGATCGTCGAGCAGTGCCTGGACCGGCTCCAGCCCGGCCCCGTCATGGTCGCCGACAAGAAGATCGCCTGGCCCGCCCAGCTCGCCCTGGGGCCGGACGGACTCGGCAACTCCCTCGACCACATCAAGAAGATCATGGGCACCTCCATGGAGGCCCTGATCCACCACTTCAAGCTGGTCACCGAGGGCTTCCGCGTCCCGCCGGGACAGGCGTACGCGGCCGTGGAGTCCCCCAAGGGCGAACTCGGCGTGCACGCCGTCTCCGACGGCGGCACCCGCCCCTACCGGGTCCACTTCCGTGACCCGTCCTTCACCAACCTGCAGGCCATGGCGGCGATGTGCGAGGGCGGCCAGGTCGCCGACGTCATCGTCGCCGTCGCGTCCATCGACCCCGTGATGGGAGGCGTCGACCGGTGACCACCTCTTCTTCGGAGCGGGGCGTCAGCCTGGGCATGCCCGAACTGCCCGCACCCGGCTACCCGGACGACGTCCGGGCCCGGCTGGAGGCGGACGCGCGCGAGGTGATCGCGCGCTACCCGGACTCCCGCTCCGCCCTGCTCCCGCTGCTCCACCTCGTGCAGTCGGAGGAAGGCCACGTCACGCGCACCGGAATGCGGTTCTGCGCGGACATGCTGGACCTGACCACCGCCGAGGTCACCGCGGTCGCCACCTTCTACACCATGTACCGGCGCAAGCCCTCCGGTGACTACCAGGTGGGCGTCTGCACCAACACGCTGTGCGCGGTGATGGGCGGCGACGCGATCTTCGAGACCCTCCAGGAGCACCTGGGCGTCGGCAACGGCGAGACCACCGACGACGGCAAGGTCACCCTGGAGCACATCGAGTGCAACGCGGCCTGCGACTACGCGCCGGTCGTGATGGTCAACTGGGAGTTCTTCGACAACCAGACCCCGGCCGGCGCCAAGCGCCTCGTCGACGACCTGCGCGCCGGCCGGCCCGTCGAGCCCACGCGCGGGGCCCGGCTGTGCACGTTCAAGGAGACCGCGCGGATCCTCGCCGGCTTCCCCGACGAGCGGCCCGGGGCCGTCGAGGAGAGCGGCGGTGCGGGACCCGCGTCACTGGTGGGCCTCCGCCTGGCAAGGGGAGAGGCCGCACCCGCGCGCGTGGTCCATCCGCGCGGAGGTCCGCATGAGGAACCGCAGGACAGGGTGCACGAGCCCTCGCCGGCCGAGCACCTCAGTTCCCACGACGCGCCGCAGGAGACATCGGCCTCCGACCCCGCCCACCCGGCAGGGCCTGCCGCCGAGGAGGGGGAGTGATGAGCGTGGTACCCGAGGTCAAGGACACCAGCCCGGAGAAGCTGCTCGCACCCGTGCTGTCGGCCTTCTGGGACGAGGACCGGTCCTGGACGCTGGACGTCTACCGAAGGCACGAAGGGTACGAGGGGCTCCGCAAGGCGCTCGCCATGTCACCGGACGACCTGATCGCCTACGTCAAGGACTCCGGGCTCCGCGGCCGCGGCGGCGCGGGGTTCCCGACCGGGATGAAGTGGCAGTTCATCCCGCAGGGTGACGGAAAACCGCACTATCTAGTTGTCAACGCCGACGAGTCGGAGCCGGGCACCTGCAAGGACATCCCGCTCCTCTTCGCGAACCCGCACAGCCTCATCGAGGGCATGGTGATCGCGTGCTATGCCATCAGGTCGTCGCACGCCTTCATCTACCTGCGTGGCGAGGTCGTTCCCGTGCTGCGGCGGTTGCACGAGGCCGTGCGCGAGGCCTACGCGGCGGGCTACCTCGGCGAGAACATCCTGGGCAGCGGACTCGACCTCCAGCTCACCGTGCACGCGGGTGCGGGCGCGTACATCTGCGGTGAGGAGACCGCACTGCTCGACTCGCTCGAAGGCCGCCGTGGTCAACCGCGGCTCCGTCCCCCCTTCCCTGCGGTGGAAGGCCTCTACGCCTGTCCCACTGTGGTGAACAACGTCGAGTCGATCGCGTCGGTTCCCGCCATCCTGAAAAACGGCAAAGACTGGTTCAGGTCGATGGGCAGCGAGAAGTCCCCGGGCTTCACGCTGTACTCACTCAGCGGCCACGTCGCCAGCCCCGGCCAGTACGAGGCCCCGCTCGGCATCACCCTGCGCCAGCTGCTCGACATGAGCGGCGGCATGCGACCGGGCCACCGGCTGAAGTTCTGGACACCGGGCGGCTCCTCCACGCCGATGTTCACCGACGAGCACCTCGACGTCCCCCTCGACTACGAGGGCGTCGGCGCCGCCGGCTCCATGCTCGGCACCAAGGCCCTGCAGTGCTTCGACGAGACGACCTGCGTGGTGCGGGCCGTCACCCGCTGGACCGAGTTCTACGCCCACGAGTCCTGCGGCAAGTGCACCCCGTGCCGCGAAGGGACGTACTGGCTGGTGCAGCTGCTGCGGGACATCGAGGCCGGCAAGGGCACCATGTCCGACCTCGACAAGCTCCACGACATCGCCGACAACATCAACGGCAAGTCCTTCTGTGCCCTCGGTGACGGCGCCGCATCCCCCATCTTCTCCTCGCTGAAGTACTTCCGCGAGGAGTACGAGCAGCACATCACGGGCCGGGGCTGCCCCTTCGACCCGGCCAAGTCGACGGCCTGGGCGGACCGCCCGGAGGTGAACGCATGACCGTGACCACCAGTGCTCCCTCCGGAGGGGGAGAGGCGGCGGTCCCGCCGGAGGACCTCGTCACGCTGACGATCGACGGCGCCGAGATCAGCGTGCCCAAGGGCACCCTGGTCATCCGGGCCGCCGAACAGCTCGGCATCGAGATCCCGCGGTTCTGCGACCACCCCCTCCTGGACCCGGCCGGCGCCTGCCGGCAGTGCATCGTCGAGGTCGAGGGCCAGCGCAAGCCGATGGCGTCCTGCACGATCACGTGCACGGACGGCATGGTCGTGAAGACCCAGCTCACCTCGCAGGCCGCCGAGAAGGCCCAGCACGGCGTGATGGAGCTGCTGCTCATCAACCACCCGCTGGACTGCCCGGTCTGCGACAAGGGCGGCGAGTGCCCGCTGCAGAACCAGGCGATGTCGCACGGCAACGCCGAATCCCGCTTCGAAGGCAAGAAGCGGACCTACGAGAAGCCCGTACCGATCTCCACCCAGGTACTGCTCGACCGCGAACGCTGCGTGCTGTGCGCCCGCTGCACCCGCTTCTCCAACCAGATCGCCGGCGACCCGATGATCGAACTGGTGGAGCGGGGCGCGCTCCAGCAGGTCGGCACCGGTGAGGGCGACCCGTTCGAGTCGTACTTCTCCGGCAACACCATCCAGATCTGCCCTGTCGGCGCGCTCACCTCGGCCGCCTACCGGTTCCGCTCCCGCCCCTTCGACCTCGTCTCCTCGCCGTCGGTGTGCGAGCACTGCTCCGGCGGCTGCGCCACCCGCACCGACCACCGGCGTGGAAAGGTCATGCGGCGGCTCGCCGCGAACGACCCCGAGGTCAACGAGGAGTGGATCTGCGACAAGGGACGCTTCGCGTTCCGGTACGCGCAGCAGAGGGACCGCCTCGAGACCCCCCTCGTCCGCAACGCCGACGGCGTCCTCGAACCCGCCTCCTGGCCCGAGGCGCTCCAGGCGGCCGCCCAGGGCCTGACCGCCGCCCGCTCCCGGGCCGGTGTCCTCACCGGCGGCCGGCTCACCGTCGAGGACGCCTACGCGTACAGCAAGTTCGCGCGCGTGGCACTCGACACCAACGACATCGACTTCCGCGCGCGCGTGCACAGCGGCGAGGAAGCCGACTTCCTGGCGGCCCGGGTGGCCGGCCACGGCCGTGACCTCGACGGTACGGGCGTCACCTACACCTCCTTGGAGAAGGCGCCCGCCGTACTGCTGGCCGGCTTCGAGTCGGAGGAGGAGGCACCCGGCGTCTTCCTGCGACTGCGCAAGGCATGGCGCAAGCACAAGCAGCAGGTGTTCGCGCTGGCCACGCACGCCACCCGCGGCCTGCAGAAGACCGGCGGCATCCTGCTGCCGGCCGCCCCCGGCACCGAGACGGAGTGGCTCGACGCCCTCGCCAGCGGCGTCGGCCTGGAGGAACCCGGCACCCGGGCCGCCGAGGCCCTGCGCGCCGACGGCGCGGTGATCGTCGTCGGCGAGCGGCTCGCCTCGGTCGCCGGCGGACTCACCGCCGCCGTACGCGCCGCCGTCGCCACCGGCGCGCAACTGGTGTGGATCCCCCGCCGGGCCGGGGAGCGCGGCGCCGTCGAGGCGGGCGCGCTGCCCACGCTGCTGCCGGGCGGCCGCCCGGCGACCGACCCGCGCGCGCGGGAGGAGGTCGCCGCCGCCTGGGGGATCGCCGAACTGCCTCTGCGCTACGGCCGCGACACCCACCAGATCGTCGAGGCCGCCGCCAGCGGCGAACTCTCCGCGCTCCTCGTCGCCGGTGTGGAGGTCGCCGACCTGCCCGACCCGGCACGCGCGCGTGAGGCGCTGGAGAGCGTCGGGTTCCTGGTGTCCCTGGAGCTGCGGCCCAGCGAGGTCACCGAACACGCCGATGTCGTCCTCCCGGTCGCGGCGGTCGCCGAGAAGGCGGGCACCTTCCTCAACTGGGAGGGCCGCGTGCGCTTCTTCGAGGCCGCGCTCAAGCCCGACCAGATGACCCGGCGGCTCGCGCCGACCGACGCGCGCGTACTGCAGATGCTCGCCGACGCCATGGACGTCCACCTGGGCCTGCCGGACCTGCGCACCACGCGCGCGGAGATCGACCGGCTCGGCCCCTGGGACGGTGCTCGCGCCTCCGACCCCGTGGAGGCCGCGGGCGCCCTGCCCCGCCCGGCCGCCGGCGAGGCCGTGCTCGCCGGGCACCGGCTCCTGCTCGACCAGGGCGTCCTCCAGCAGGGCGACGAGGCGCTCGCCGGAACCCGGCACGCCGCACGCGCGCGCGTGTCCGCCGCGACGGCCGCCGAGGCGGGCGTCACGGACGGCGACCTGCTGACCGTCACCGGCACCGTCGGCACGGTCGAACTGCCGGTGCTCGTCACCGAGATGCCCGACCGGGTGGTCTGGCTCCCGCTGAACTCCGCGGGCACCGGCGTCGCCTCCGACGCCGGTGCACGGCCCGGGTCACTCGTCCGTATCGGCCCGGCGGCAGTCGCCGAAGAGGCCCCCAAGGAGGTGGAGGCATGAGCGCGTATCTCGCCGCTGAAGACCTCTCGATGTTCGGCCGCGACCCCTGGTGGCTGGTCGTCGTCAAGGCGGTGTTCTGCTTCGCCTTCCTGATGGTGACGGTGCTGTTCTCCATCGTCTGGGAGCGCAAGGTCGTCGCCTGGATGCAGCTGCGCATCGGCCCCAACCGCCATGGGCCCTGGGGCATGCTCCAGTCGCTCGCCGACGGCGTGAAACTGATGCTCAAGGAAGACCTCATCGTCAAGCGCGCGGACAAGGTGGTCTACGTCCTCGCGCCGATCGTCGCGGCCATCCCGGCCTTCATGGCGATCGCGGTGATCCCGTTCGGACCGGCCGGCAACGAGATCTCGATCTTCGGCCACCGCACCACGATGCAGCTCACCGACCTGCCGATCGCGATGCTCTACGTCCTCGCGGTCGCCTCGGTCGGCATCTACGGCATCGTCCTGGCGGGTTGGAGTTCCGGATCCACCTACCCGCTCCTCGGCGGCCTGCGGTCCTGCGCGCAGATGATCTCCTACGAGATCGCCATGGGCGCCGCGTTCGCCTCCGTGTTCCTCTACTCCGGGTCGATGTCGACCTCCACGATCGTCGAGCAGCAGCACGACCGCTGGTACATCCTGCTGCTGCCGGTCTCCTTCATCCTCTACATCGTCACGATGGTCGGCGAGACCAACCGCGCCCCCTTCGACATGCCGGAGTCCGAGGGCGACCTGGTCGGCGGCTTCAACACCGAGTACTCGTCGATCAAGTTCGCGATGTTCATGCTCGCCGAGTACGTCAACATGGTGACGGTCTCGGCCGTCTCGACCACCCTGTTCCTCGGCGGCTGGCGCGCCCCCTGGCCCGTCAGCAGCTTCTGGGAGGGCGCGAACCACGGCTGGTGGCCGTTGCTCTGGTTCGTCGTCAAGGTCCAGCTGCTGCTGTTCTTCTTCATCTGGCTGCGCGGCACGCTCCCGCGCGTCCGCTACGACCAGCTCATGAAGCTCGGCTGGAAGGTCCTCATCCCGGTCTCCGTGACCTGGCTGATGCTGGTCGCCACCGTCCGCGCCCTGCGCAACGAGAACTACGACTTCGCCGACATCGCCCTCTACGTCGGCGGCGGCGTCCTCGCCCTGCTGCTGATCTCCTTCGTCGCCGACATGTTCCGCGAGAAGGCGAAGACGGCCGAGCGGCCCGCCGAGGAGCAGCAGGCGTTCGACCCGATGGCGGGCGGGTTCCCCGTCCCGCCGCTGCCCGGACAGGAGCTGCCCCCCGTGCCCAGGCGCCGCCCGCGCACCGAGCGGGAACTGATTGTCAGTGGCGGACCCGACACTGTCAGTGACGGAACGACGGATGGAAAGGAGGCGTCCGATGGCTGAGGAGCCTCAGGAGTCCGGGCAGACCAAGCCCGGCTTCCAGAACCCCGTGGCCGGCTTCGGCGTGACCTTCAAGGCCATGTTCAAGAAGCGGCTGACCGAGCAGTACCCGGAGCAGAAGAAGACCACGGCTCCGCGGTTCCACGGCCGGCACCAGCTCAACCGCCATCCGGACGGTCTGGAGAAGTGCGTCGGCTGCGAACTGTGCGCCTGGGCCTGTCCCGCCGACGCCATCTACGTGGAGGGCGCCGACAACACCGACGAGGAGCGCTACTCGCCGGGCGAGCGGTACGGCCGCGTCTACCAGATCAACTACGCCCGCTGCATCCTGTGCGGACTGTGCATCGAGGCGTGCCCCACGCGCGCGCTGACGATGACGAACGAGTTCGAGCTGGCCGACTCCAGCCGCGCCGACCTCATCTACACCAAGGAGCAGCTGCTCGCCGGTCTCGAAGAGGGCATGGTCGACTCCCCGCACTCGATCTTCCCGGGGACGGACGAGCAGGACTACTACCGCGGCCTCGTCACCCAGGCCGCGCCCGGCACCGTCCGGCAGGTCGCCGTCTCCAAGGGCGAGGTGCCGCAGGAGGCCGCCTCCACCTTCGGCGAGGACGAGCCGGCCTCGAAGAAGGTGATCGGCCGATGACGACGCACGACCTCGCCGCCTACACCACCTCCACCGGTGAGGCCTTCCAGTTCTGGGTGCTCGGCACGATCGCGGTGATCGGCGCCCTGTGCACCGTCTTCATGAAGAAGTCCGTGCACAGCGCGCTCTGCCTCGCCGGGACCATGATCGTCCTGGCGGTGTTCTACCTCGCCAACGGCGCCTACTTCCTCGGGATCGTGCAGATCGTCGTCTACACCGGCGCGATCATGATGCTGTTCCTGTTCGTGGTGATGCTCGTCGGCGTCACGGCCGCGGACTCCCTGAAGGAGACCATCAAGGGCCAGCGCTGGCTCGCCCTCCTGTGCGGCGTCGGCTTCGGTGTCCTGCTCTTCACCGGCATCGCCAACGCCTCCCTGAAGGACTTCGACGGCATCGGCCGGGCGAACGCGAACGGCAACGTGGAGGGCCTCGCGGCCCTCATCTTCACCAAGTACGTCTTCGCCTTCGAGATCACCGGCGCGCTGCTCATCACGGCCGCGGTCGGCGCCATGGTGCTCACCCACCGCGAGCGCACGGAGCGCGCCAAGACCCAGCGCGAGCTGTCCGAACAGCGCATCCGCGAGGGCGCCCACATCCCGCCGCTGCCCGCCCCCGGTGTCTACGCCCGGCACAACGCCGTGGACATCGCGGGCCTGCTGCCCGACGGCACCCCCTCCGACCTGACCGTCAGCAAGACGCTGCGTGAACGCGGCCAGATCCGGGACGTGTCCACGGAGGCGCTGAACGACCTGCGGGCGCTGGAGCAGCGTGCGGAGGAGCGCCTGGAACGCAGGGCGATCCAGCCGGAGACGTTCAAGCGGCCCGAGGAGGCGTCGAAGTGAACCCGGTCAACTACCTCTACCTCGCCGCCCTGCTGTTCACGATCGGCGCGACCGGCGTCCTCGTCCGGCGCAACGCCATCGTGGTCTTCATGTGCGTCGAACTGATGCTGAACGCCTGCAATCTCGCGTTCGTCACCTTCTCCCGGATGCACGGCAACCTCGACGGGCAGATCATCGCCTTCTTCACGATGGTCGTCGCCGCCGCGGAGGTCGTGGTGGGCCTAGCGATCATCGTGTCGCTGTTCCGTACCCGCCACTCGGCCTCGGTCGACGACGCCAGCCTGATGAAGCTGTAAGGGGTCGGAAGAATCGTGGAGAACCTGATCGCGCTGCTCATCGCGGCGCCCCTGCTCGGAGCGGCCGTCCTGTTGACCGGCGGCCGGCGCCTGGACCGCGTCGGCCACTGGATCGGCACGCTCCTGTCGACCGCCTCCTTCGCGTTCGGCCTGATCCTCTTCGCCGACCTGCTCGGCAAGGGCGCCGAACACCGCACGCTCGTCAAGCACCTCTTCAGCTGGGTGCCGGTGGCCGGCTTCCAGGCGGACGTCACCTTCCGCCTGGACCAGCTGTCGATGACGTTCGTCCTGCTCATCACGGGCGTCGGCTCGCTGATCCACCTGTACTCGGTCGGGTACATGGAGCACGACGAGCGGCGCCGCCGCTTCTTCGGCTACCTGAACCTGTTCCTCGCGGCGATGCTGCTGCTCGTCCTCGCCGACAACTACCTGCTGCTATACGTCGGCTGGGAGGGTGTCGGCCTCGCCTCGTACCTGCTGATCGGCTTCTGGCAGCACAAGCCCAGCGCCGCCACGGCCGCGAAGAAGGCATTCCTGGTCAACCGCGTCGGCGACATGGGCCTGTCGATCGCGATCATGCTGATGTTCACCACCTTCGGCGGCTTCGCCTTCGGCCCGGTCCTCAGCCACACCGGTGACGCCTCCGAGGGCAAGCTCACCGCGATCGGCCTGATGCTGCTGCTGGCCGCCTGCGGCAAGTCCGCCCAGGTGCCGCTGCAGTCCTGGCTCGGGGACGCCATGGAGGGCCCGACCCCGGTCTCGGCCCTGATCCACGCCGCGACGATGGTGACCGCGGGCGTCTACCTGATCGTCCGCTCCGGCGCCATCTTCAACGCCGCCCCCGACGCCCAGCTGGTCGTCACCGTCGTCGGCGCGGTCACGCTCCTGTTCGGTGCGATCGTCGGTTGCGCCAAGGACGACATCAAGAAGGCGCTGGCCGGATCGACCATGTCGCAGATCGGCTACATGGTCCTCGCGGCCGGTCTCGGCCCCATCGGCTACGTCTTCGCGATCATGCACCTGGTGACGCACGGCTTCTTCAAGGCCGGGCTGTTCCTCGGTGCCGGTTCCGTGATGCACGGCATGAACGACGAGGTCGACATGCGCCGCTACGGCGGCCTGCGCAAGTACATGCCGGTCACGTTCATCACGTTCGGCCTCGGCTACCTCGCCATCATCGGCTTCCCGGGCCTGTCCGGCTTCTTCTCCAAGGACAAGATCATCGAGGCGGCGTTCGCCAAGGGCGGCACCGAGGGCTGGATCCTCGGCGGCACGGCCCTGCTGGGCGCGGCCATCACCGCCTTCTACATGACGCGCGTGATGCTGATGACGTTCTTCGGGGAGGAGCGTTGGAGGAACCAACCCACCCGCTCGCCGCAGGCGCCGAGCGCCGAGCCCGCCGCCGAGACGCGCGGTGAGCACGGCGAGCCGCACCCGCACGAGTCCCCGAAGGTCATGACGATCCCCATGATCGTGCTGGCCGTCGGTTCCGTCTTCGGCGGTGCCTTCTTCAGCATCGGCGACCGCTTCCTGCACTGGCTGGAGCCGGTCACCGGGCACAGCGAGGGCGACTCCCCGCTGAGCGCGGCGGCGGTCACCGCGGCGACCATGGTCTGCCTGGTCGTCGGCGTCGGCATCGCCTGGGCCCAGTACGGCCGCAAGCCCGTCCCGGCCGTCGCCCCGCGCGGCTCGCTGCTGACCCGCGCGGCCCGCCGCGACCTGCTCCAGGACGACTTCAACCACGTGGTCCTGGTACGCGGCGGCGAGCACCTGACGCGCTCGCTGGTGTACGTCGACCACACCCTGGTCGACGGCGTCGTCAACGGCACGGCGGCCGGCTTCGGCGGTCTCTCCGGGCGGCTGCGCCGGCTCCAGAACGGCTTCGCCCGCTCCTACGCGGTCTCGATGTTCGGCGGCGCGGCACTGCTGGTCGCCGCGACCCTGCTGATGAGGGCGGTCTGATACCGATGTCCTTTCCTCTGCTGACAGCGACGGCGGCGCTCCCGGCCCTGGGGGCCGTCGCCACGGCCGCCGTACCGGCCAAACAGCGCACCGCCGCCAAGTGGCTGGCACTGCTCGTCTCCCTCGCCACGCTCGCCCTCGCGATCGTCGTCCTCGTCCGCTTCGACCCGGACGGCGCCCGCTACCAGCTCGCCGAGAACCACGCCTGGATCAAGGACTTCGGGGTCAGGTACGAGCTGGGCGTCGACGGCATCGCGGTGGCGCTGATCGCGCTCACCGCCCTGCTGATCCCGTTCATCATCCTCGCGGGCTGGCACGACGCGGACCCGCTGGAGACCGGCAGCCGGCGCTGGCGGCCCACCCAGGGCTTCTTCGCGCTGATCCTGGCGGTCGAGGCGATGGTGGTGATCTCCTTCGAGGCCACCGACGTCTTCGTCTTCTACATCTTCTTCGAAGCCATGCTCATCCCGATGTACTTCCTCATCGGCGGCTTCGGGGACCGTGCCCACGAGCACGGCGAGGAGACGGCCGCCACCCAGCGGTCGTACGCCGCGGTGAAGTTCCTCCTGTACAACCTGGTCGGCGGTCTGATCATGCTGGCCGCGGTGATCGGCCTCTACGTGGTCGCCGGAAACTTCAGCCTCCAGCAGATCGCCGAAGCCCGCGCGAACGGCTCGCTGCACATGGCGACCGGCACCGAACGCTGGCTGTTCCTCGGTTTCTTCTTCGCCTTCGCGGTCAAGGCGCCGCTGTGGCCGCTGCACACCTGGCTGCCCAACGCCATGCAGGAGTCCACCGCGCCGGTCGCCGTCCTCATCACCGCGGTCGTCGACAAGGTGGGCACGTTCGCGATGCTCCGCTTCTGCCTCCAGCTGTTCCCCGAGGCCAGCAAGTGGGCAACGCCCGTGATCCTCGTACTGGCGCTCATCAGCATCGTCTACGGCGCGCTGCTCGCCGTCGGCCAGCGGGACATCAAACGGCTGGTCGCCTACGCGTCGATCTCGCACTTCGGCTTCATCGTCATGGGCATCTTCGCGATGACCAGCCAGGGCCAGTCCGGTGCCACGCTCTACATGGTCAACCACGGCATCTCCACGGCCGCGCTGATGCTGGTCGCCGGCTTCCTGATCTCCCGGCGCGGCTCGCGGCTCATCACCGACTACGGAGGGGTGCAGAAAGTCGCCCCGGTGCTCGCCGGTACCTTCCTGATCGGCGGCCTGGCCACCCTCTCGCTGCCCGGACTCGCGCCGTTCGTGAGCGAGTTCCTGGTCCTGGTCGGCACGTTCACGCGCTACCCGGTGATCGGCATCATCGCCACGTTCGGCATCGTGCTCGCCGCGCTGTACGTCCTCGTCCTGTACCAGCGGACGATGACGGGCCCGGTGAAACCGGAGGTCTCCGCGATGCCCGACCTCCGCGCGCGCGAGCTGGTGGTCGTCGCCCCGCTGATCGTCCTGCTGATCTTCCTGGGCGTCTACCCGAAGCCCGTCACGGACATCGTCAACCCGGCGGTCAAGCAGACCATGTCCGACGTACACAAGAAGGACCCCAAGCCCGAGGTGGAGGCGGCCAAGTGAGCGCATCAGCCGTCCACAGCCTGTGGACAACAGCGGCCGACCCGATCTCCAAGATCGACGCGCCGAAGATCGAATACGGACAATTGTCGCCGACGCTGATCGTCATCGGCGCCGCGCTGGTCGGGGTCCTCATCGAGGCGTTCGTACCGCGCAGGTCCCGCTACTACGCGCAGGTGTTCGTGTCCGCCGTAGCCCTGTGCGCCGCGTTCGCCGCGGTCGTCGCGCTGGCGGCCGACGGATTCGGCACCACCAAGGCACACATCGCGGCCATGGGCGCGATCGCCGTCGACGGCCCGGCCCTCTTCCTGCAGGGCACCATCCTGCTGGCCGGCCTCGTCGGCCTGTTCACCTTCGCCGAACGGCGCCTGGACCCGGCGGCGCACGGCAACCGCGTCGACTCCTTCGCCGCCCAGGCCGCCTCCGTACCCGGCAGCGACAGCGAGAAGGCGGCGGTGAAGGCCGGCTTCACCACCACCGAGGTCTTCCCGCTCCTGCTCTTCGCGATCGGCGGCATGCTCGTCTTCCCCGCCGCCAACGACCTGCTGACCCTGTTCGTGGCCCTGGAGGTGCTCTCCCTCCCGCTGTACCTGCTGTGCGCGCTGGCCCGCCGCAAGCGGCTCATGTCGCAGGAGGCCGCGGTCAAGTACTTCCTGCTCGGCGCGTTCGCCTCGGCGTTCACGCTGTTCGGCATCGCCCTGCTCTACGGCTACGCGGGCTCGGTGTCCTACGCGCGCATCGCCCAGGTCGTCGACGGCACGGCCACCGACATCGACCCGGCACTCGCCGGCACCATGGGCAACGACGCCCTGCTGCTGATCGGCGCCGCCATGCTCGTCATGGGCCTGCTGTTCAAGGTCGGCGCGGTGCCGTTCCACATGTGGACCCCCGACGTCTACCAGGGCGCGCCCACCCCCGTCACCGGCTTCATGGCGGCGGCGACGAAGGTGGCCGCCTTCGGCGCGCTGCTCCGCCTGCTCTACGTCGTCCTGCCCGGGCTGCGCTGGGACTGGCGGCCGGTCATGTGGGCCGTGGCGATCATCACCATGCTGGGCGGTGCGATCGTCGCCATCACACAGACCGACATCAAGCGGCTGCTGGCGTACTCGTCCATCGCGCACGCCGGCTTCATCCTCGCGGGTGTCATCGCCACGTCGAAGGACGGCGTGTCGTCGGTCCTCTTCTACCTGGCGGGCTACTCCTTCGTGACGATCGGCGCCTTCGCGGTGGTCACGCTGGTGCGGGACGCGGGCGGCGAGGCCACCCACCTGTCCAAGTGGGCCGGCCTCGGCCGCCGCTCGCCGCTGGTGGCGGCCGTGTTCGCGGTGTTCCTGCTGGCCTTCGCCGGCATCCCGCTGACCTCCGGGTTCGCGGGCAAGTTCGCCGTCTTCAAGGCGGCGGCGGACGGCGGCGCCGTCCCACTGGTCGTGGTCGGTGTGATCTCCTCGGCCATCGCCGCGTTCTTCTACATCCGGGTGATCGTGCTGATGTTCTTCAGCGAGCCCAGGCCGGAAGGACCGACCGTCGCCGTGCCGTCCCCGCTGACCATGACGACGATCGGCGTGGGCGTGGCGGCGACGCTGGTCCTCGGCGTGGCGCCCCAGTACTTCCTGGACCTCGCGAGCCAGGCGGGCGTCTTCGTGCGCTGACCGCACCGCGGACCCACCGCTGCCCGGCACCCCCGCTTCCGGAGGGTGCCGGGCAGCGGCGCGTCACGGCACCCCACGGGTCCGGCGAGCCTGTGGACAACTCCGGGGGCTGTCGGTCCGGACCCCTATGGTGGAGGCAGCGGTCGAGAGACGACACACGGGGGACCGACGGGGGACAGGACGATGGGCGTGACGGGCGGGATCAGGGAGATGCCACAGGTGACCGAGGTACCGGACGCGACCGACAGCGAGGCGCTGGCCACACTGCACCGGGTCTTCGGATACGACGCCTTCCGGGGCGAACAGCAGGAGATCATCGAGCACGTGGTGGCGGGCGGCGACGCCCTCGTCCTCATGCCGACCGGCGGCGGCAAGTCGCTGTGCTACCAGATCCCCGCCCTGGTCAGACCAGGTACCGGCGTGGTGATCTCGCCGCTGATCGCCCTCATGCAGGACCAGGTGGACGCCCTGCGCGCCCTCGGCGTCCGGGCCGGCTTCATGAACTCCACCCAGGACTTCGACGAGCGGCGCACGGTGGAGGCCGAGTACCTGGCCGGCGAGCTGGACCTGCTCTACCTGGCCCCGGAGCGCCTCCGCCTGGACTCCACACGGGACCTGCTCGCCCGCGGCAAGATCTCCGTCTTCGCGATCGACGAGGCGCACTGCGTCTCCCAGTGGGGCCACGACTTCCGCCCCGACTACCTCGCCCTGTCCCTGCTCGGCGAGCGCTGGCCGGACGTCCCGCGGATCGCCCTCACCGCCACCGCCACCCGCGCCACCCACGAAGAGATCACCCAGCGGCTGAACCTGCCGACGGCCCGCCACTTCGTCGCCAGCTTCGACCGGCCCAACATCCAGTACCGGATCGTGCCCAAGGCCGACCCCAAGAAGCAGCTGCTCGCCTTCCTCCGCGAGGAGCACGCGGGCGACGCCGGCATCGTGTACTGCCTCTCGCGCAACTCGGTCGAGCGAACGGCGGAGTTCCTGACCGCCAACGGCATCGACGCGGTGCCGTACCACGCGGGCCTGGAAGCGGCCACGCGCGCGGCACACCAGTCCCGGTTCCTGCGCGAGGACGGCCTGGTCGTCGTGGCCACCATCGCCTTCGGCATGGGCATCGACAAGCCCGACGTACGCTTCGTCGCCCACCTGGACCTGCCCAAATCGATCGAGGGCTACTACCAGGAGACCGGCCGTGCGGGCCGCGACGGCCTGCCGTCCACGGCCTGGATGGCGTACGGCCTCAACGACGTCATACAGCAGCGCAAGCTGATCCAGTCCGGCGAGGGTGACGAGGCGTTCCGCCGCCGGGCCGCCTCCCACCTCGACGCCATGCTCGCGCTCTGCGAGACCGCCCAGTGCCGACGCGGCCAGCTCCTCGCCTACTTCGGCCAGGACCCCGACACCAAGGGCTGCGGCAACTGCGACACCTGCCTCACCCCGCCGGAGACCTGGGACGGCACGGTCGCCGCGCAGAAGGCGCTGTCCACGGTGGTGCGGCTGCAGCGGGAACGCGGACAGAAGTTCGGCGCCACGCAGATCATCGACATCCTGCTCGGCAAGCGCACCGGCAAGGTGATCCAGTTCGACCACGACCAGCTGTCCGTCTTCGGTATCGGCCAGGACCTCACCGAGACCGAATGGCGAGGCGTCGTCCGGCAACTGCTGGCACAGGGACTCCTCGCGGTCGAAGGGGAGTACGGCACGCTGGTGCTCACGGAGGCGAGCGGCTCGGTGCTGCGGCGCGAACGCGAGGTACCGCTGCGTAAGGAGCCGAAGAAGCCGGCCGCGTCCCGGTCCCGCTCCACCGGTGCCTCCGCGGGCGCCGGCAAGACCAAGGCCGCCGCGGCCGAACTGCCCGACACGCTGCTCCCCGCCTTCGAGGCCCTGCGGGCCTGGCGCGCCGAGCAGGCCCGGGAACAGGGCGTCCCGGCGTACGTCATCTTCCACGACGCCACCCTGCGGGAGATCGTCACCCGGTGGCCCGGTTCGGTGCGGGAACTGGGCACGGTGGGCGGCGTCGGCGAGAAGAAGCTGGCGACGTACGGGGAAGGCGTGCTCGAGGTGCTGGCCTCCCTGGACGGGGGAGCCCCGGCCCCCGCCGGCGACGCTCCGGACGCCGACTGGCCCGAGCCGGCCGACGAGCCGGAGCCGGACGACTGGATATAGCCCGGCCCGGCCGCCCGGTGAGGTGCGGGGCTCACAGCCCCCGTGCCGCGTAGGCCCGGACGTCCGCGTCCGAGTCGGCCGTGGCCGTGGCGAGGGCCGCGCGCGCCTCGGTCGTGGCGCGGTGCCGGCTCAGGGCCAGGACCGCCGCCTTGCGGACATCGGCGTTCGGGTCGGCGAGGGCCTTGGCGAGAGCGGGGACGGCCGTGCCGGCGGGTGCGGCCGACAGCCCGGTCGCGGCGCCGGACCGGACCTGCCAGGCCGGATCCGACAGCGCGGACACGGCACGGGCGGCGAGCGGAGGCGGGCAGCCGGTGGCCGCCAGCGCGCCGAGTGCCGCGCCGCGCACCAGCGGGTCACCGTCCTCGGTGAGCCGGTCCAGGGCGGCGGCCAGCAGCTCCCGGTCGGAGGCGCCCGCCGCCCCCGAGCCGACGGTGGCCAGGGACTTGGCCACGGTGACCCGGACCTCCCGGGAGGGATCGTCCGCCGCGCCCGCCAGTGCCCGGACCGCGTCGACCGAGACGAGCGCCCGTACGGCCTCCGTCCGGACGGCGATGTCGGGATCGTCCAGCGCCGCCGCGAACACCGCGGTCTCGCCGAGCCGCAGGGCGCGCAGCACATCGAGGGCGGCTGCGCGGACCACCGGGTCGGACTGGGCCAGCGCCGCGGTGAGGGCGGCACCCAGGGCGGGTTCGGCAGGCAGTGTCTCGACGAGCTCGCGCAGTGAGGCCGCGGCGGTCGCCCGTACCTCGGCATCGGGGTCGGTGAGCGCACCGGCGAGGGCCTGCCCGGTGCCGGGGGGCAGGGTCTCCGTGAGCACCGAGACGGCCGTACGCCGGACCGCGGGATCGGAGTCGCCCAGGTAGGACTCGATCTCGGCGAGTTCGGGCTCCGCCTCGGCCAGCTCCAGCAGCTCCAGCAGCCGGGGCGAAGCGGAACCGCCGCCGCCCGCCCGGTCCACGGAACCGGCGGCCCGCGCGGGCGCGGGCACCGAGGCCACCGGCGCCACCTCACGAGGCCCGGCCGTGTCCACATGCTCGGGACGGACCTCGCCCAGATACCGGGAGGGACCGCCGACAGGCGTGAACTCCTCCACCGCGACCAGATAAGGAGCCACGGGCCGGGCCGTGAACTCCATCGCACCAGAGGGGGACTTGTGCAGATCGAGATGATGGAACCAGGAGGCGTCGTCACGCCCTGGGTGGTCGAGACGTTCGTGGTAGAGGCCCCAGCGGGACTCCGTACGGGCCAGCGACGCGCGGGCGGCCATCTCCGCGCAGTCGCGTATGAAGGTGACCTCGGCGCAGCGCATCAGCTCGTGCGGGGTGCGGGCACCCATCGCGCCGATGTCGGCGTGCATCCGCTCGAACGCCTCCAGCGCCAGGGAGAGCCGCGCACCGGACTTCGGCGGTGCCACGTAGTCGTTCACGAAGCGGCGCAGCTTGTACTCGACCTGGGGCTGCGGCGGACCGTCCGGGTTGCGCAGCGGACGGTAGATCAACTCGTGCGCCTCACGCACCTGGTCCGCGGGAAGCTCACCGGTGTACGCCGTGCAGCGTGCGGCGTCCGCGCCGGCGAGGTCGCCGAAGACGAAGGCGCCGATCATGTAGTTGTGCGGGACGCAGGCGAGGTCGCCGGCCGCGTACAGGCCGGGCACGGTCGTACGCGCGTGGTCGTCGACGCGGACGCCGGAGGCGGAGTGGCCGCCGCACAGACCGATCTCGGAGATGTGCATCTCGACGTCATGGGTGCGGTAGTCGTGCCCGCGTCCGGCGTGGAAGGTACCGCGGGTGGGCCGCTCGGTGGAGTGCAGGATCGACTCCAGCGCGGAGACCGACTCCTCGGGCAGGTGACTGAGCTTGAGGTAGACCGGGCCGCGGTCGCTGGCGACCTCGGCAGCGAACTCGGCCATCATCTGCCCGGACCAGTAGTCGGAGTCGACGAAGCGCTCGCCGTGCCGGTTGACCTGGTAGCCACCGAAGGGGTTGGCGACGTAGGCGCAGGCCGGACCGTTGTAGTCCTTGATCAACGGGTTGATCTGGAAGCACTCGATACCGGTCAGCTCGGCGCCCGCGTGGTAGGCCATGGCGTACCCGTCACCGGCGTTGGTGGGGTTCTCGTAGGTGCCGTAGAGGTAACCGGAGGCGGGCAGGCCCAGCCGGCCGCAGGCACCGGTCGCGAGGATCACCGCCCCCGCCCGGACGGTGACGAACGCACCGGTACGGGTGTTGAACCCGACGGCCCCCACGGCGCGCCCCGCCGCGGTGAGCACCCGGACCGGCATCACCCGGTTCTCGATCCGGATCCGCTCCCGCATCTCGCGCCGCCGCAGCTGCCGGTACAGGACCTTCTTGACATCCTTGCCCTCTGGCATCGGCAGTACGTACGAGCCGGAGCGATGGACCTGGCGGACCGCGTACTCGCCGTGCTCGTCCTTCTCGAACTTGACCCCGTACGACTCCAGCCGCTGCACCATCGCGAAGCCACGCGTAGCGGTCTGGCGGACGGTGGACTGGTCGACGATGCCGTCGTTGGCGCGGGTGATCTCGGCGACGTAGTCGTCGGGCTCGGCGCGGCCGGGGATGACCGCGTTGTTGACGCCGTCCATGCCCATGGCGAGCGCCCCGGAGTGCCGCACGTGGGCCTTCTCCAGCAGCAGGACGTTCGCGCCGCGCTCGGCGGCGGTCAGGGCGGCCATGGTGCCGGCGGTGCCGCCGCCGATGACCAGGACGTCGCAGATCAGCTCCTCGGCGTCGGTGACGGCGGGGATCTCCAGGGAGGTGGGCGCGGGGATGGTCACCGGCATGCCTTTCAGGAACCGAGCGAGGTCAGGATGTCGCGGCGCAGCGCCGCACGAGCCGGTTCGTCACAGGCCGCACGGTCACGGGGACGCGGCACCTCGCGCACGGCACACACGCGCCCCGAGCCGAGCAGGGCCACGCGGTCACCGAGGAAGAGGGCCTCGTCCACGTCGTGCGTGACGAAGACGACGGTCGCACCCGTGCCGCGCAACACCTCGACCAGCAGGTCCTGCATGCCGGAGCGGGTCTGGGCGTCGAGGGCGCCGAAGGGCTCGTCCATGAGGACGGCGCGCGGGCTGTCGGCCAGCGCCCGGGCCAACTGGGCCCGCTGGCGCTGCCCGCCGGACACCCGGTGCGGCAACTGCGCCGCCTGCGCGGTGAGCCCGACCCGCGCGAGCCACGCCTCGGCCCGCGAACGCCGCTCCGCGCGGGACACGCCCCTGATGGCGAGCGGCAGTTCGACGTTTCCGCGCAAGGTCCGCCACGGCAGCAGTGCGTCCTCCTGGAAGACCAGCGCGCGGTCGGCCGACGGCCCGGTCAGCGGGCTGCCGTCCGCCTCGGCCGCACCGCCCAAGGGCGGCAGCAGCCCGGCGAGCGTGCGCAGGAGCGTGGATTTGCCGCAGCCGGAGGGGCCGACGACGGTGAGGATCTCGCCGGGGGAGACCTCCAGGTCGACGCCGTCGAGGACCGGAGCGTCCGGGTGGCCGAGGACGGCGGACCGGAAGGCGAGCCGGGTGCCACGCGCGGCCCCGGGCGCCGGTGCGGCGGGAGCGGTGACGGTCTCAGACGAGGTGCTCATCGCGGGCCTCCTCGGTGCGGTCGTGGCCCTGCTGCTCGGACTGGGCCTGCTGCTCGGGATCGCCGTCGCGGCGAGCGGGAGTGGTGAGCGGCCGGGCGGCGCGGGTGCGGCCCGGGGACACGTACGAGGTGCGGGGCAGCCAGCGGGTCAGCCGGCGGCCGAGGAGTTCCACGGCCGTCGAGGTGATCCAGCCGAGCACGCCGATCGTGACCATGCCGACGAAGACACCCGGGTAGTCGACCACGGTGTAGTCCTGCCAGGTGCGGTAACCGACCCCGTACTGGCCGGAGATCATCTCGGCGGAGATCACGCAGATCCAGGACACGCCGATGCCCACCGACAGCCCGCCGAAGATGCCGGGCAGCGCGCCCGGCAGCACGACCGAGCCGAGGATCCGGAGCCGGCCGCCGCCCATGGTGCGCACCGCCTCCTCCCAGACGGGGGTCAGCGCACGGACCGCGTGCCGGGTGGAGACCATCACCGGGAAGAAGGCGGCGGTGCAGGTGATGAAGACGATGCCCTGTTCGTTCGAGGGGAACAGGAGGATCGCGACCGGGACGAGAGCGATCGCCGGGATCGGGCGGACGACCTCCAGGACGGGGCCGAGGAGATCCTCGGCCAGGCGGGAGCGGGCCACGAGCACCCCGGCCGCCACGCCGAGAACGGCGGCGAGCGCGAAGCCGGTCAGGATGCGGGTGAGGCTGTCGGTGAGGTCGGTCCAGTAGTCGTCGCCGGAGAGCCGGTCGCTGAAGGCGCGGGCTACGTCGGTGACCGTCGGGAACTGCGAGAACCGCAGCCACAGGTCTACGTCCAGGCTGGTCAGCAGCTGCCACAGGCCGAGGGCGGCGGCCAGCGAGAGGGTGCGCAGCACATACCGGAACAGGGGCCGCCGGGTCATGAGGCCCGCTCCAGTGCCTCGCGGTACGACACGGTGCGCGCGCCGGCGTGGGCGGTGACGTAGTTTCGCGCCGTGGCCGGGGTGACGAAGGGCAGCAGCCGGCCGCCGTCGGCCACCCAGACCGCCCTGTCGGCGAACCAGAGGGTGCCGGTGGTGGCGTCGGGCACGTAGGCGGCGCGGATGCCGTCCCGGTGCGCGGCCACGTAGGCCAGCAGTTGTCCGGGCGACTTGAAGGAGATGGTCTTCCCGCTGCCCTTGGCCCACACCTCGCTCGCGGCTGTCGGGGGAGGCGTGGAGAGACGCTTGGTGTACGAGGCGCCGAGAGCCTTCTTCACGTACCGGTCATCGACGAAGGAGTCCACGTCGATGTCACCGGTCAGTTTGGCCGCCTTCAGCACGGACACGTCCTGCTTCAGCGCGGAGACGAGGCGTGGTGTGAGCGCCGGGTTGAACGTGGCGATGCCGTGCGCGCCGTTGTAGAGGTAGACGACCTCGGCGGGCAGGCCGGTCGTGTCGGCGACCTTCTCGGCGGCGGCGACGGGATGGTGATCGAGGTATTCCGTCGCCTGGTCCTGGGCCTTCAGGAAGGCGTCCAGGACGGCAGGGTGTTTCCGGGTGAAGTCCTCGCGTGCGGTGACGCCGTGGAAGGTGGGCAGGTCCAGCTGGGCGCCGTCGTACACGGCCTTCGCCTTGCCCTGGTAGGCGAGCAGGCCGGGCCAGGCCACGAACTGCGACAGCGCGTCCACGCTGCCGGCGGACAGGGCGGACGCGCCCACCGCGGGTTGCTGGTTGAGTTTGGAGATCCCCTTGTCCGGGTCTATCCCGGCGCGTTGCAGGGCGCGTACGAGCGTGCCGTCGGCGGCCGAGCCGATGCTCGTGGAGACCTTCTTGCCCTTCAGGTCTTCGAGAGACGTGATGGCGGAGCCGGGTGCGGTGACGACGGTGTTGAGGCCGCCGCGGAGGTTGTAGCCGGTGACGGAGACCAGGTGGGTCGGGCTGCCGAGCTGTTTCCCGCGGGCCGCGTTGAGCAGCAGCGGGAAGTCACCCATCGAACCGATGTCGATCTTCCCGGCGGTCATCTGGGCGGTGATCGGGGCGCCGGTGGCGAAGTCCTGCCAGTCGACCTTGTAGGTGTGGCCGTCGTGCAGGGAGTCGAGCTGCTTCTCGAAGTACCCGAGGGAGCGGAGCAGGGTCCCTGCGGTGACGGTGTTGATGGTCTTCGACTGGTAGCCGACGGTCACGGTGACCGTGGAGCCGTCGCCGGCCTCCGCGCTGCCGGCGCAGGCGGACAGGGGCAGCAGGAGTGCGGCGGTGGACAGGGCGACTGCCGTGCGTTTCATGGTGGTGGTCCCTCTCACCGCAACAGGTAGGGCATGTTGACCGTGACGGCCCCGGTGGGGCAGCGAGCCGCGCACGGGCCGCAGTACCAGCACTCGTCGACGTGCATGTACGCCTTGCCGTTGCTCTCGTCGATGGCGAGGGAGTCCAGCGGGCACATGTCCACGCAGAGGGTGCAGCCGTCGATGCACTTCGACTCGTCGATGGTCACGGGCACGTCGGCCCGCTGGGGCGCCAAGGGCATGGCTGTCTCCAGGAAAAGTGCAGGGAGGGTGGTTACGACCGGTGCAGCAGGCCGCTCATGGTGATGCGGTCGCCGCGGAAGCGGATGAACTCCAGGTCGACGGGGCGGCCGTCGGCGAGGTGAGTGAGACGCTCCAGCATCAGCACGGCCGCGCCGCGCGGAGCCTGGAGCACGGCCGCGGAATGGGCGTCGGCGTTGACCGCCTCCAGAGTGATCTCGGCGTGGCCGAGGCGTTGGCCGGTGATGGCTTCCAGGAGCCGGAAGACATCGGTGTGCTCCAGATCGGCGCCGAGCAGGGCTGCGCCGATGTCGAGCGGGATGTAGGTGAGGTCGAGGGAGAGCGGGAGGCCGTTCAGGCGGCGCAGGCGTTCGATGTAGAGGACGTCGGCGCCGGCCGGTACGCCGAGGCGTTCGGCCACGGGGACGGGCGCGGGGGCGGGGCCCATGGTGCGGACCTCGTTGGTGACCTGGCCGTGTTCGCGGAGGGTTTCCGCGAGGCCCATCAGACGGTCGAGCCCGTGGGGGTACTTCCGGGCGACGACGACGGTGCCGACGCCGGGCAGCCGGTCCACCAGGCCCTCGGCGCGGAGCAGGTCCAGTGCCTGACGGACGGTGTTGCGGGAGGCCCGGTAGTCGGTGGCGAGGACCGACTCGTGGGGGAGGGTGCCGTCCTGGAAGGCGCCGGTGAGGATCTGGCGGCGCAGCAGGTCGGCGAGCTGCCGGGCCTGGTCCGCACGCAACCGGCGCCGTGCGCGGTGGGCGGCGACGGTGGTCGCGGCGCCCTGCCCGGCATGGTCTCGGGTGCGGTCGGTGGCTGGCATGGCTGGAACCATACCTACAAGGTAGGGAATGCCGTGTTGCTGAAGTGTTGCGCCAGGTGACGGACCTTTGAGTAAGCCTCTGACCTGGTCTTTTTGATTCGGGCGGGGCAAGATCTGCCACCCGGCGGTTCGCTCAGGACAGTGCTGTCAGGCCCGGCGCGAACGTGATCAGCAGCGGCAGCAGGGGTACCAGCGCGGCCACCGTCGTCGTCAGTGCCCGGTGCCGGCGCAGCAGCCGTGGCGGCGGCTCCAGCAGACGGTCGACGCGTTCGCCGAGGAGGCGGCGGCTCGAGTCGCAGGAGAGGACACCCCGGTGCTGGTTCAGCTCGATCAGGGCGAGAGCGGTGGTGAGGTGCCCGCAGCGCCGGGACGCGGTGTCGTCGGCCGCCAGCTCCACCAGGCGGTGCGTCTGGTCGCAGAAGTGGGCGAAGAGCGGTACGCGCGGGAAGCCCGTGGCGAGGGCGGTGGACAGGTGCAGCAGCCAGTCGTGGTGGGCGCGGGCGTGTCCGCGCTCGTGGGTGAGGACGGCGTCCAGTTGCAGATCGGTGAGGCGGTGCAGCGCCCCTGTGGTGACGACCAGTTGCGGTGGGTGGCCTGGCATCCACCAGGCGTCCGGGTACTCGTCCTCCAGCACCAGCATCGGGCCCCGCGCCGCCGGCAGCCCCGCCGGGAGCTCCGGGGCGCGCTCGCGCAGCTGCGCCCGGGCCCGGCCCCGGCTGCGGCGGGCCTCGACGAGTTCCCGGGCCAGCATCGCGGTCGTCCAGGCGGCCCCGCAGGCCAGCAGCACGGTGAGTACGGCGGCCCACACCGGTGCCGTGGACAGGTCGTAGGCGGCGGTGACGGAGGGCGGCGCGGGAGCGAAGACGCGGTCGCGGACGGTGTGGAAGACGGCCGCGGCGCCCAGGACCAGCGCGGTCAGGCAGCACAGCAGGACGGTGGCGACCATGCACTGCCATGCCCATAGCGCGACCACGGGTTCCCGCTCGGGCCATGCCGCCCGGGTCAGCGCGCGCGGCGCCGGCACGGCGGCCGTCAGAGCGACGACGCTCAGCAGGAGCAGGCAGACGGTCATGCCGGGGCTCCGGTTCCTGGTCGGAGAGGCGTGCGGGGCGGTGGTGCCGGGCACGCGGCGCACCTTCGTGCGCCGCGCCTGGTGCGTGTCCTTGCCAGTATGGCGAAGACGACCGCGCGAGTCAGGTGTCGGCGACGATCCGCTGCGAACGACGATCCGCTGCGAACGGGGCACGCGCGCGTGAGCGGCCCGCTGGACCGGCGGCGCTGCCGCTGCCGGTCGTTCCGCGCGTACGCGCACGTGCCCCCGCCTCGCCGGAGCAGGGCAGTGCAAGGCGGGAAGGTCGCCTCAGCGAGCCGGGGCGAGGCCGGGCCGGTGGCCCGGCGACGCCCGCCACGGCGAGCAGCGCCTACGCGCTGACCGTCGCGCCGGCGATGCCGCCGCTCAGTTCGTCACGATCCGTCCGCTGACCTCGCCGAGTCCGACCCGGCGGCCGTCCGCGCCCGGTGCCCAGGCCGACAGTGTCACCACGTCCCCGTCCTCCAGGAACGTGCGCTTGCCGTCGGGCAGTTCGAGCGGCCGGCTGCCGTTCCAGGTCAGTTCCAGCAGCGAGCCGCGCTGCTGTTCGGCCGGCCCGCTCACGGTGCCCGAGCCGTACAGGTCGCCCGTGCGCAGCGAGGCGCCGTTCACCGTCATGTGGGCGAGCTGCTGGGCAGCGGTCCAGTACATGGTGGAAAAAGGCGGTTCGGACACCACATGGCCGTTGATCGCGACGGAGATGCGCAGGTCGTATCCGCCGGGTTCCACGTCGGGCGCGGAGTCGTCCAGGTAGGGCAGCAGCGGGTACGTGCGCTCCGGGGCCGCCACGCGCGCGTGCTCCAGTGCTTCCAGCGGGGTGATCCACGCCGACACCGAGGTCGCGAAGGACTTGCCGAGGAACGGACCGAGGGGGACGTACTCCCATGCCTGGATGTCCCGTGCGGACCAGTCGTTCAGCAGGCACAGCCCGAAGACGTGCTCGCGGAAGTCGCCGAGCGCGACCGGGCGGCCCAGCTCCGACGGCACTCCCACGACGAAGCCGACCTCGGCCTCGATGTCCAGCCGGATCGACGGCCCGAAGACGGGCGTGGGGTCGGCGGGGCCCTTGCGCTGGCCGGAAGGCCGTACGACATCCGTGCCGGAGACGACCACCGTGCCGGCGCGGCCGTGGTAACCGATCGGGAGGTGCTTCCAGTTGGGGGTGAGGGAGTCCGCGGCGTCCGGGCGGAAGATCTGGCCGACGTTGCGGGCGTGGTTCTCCGAGGCGTAGAAGTCCACGTAGTCCGCCACCTCGAAGGGCAGGTGCAGGGTCACCTCGGACAGGGGGTGGAGAAGTGGTTCGACCGTCTCGCGGTGTGCCGGGTCGGTGAGCCAGGAGATGAGGGCGCGGCGTACCTCCGACCAGGTGGTGCGGCCGGCGGCGAGCAGCTGGTTGAGGGTGGGCCGGGCGAGCAGGGCCTGATGGGGCGAGCCGAGCGCGGCGGCCGTAGCGGCCGCGTCGAGGACGTGGTCCCCGAGCCGTACACCGATCCTCCGGTCCGTGCTGCCGGACGGCGAGAACACGCCATAGGGGAGGTTGTGCGGGCCGAAGGGGTCACCCTCGGGGACGTCGAAGGGGGGCATGGGGTACTGCCTCACTCTCATCCGGGCCGTGCATGGCGATCCGTTCCATGTGGTCGCGCCACACGTTACGGCCGTCGTGCGTGTCTTGGGCAGTGCTTCACGACGCGCTCGAATGGTTGCTCGCACAGTGTCTAAAGAGTTCGTAATGTCCGGATAAGCCTTGTGGGAGGCGGCAATTCCGGCTTAGCGTCCTTTGGGACACGGACGGGGTGGGGCCGTTCCATTGGGGGGACACGTGGGGGGACCCGTGGCCAAGAACGCCGTCAGCTTGCCCGTGCGCGCCGACCGTGAGGTGCCGGGACTGATCGTCAAGTTCGGTCACTACCCGCTGCACCACGGAGGAGTCGGCGCGATCCGCAGCCTGGGCCGTGTGGGCGTGCCCATGTACGCCATCACCGAGGACGCCTACACGCCCGCGGCGTCCTCGCGCTATCTGAAGAAGGCGTTCGTGTGGCCGACGACCGGCGCGGAGGACCCGGGCCGCCTGGTCGAGGGACTGCTGCGCATCGGCCGCCGGATCGGCCGCCCGGCCGTGCTGATCCCGACCGACGAGGAGGCCGCCGTCCTGATCGCCGAGCACCAGGACGACCTGGCCGGCCCCTTTCTCTTCCCGCGCGTGGACCCCGGGCTGCCCCGCCGCCTGGCCAGCAAGCAGGGGCTGCACGAACTGTGCGCGGAACACGGCATCGCGAGCCCGGCGGCCGCGTTCCCGAGGTCGTACGACGAGATCGTCGACTTCGCCGGCACGGCCCGTTTCCCGGTGGTGGCCAAGAACCGTGAGGCGTTCGTCCGGCGCCGGCGGCCCGCCGTGAACGGCACCACCCGGATCGGCACGCGCGCGGGACTGCTCGCCCTGGCCCGTGACTGGGGTGAGGAGCCCGGCGTGATCCTGCAGGAGTACCTGCCGCGCGAGGAGGCGGAGGACTGGATCGTGCACGCCTGCTTCGACCAGGACTCCGGTCCCCTGGCGATGTTCACCGGTGTCAAGGTGCGCTCCTGGCCGCCGCACGCCGGCATGACGGCGCACGCCTACGTCGTCGACAACCCGGAACTCGCCGACCTCGCCGCACGCTTCGTCAAGCGGATCGGCTTCAGCGGCATCATCGACCTCGACCTGCGCTTCGACCGGCGCGACGGGCAGTACAAGCTCCTCGACTTCAACCCGCGCGTGGGCGCCCAGTTCCGGCTCTTCGAGAACGAGTCGGGCGTGGACGTCGTCCGCGCGATGCACCTGCACCTGACCGGCCGCCCTGTACCGGAGGGGGAACAGCGCGCCGGACACCGCTACGTCGTGGAGAACATCGACCTGCCCGCCCTCCTCGCCTACCGCCGCAGCGGCTACACGACGCCGCACGCACCGGCCAGGGCGAGCGGGACGGAACTGGCCTGGTACGCGGGTGACGACCCGCTGCCGTTCCTCACGATGCTCGCCCGCTTCGTGCGCCCGGGCGCGAAGCACCTCTATCAGCTGTGGCGGACCGGCCGCCGCGGCGGCAGCACCACCACGAAGTAGGCAAGGCCACGACAGCGTGGCGCACCGCGTCCAGGGGAGGGACTTCGTGATCCGACCGGTTGCAGTCATCGGGGCCGGGCCGTTCGGCCTGTCCACCGCCGCCCATCTGCGGGCGCGCGGCATCCCCGTGCGCGTCTTCGGCGACCCCATGGTGAGCTGGCGTGACCACATGCCCGGGGGCATGCTCCTCAAGTCCACTCCCGCCGCCTCCAGCCTCGACTGCCCCCAGCCGGGTCACACGCTCGCCGACTACTGCGACGCGGCCGGGATCCGCCGCCTGGTGACCGACGAGGACGTCATCCCGGTGGAGACCTTCGTCGCCTACGGGGAGTGGTTCCAGGAGAAGCTGGTCCCCGGGCTGGAACAGGTGCGGGTCGTCTCCGTCGACCGCGGCCCGGGCGACGGCTTCGAACTCAAGCTGGACTCCGGTGAACTGTTCACCGCGCGCGCGGTCGTCGTCGCCACCGGCCTGTCCGGCTTCGCCCACCTGCCGGCCGAGCTGGCCCCGGCCGCGGCGGACGGACCCGCGCCGGCCGCCCCGGTCTCGCACAGCTCCCAGCACCACGACCTCGGCCGGTTCGCCGGGAAGGAACTGATCGTCATCGGCGCCGGGCAGTCCGCGCTGGAGACCGCCGCGCTCGCGGCGGAGGCGGGCGCACGCGTGCGCGTGGTCGCGCGCGGGCGCGGCCGGGTCGCCTTCGGTGCCCCGCCCTGGAAGCAGCCCAGGTTCCGTCCGGAGTCACCGTTCGGCCGTGCCTGGTCGCTGTGGGCGCTCACCTACTACCCGCACCCGTACCGCTTCCTGCCCGAGGCCACCCGCCACTACCTGGTCCGCCGGGTCCTCGGCCCGCTCGGTGCCTGGTGGCTGCGCGAGCGTTTCGAGAACGGTGTGCGGGTGCGGGACGTCGAACGGGTGGTGGGCGCCGAGGTCCGGGACGGCAGCCCCGTACTCACCGTACGCACCCATGCCGGCGGCACCGAGCGGCTCACCGCCGATCACGTCATCGCCGCCACCGGCTACCGCGTGGACGTCGCGGCCCTGGACTTCCTCGGTCCCGAACTGCGCGCCGGGCTCCAGGTCAGCCGTGGCGCGCCCCGCCTCGGCCCCGGCTACGTCTCCTCCGAACCCGGCCTGTACTTCACCGGCCTGCCGGCGGCGGCCTCGTACGGCCCGGTGATGCGCTTCGTCTGCGGTACGGAGTTCGCCTCCCCGCGCCTGGCGGCCCACCTGGCCGCGGCCCACGGCTGAGCATGCCCACCCGGCCCCGGCCCACGGCTGAGCATGCCCGCCGTGCCGGCCCCCCCGCCGCCTCACGACCGTCCCGCACAGGGCCCCCGCGCGCGGAGAACCGGGCCCCGCGCAGAGAACCGGGCCCCGGCGTGCGAAAACTGGGCCCCCGCGCGCGGAGAGCCGGGCCCCCGCGCGATGAACCGGCCCCGCGCGGAAACCGGGCCCCGGCGTGCGGAAAACCGGGCCCCCGCGCGCGGAACCCGCGGCCGGGACGGCACGTAAGTGCGCTGATCCACGGATGAGTCGGCGGGGGGTGGCGTCCGTATTCTCTGATCATGGACCCCACCCCCCTGGCATATGCACTGATCGCCACCGACCTGGACGGGACGCTGCTGCGCGGCGACGACACCGTCTCCGACCGGTCGCTCGCCGCGCTCGCGCGTGCGACGCGGGCCGGTGCCCGGCATCTGGTGGTGACGGGCCGTCCGGCCCCACGGGTCCGGTCCCTGCTCGCGGACCTGGGCTGCACGGGGCTGGCGGTGTGCGGACAGGGAGCACAGGTCTACGACGCCGGGGCGGACCGGCTGCTGTGGTCGGTCCGGCTGGACCGGGAGCTGGCGGAGACCGCGCTCGGCAAGATCGAGGCGGAGGTGGGGCAGGTGTACGCGGCGGTCGACCAGGACGGCGTGGACGGGCTCACGCTCATCGAGCCCGGCTACCGGATGCCCCACCCGACGCTGCCCGCGGTACGGGTCGGCAGGCGCGACGACCTGTGGTGTGAGCCCATCAGCAAGGTTCTGCTGCGGCATGCCACGCTGTCCGACGACGAGTTGGCGGCCGTGGCGCGCTCGGTGGTGGGCTCGCTGGCCACGGTCACCATGTCGGGACCGGGTACCGTCGAGCTCCAGCCGAGCGGGGTGACGAAGGCGACCGGTCTCGCGCTGGCCGCCGAGTGGCTCGGGATCGACGCCGGACGGGCTCTCGCCTTCGGTGACATGCCCAACGACATCCCGATGTTCGACTGGGCCGGGCACGGTGTCGCCATGGCCGACGCACATCCCGAACTCAAGGCGGTGGCCGACGAGGTCACCTTGTCGAACGAGGACGACGGCGTCGCCGTCGTCCTCGAAAGACTGTTCCCGACCGGCTTACCGGCCCGGCGCTAGGACCCGGCCGCCGGACCACGGACCGCTCGGCGGCGGCCCGGCGAGCCCCGGCCGCCGCGCACCGGCCGGGCGCCGCCCGTCACCTCGTGGGCCGTCAGTACGCGCCGAACACGTTGTCGATCGAGCCGTACCGCGCTGCCGCGTAGTTGCAGGCGGCGGTGATGTTCGCGACCGGGTCGTAGATGTCGAACGAGGTTCCGGCGACGTGGTACGCGTTGAACGTCGGGTCGATGACCTGGAGGAGCCCCTTGGACGGGATGCCCTTGGCGGCGTTGGAGTCCCAGAGGTTGATGGCGGACGGGTTGCCCGAGGACTCCCGGATGACGTTGCGGTAGATGCCGTTGTAGGTACCCGGGATCTTCTTCTCGGCCATGATCGCGAGCGACTCGCGGATCCAGCCGTCGAGGTTGTTCGGGTAACCGGCGGGGGTGGTGGCGGCGGTGGTGGCCGCGGCGGGCGCCGCGACGGCGTCGGCCGCGCCGACGAGCGGCAGGGCGAGGACGGCGACGCCGGTACCGGCGGCGGCGAGGGCACGGACGAGGCGGCTGTTCCGGGTACGGAGGTGCTGAGCGGCAGCGGACATGGGGGAGTTCCTCTCCGGCGCCTGCGAGGTGAGCTGTCGGGTTCGGGCGGGGAGGTGCCCGGCCGTGCCCTGGAAGAGGCACGGCTTCACCCCGAGCCGTCCCGGTGCGGCATATGCCGTCCGGACCGGCGACTTACCTGGGTCCCCCGCTCCTGCCCTACGAATGAGTTCGTGGATGGGTATGCGGGCGGTGGCAGGATTCGGCGTCCGCCCGACGGCCCGGAACGTATGCGAGAGCACATGCCGGGAACAAGTACTGAATTCATACAACGTGCGGTTTGACCTTGATCGACGTCGTATGGGGTGCTCGATCCTTTGCGTTCGCCAAGTCTCAACTCGCCGACGGGGCAAGGGGTCGCGGGGGTCCCGGGGGGCGGGTCGGTCCGGGTGGGTGCGTGACCCAACTCACGAAATAGCAAAATACTTTAAATCAGACATGGGGGATTAGGGGGATTCAGCCCTGAAGTCTGACTGGTGGTGGAACCTGAGGCCCGGTTCCCGTCGTTGTCGTAGTGCCGGTGAGGGGGAAGTGTGGGGAAAGGGGCGCGGAGAGGTCGCGACACAGTGCCCGGATTACTGTTAAGTCAGCAAATGTCCCTTCTTACCGTGTGATCAAAACCATGCCGGTCGTGATCCGATACCGCCCAAGCTGGACCGGTGGGCGCTATCGGTGATCGAAACAGGACCGGATACGCTGACTTGAGTGATGGCAGCGACCTATCGACAAACCGTGTAATCGCCAGCAGACACCAGCAGACAGGAGACCCCTCGTGACCGTCGTCGGGCCGTTCGGGCTGAGCGTGCGGGACCAGGCTCTGGAAGCCGATGTCCAGGCCGGATTGGCGGCTGTCGAGGAAGGCTTGCTCGATGCCACCAAGAGCGAGGTCCCGTTCATCACGGAAGCCGCCCAGCACCTCGTCCGGGCCGGCGGGAAGCGGTTCCGGCCACTGCTCGTGATGCTCGCGGCGCAGTTCGGCGACCCGTACGCGCCGGGCATCGTGCCGTCGGCCGTGGTGGTGGAGCTGACCCACCTGGCCACCCTGTACCACGACGACGTCATGGACGAGGCGGCCGTCCGCCGCGGCGTGGACAGCGCCAACACCCGCTGGGGCAACTCCGTCGCGGTCCTCACCGGCGACTTCCTCTTCGCCCGCGCCTCCCAGATCCTCGCCGACCTCGGCCCGGAGGCGGTCCGGGTGCAGGCCCTGGCGTTCGAACGGCTGGTCACCGGTCAGATCCTGGAGACCGCGGGGCCCTCGGACGGCCGCGACCCGGTCGAGCACTACCTGGACGTGCTCGCCGGCAAGACGGGCTCCCTGGTGGCGGTGTCGTGCCGGTTCGGCGCGATGATGTCCGGCGCCGACGAGACGGTCGTCGACGTGCTCACCCAGTACGGCGAACGGCTCGGGGTCGCCTTCCAGCTCGCCGACGACGTCCTGGACATCGCCTCCGACTCCCACGAGTCCGGCAAGACCCCGGGCACCGACCTGCGCGAGGGCATCCCGACGCTGCCGGTGCTCCGGCTGCGCGAGCGGGCCTCCAAGCTCGGGCTGGCCGAGGACATCGCCCTGTGCGAGCTGCTGGCCTCCGACCTCAGCGACGACGCCCGGCACGCCGAGGCGCTGGCCGCCCTGCGCGCGCACCCCGCGCTGGAGCAGGCCCGCCGGGACACGGTCCGGTACGCGGAGGAGGCACGAGCCGCGCTGGCCCCGCTGCGTGAGTGCGACGCCAAGGCCGCGCTGCTGGAGCTGTGCGACGCGGTGGTGCACCGCGCCGGCTGACCCCGGTCCACCGCGCGCCCTGCCGCGCGCTCACCCGGTCCACCGCGCGCCCTGCCGCGCGCTCACCCGGTGCACCGCGCGCCCTGCCGCGCGCTCACCCGGTGCACCGCCTCGGTCGGCCCGGCCGGGGGCGGTCGGGGGGTTCCCCAGGGTCGCGGACCGGTCACTGGCCGTCCACCCGTACGGCGGCGTCGTCCCGGCCGACCCCTACGGGTCGGGGGAGACACCGCCGTCGCGTGTCATACCGCAGGCGTACTCGCAGTTGCCTCCGAGGGCTGACGCTTCTTCACGGCTGATTTGGTCATATGGGAACCACGGAAATCACCACTCCTCACCGATTCGGGTGAGAATGGCGGCTCAGGTGGACCAGCGTGAGGACAGCCGCCGCCGACGACGGAGGTAAGGCACACATGGCACCGTACGAATCCGACGACGCAGTGGACGCCGCGCGGGACGAGGATCCGCGCCCCAACCGGCGCAAGGCCGCCCGGTACGCCGTCCCGGTCGCGGTGGTGGGGGTGGCGGCGGCCACGATCGGGCTCGTCCCGGCCCTCGCCGACTCCGGCGACCCCGACCTGCCCAGGATCACCGCGCAGCAGCTCATCGAGAAGATGGCCAAGTCGGACGTGCAGCAGCTGTCCGGCACGGTGAAGATCAGCACCGACCTCGGCCTGCCCGACCTCGGCGGCCTGGAGAACGGCATGCTCTCCGGGGCGGCCCAGGGCTCCGGCGACGGCTCCTCCGCCGACCCGCAGGCCAAGCTCACCGAGCTGGTGACCGGCACGCACACCCTGCGCGTCGCCGCCGACGGCCCGGACCGGCAGAAGCTGTCGCTGCTGGAGCGCGGCGCCGAGTACAGCCTCGTTCACGACGGCAAGGACGTCTGGGGCTACGACAGCAAGACCAACGAGGTCTACCACTCCACCGCGGCCGACTCCGGCAAGCACCGCGGGGCCCGGCCGTCGGCGACGCCCAAGGACTTCGCCGACGAGGCTCTGAAGGCGGTGGACGACACCACGTCCGTCACCGTCGACGGCACCGCGCACGTCGCCGGACGCGACGCCTACAAGCTGCTGATCCAGCCCAAGCAGGCCGGCAGCACGGTCGGTGCGATCAGCATCGCCGTGGACGCGAAGACGGGCCTGCCGCTGAAGTTCACCCTCACCCCGAAGAGCGGCGGCGCCGCCGTGGTCGACGCGGGCTTCACCCAGGTCTCCTTCGGCCGGCCGGCCGCGTCCACCTTCGACTTCACCCCGCCCAAGGGCGCGAAGGTCACCGAGGACGAGGAGGCGGGGAAGGCGCCGGAGCACACCCCCCGGCACGGTGAGGGACTCGCCGGGGGTCTGGACGGGATGAACGTCATCGGTGAGGGGTGGACGTCCGTCGCCGCCTTCGACACCGATGCGAAGGGCGGCATGCCCTCCGGCTCCCAGGGCGGTGACCTCGGCGGCTTCCTCGGCTCGCTCGGCGACCCGGTCTCCGGGAAGTTCGGCAAGGGCACGGTCTTCTCCACCCGCCTGGTCAACGCCCTGATCACCGACGACGGCAAGGTGTATGCCGGCGCCGTGACCAAGGACGCCCTGGTGAAGGCGGCCGACACGGGGAAGTGACCCGACCGGGTACAACGAATCGAGGGGGAGCCGATGGACGGACCGTCCGCCGCGGAGCGTGACCCGGCCGGTGCGCCGGAGCCTGGGCCCCCGGCGGGCGGGCGCGTAGCCGGCGACACGCGCGCGGGGCGTGACGCCCCCGGCGCGT
>NZ_WWJT01000719.1 GCF_009865385.1 Streptomyces sp. SID486 | reverse complement strand
CCACATCGGCGGCATCTGGGAGACCCGCAAGCTCGCGGCGACCGCCGAGACCCACTACACGCTGGTCGCCCCGCACAACGTCGGCGGCCCGGTGCTCACCGCCGCGTCCCTCCAGGTCGGCTTCACCACCCCGAACTTCAAGGTCCTGGAGCACTTCAACGACTTCGCGGACGCGGAGATCAAGAAGGTGGTCAAGGGCGCGCCCGTGGTGG
>NZ_WWJT01000718.1 GCF_009865385.1 Streptomyces sp. SID486 | reverse complement strand
GAGGTCCCGTGCCGGGTAGACGGTGCCGGGATTCACCGGCTGCCCACTCCCGCGCTGCCCGACCATGCCCGAGGACTTGTCGTTAACGCCAAGTACGTAGAACAACGCACCATCGACGCTGCTGTTAACCACAGCCGTACCGCCGCCCTGCTGGCCCTGAGCCACCACCCGCTTGTTGACTCCGTTCACGTCGCCGAACAGCTGCTTGACGACTTCGCTGACGCCT
>NZ_WWJT01000717.1 GCF_009865385.1 Streptomyces sp. SID486 | reverse complement strand
GCTCCCGCCCTGGCCGGTGCCACGCGGGCCGCGGTACCGCCCCGGCCGGTGGACGAGGACGCCGACGCCGTCATCGTGTTCACCTCCGGCACCACGTCCCGGCCGCGCGCCGTGGTGCACACCCGGTCCTCGCTCGCCGCGGGCATGGCCACGGTGGCCGGCCTGGTGCGGCCCGAGCCCGGGCGGCCCGTCCTGGGCGGCACGTTCTTCGTCCTCGTACCGTCCCTCGCGAGCGGCGCGCCGGTGGCGCTGCCCGCCCGGTCCCCCCGCGTCCTGGCCCGGCAGCTGCGCCGGCTCGGCCCGCAGGCCACCTATCTGACACCGCCGCAGCTGCGGGCGGCCCTGGCGGAAGGGGCCCGGTTCAGCGGCCGGGTGTGGACGGGTTCGGCCCCGGCGAGCGCGGGACTGCTCACCCGCGTGAAGGAGGCCGGCGCCGAGGAGGCGTGGGGCGTGTACGCGCTGACCGAGCTGTTCCCCGCCGCGGCCGTCGAGCAGGCCGACAAGGCCGCCCACGACGGCACGGGCGACCTGGTGGGCGCGCCGCTGCCGGGCGTGGTGGCCCGCACGGGCACCTCGGGCGAACTGCTGCTCACCGGGCCGGCCGCCCGCCACCGCTACCTGGGCGAGGCGCCCGACCCGTGGGTGGCCACCGGTGACCGGGCGCGGCTGGACTCCGGCCGGATCGTCCTGGAGGGCCGCGCCAAGGACATGGTGCTCAGGGACGCCGAGAACATCTACCCGGGCCTGTACGAGCCCGCGCTGCACGTGCCAGGCGTCGAACTGGCGCTGCTGGTCGGCGTACCGGCCGGGGACGGCGACGAGCGTCTGGTCGCCGTCGTACAGCCGGGACGGGGTGCCGCCCGGCCGGCGCTGCGGGCCGCGCTGGAGAAGCCGCTGGCGCGCATGGGGGCCGCCCGGCCCGACGCGGTGCTGTTCGCCGAGGTCCCGCTGTCCGGACGCTCCCGCAAGCCCGACCGGGCGGCCACGGCGCGGCTGGCCGCCCGGCACCTGGCGGTGGGGGGCCGACGATGAGGGCCGGCCCGCCGCGGGTGGTGGTACGCGGCGGCCTGCACCGGGCCGCGGGCGGGCCAATGATGAAGGCCGGGCCGCCACGGGTGGTTGCGCGGCGGCCTGCACCGGCCGCGGGCGCGAGGCGGGTGGTGGTACGCGGGGGCCTGCACCGGGCCGCGGGCGCGAGGCGGGTGGTGGTGCGCGGGGGCCTGCACCGGGCCGCGGGCGCGGGGCGCCCGCAGGACGCCGCCGTGGCACCGGGACCACCGCAATCGCCCTCCGACCCTCCGACCTTCCGCCCCTCCGCCCTCCGGCCCCTCCGACCTTCCGACCTTCCGACCTTCCGACCTTCCGCGGACCCTCCGACCCTTCCGGCCATCCGCCCCTACGACCTCCGGCCCCTCCGGCCCTCCGACCCTCCGACCCTCCGACCGCAGGAAGTGCACATTCGATGACCGTCACATCCGGGGCCCGGCGGGCGCGACGCCGGGACCGACGCGTGTACACCCGTTCCCACCCCGTGCTGTTCGCGCTGCTCGCCCTCTCCCGCCGCCGGGCCGTCATCCGGCTGGGCGGCACGGTGCTGGTGCACGGCGGCGAGGCGTACCGGCAGGCGCTCACCCGCGTCCCGCTGGACCGTACCGCGCCCGGCACCACCGGGGGCGCCGCCCTCGAACTGGCCGCCGGCGGGGCGCTGTTCGACCAGCAGGGCTCCGG
>NZ_WWJT01000716.1 GCF_009865385.1 Streptomyces sp. SID486 | reverse complement strand
CCCGTTCAGTACCACCCGGTCGTCCAAACGGGGCCGCCCTGCGGTCCCCGAACTCGGCAGGAACCGCGACAACACTGCCCACTCGGCATCCGAAAGCTCATGACGACGCACCACGACAAGCATGATCCCTCATCACTTGATCACCTTTGAAGACGATCCCTAGGGCACCCGGGCGATCAGGTAGCGGAAGACGTTCGGCATCCACACGGTGCCGTCCGGGCGGCGGTGCCGGTGCAGGGCCTCCGTCAGCTCCTTGTCGACCTGCTTGGCGTCGGTCGCCGCGATCGCCGCGTCGAACAGGCCGGTCGACAGCAGCCCCCGTACGGCACTGTCGGTATCGGCGTACCCGAAGGGACAGGAGACCCGGCCCGAGCCGTCCGGTTTCAGCCCGGCCCGCCCGGCGACCTCCTCCAGATCGTCCCGCCGGGCGGGACGCCAGCTGCGCGCGCTGCGCAGCGGATCGGCCAGCCGGGTGGCCACCCGCAGCACCCCGGAAGTGGCGCAGCGCTCCGGCGGCCCCCAGCCGGCCAGCACCACGGTGGTCCCGCGCGCGGCGAGCGCAAGCGCGCCGGCGAGCAGTTCGCCGAGCCCCTCGGAGTCGCCCGCGAGGCTGCCGATCGGCTCGAAGACGGTCACCAGGGTGTACGGGGCGGTCCCCGGCCCGGCCGCGTCCGCGGGCGGGCCGTCGAGGAGCACCGGGGCCGT
>NZ_WWJT01000715.1 GCF_009865385.1 Streptomyces sp. SID486 | reverse complement strand
TGAGGAGGGGGGCCAGGTCGGTGTCGGGGGCGGGGGCGGTGCGGGCGGCGAGCAGGGCCGGGGTCGGTGCCGCGAACAGGGTGGTCAGCGCCACCCGCGCCTTGGAGGCCAGGCGCAGGGCGGTCAGGGAGTGCCCGCCGGCCGCGAAGAAGTCGGTGTCCGGGTGGGCGTCGGGTACGCCGAGCACCTCCGCGAACAGCGCGCACAGCCGCCGTTCGCGCTCGTCACGCGGAGCACGGGTGCGGTGGGCGCCATGGGCGCCGCGGGTGGCGCCGCCGGTCACGTCACCCGTCGGCTCGGGCAGTGCGGTCCGGTCCGTCTTGCCGTGGCGGGTGAGCGGTACGTGGTCGATGCGGGCCCATACGGAGGGCACGAGGTGGGCGGGCAGCCGCCGGGCGGCGAACTCCCGGACCCGGCGCAGGAGCCCGGGCCACTCGTCGTCCGCCGCCGGGTCCGGCAGCAGCCATGCCGCCAGCCGCTTGCCGCCGGCTGCGTCGGGGCGTGCGGCGACGACGGCCCGCCGTACCCCGGGGCAGGCCGCGAGCGCGCTCTCCACCTCGGCCGGCTCGATGCGCACGCCGCGCACCTTGAGCTGGTCGTCGGCGCGCCCGCGGAAGTCGAGGACGCGCTCGCCGGTCCAGCGGGCCAGGTCGCCGGTGCGGTACAT
>NZ_WWJT01000714.1 GCF_009865385.1 Streptomyces sp. SID486 | reverse complement strand
GAGGTCGACCCGCGCCGCACCGTACGCGAGCTGCTGCGGCGCGGCGGGGAGCCGGCCCGGCTGCGCCGGCACGCGCGCGTGGCCCGGCCTCGGCGGGTCGTGCTGCTGGTCGACGTGAGCGGTTCGATGGCGCCGTACGCCGACGCGCTGCTGCGGTTCGCGCACGCGGCCGTGCGCGGGGGCCGCACGGAGGTGTTCACCGTCGGTACGCGGCTGACCCGGGCCACCCGCGAGCTGACGCACCGCGACCCGGACCTGGCCATGGCCGCCGTCGCCGCCGCCGTACCCGACTGGCGCGGCGGCACCCGGCTCGGCGAGCTGCTGCGGGAGTTCCTGAACCGCTGGGGTCAGCGCGGCATGGCGCGCGGCGCTGTCGTGGTCCTGCTCTCGGACGGCTGGGAGCGCGGCGATCCGGAGCTGCTGGGCGCGCAGATGCGCCGGCTGCACGGCCTGGCCCATCAGGTGATCTGGGCCAACCCGCGCAAGGCCCGCCCCGGTTACGCGCCGCTCGCCGCCGGGATGGCGGCGGCCCTGCCCAGCGTCGACGCCTTCGTGGAGGGGCACAGTCTCGCGGCGCTGGAGCGGCTGGCGGCGGTGGTGCGCGGGGCGTCGGCCGCAGAGACGGCGGCCGGAGAGCCGGCGGGGAGAGGAGTGGACGGTGCGTGAGATCCTGCCGGCGCTGGAGCGCTGGTACGCGGCCCGGGTCCCGTTCGGGCTCGCCACGGTCGTCGCGGTCAGCCGCAGTGCGCCGCGCGGGCCGGGCGCGGCCATGGCGGTGGGGCCGGACGACGAGGTGCTGGGCAGTGTGTCCGGCGGGTGTGTGGAAGGGGCGGTGTTCGAGCTCGCGCAGGAGGTCGTGGCGAGCGGCACGGCCCGGCTCGCGACCTTCGGCTACAGCGACGAGGACGCGTTCGCCGTCGGGCTGACCTGCGGCGGGGAGATCACCGTGCTGGTCCGGCCGGTGACGCCGGGGTCCGACCCGGCCTTCGGTGCGCTCGCCGCGTCGGTCGCCGCGGGCGAACCGGTGACCACGGCCACGGTGGTCGACGGACCCGCCCCGCGCGGGGCCGTGCTCGCGGTCTGGCCCGGCGCCGTGCGGGGCACGCTCGGCGCGGCCGGGCTCGATGCCGCCGTCACCGCCGACGCGCGCGGCGAACTGGC
>NZ_WWJT01000713.1 GCF_009865385.1 Streptomyces sp. SID486 | reverse complement strand
GGCCCGGAAGGCCGCCAGTTCGGCCCGCGCGGCACGGGCGTCGTCCAGTTCCTGACCCGGCAACTGCGGGCTGCGCAGGAAGAGATGGTCGTGGGCGTCGCACACGCCCAGGTCCTGGGGCCGGACGTCGCCGAGAACCGTACGGACCTGGGTCACCACTGCCGCCCGCGCGGAAGGCGGTCCCGGCCGGGTGCGGACAGGTGCAGCACCTCGAAGACGTCGCCGTCGGCCACGGGGGTGTCCTGCTCCCACAGCGAGAAGTGCAACAGTTCCCAGCGGTGCGCGTCCACGGCCGCCGCCGCGAGCACGGCACCCTCCTGTGCCGCCAGCCGCTCCGTTGTGGCCGCCGCGTCCTCCATCAGCGGCGTCAACTCCACCCCCTCGGGGACGGGCTGCCTCCGCCGCACCGCGAACGCCGGCCGGGCGCCGCCGCCCTCGGCGACGGCGAGACCGGTCCACTGCCGTACCGCGGGTCTGCCGAAGTCGTCGACGAGCCGCTGGAAGGGGCCTCCCCACAGGAAGCGGTTCATGCCCTCGGCCGTGTTCCACAGGTAGAACGGCGCGTACTGGTTCACCGGCGAGCCGTGCACCCCGCGCTCACGCACCAGGTACGCCTTGCAGCCGAGGCCCTCCCAGTCCTCCAGCAGCGGTTTGACGCGCGCCACCCGGGCACGGATGACGTCCATGTCGTAGTCGGCCGGGAGGGTCAACTCGTACTGCATGGCGTGCAACAGGGGTTCCTTCCGTCATGACGGGCGTGGCAGGGCGGGGCGGTCCGTGGTGGGACGGCCGCCGCCGGAGTGGTCGGAGGAGCGGATCCGGGGCGCCGTGCGGCGGCGCGCACGTGACTCAGTCCTGCCGTCCGGGGTCCGGCGCGGCGAGCAGGGAGAGGAGGCCGCGCACACCGGCGTCGAACGCGGCGGGTGACCCGGAGGCGCGGGCCAGGACATAGCCGCCCTGCACGGTCGCGAGGGCGGCGGCGGCGATGTCCTGGCCGTCCAGACCGGGTGCGAACCGGCCCTGCCGCTTGCCCTCCTCGACGATCGCGGCGATCCGCTCACGAATGGCGGCGATCGTCTCGTCGACCGGGGCGCGCAGTTCCTCGCTCGCGATCACCTCCGGGTCCATCGTGAGCCGGCCGACAGGGCAGCCGCGCAGTACGTCCCGCTCGCGCGTCAGGTACGCCTCGATGCGCTCGTACGGCGTGCCCGGACCGCCGAGCACGGCCTCGGCGGTGGCCCGCATCTCCTGCGCGGTGCGCCGGACGGCGGCCAGGGCGAGATCGGGCTTGCCCTTGAAGTGGTGGTACATGCTGCCCTGGCCGGCCCCGGCGCGCTCCAGGATCGCCTTGGGGCTGGTGCCCACGTACCCGCGCTCCCACAGCAGCTCCCGAGTGGACTCGATCAGCCGTTCGGAGGTGTTCATGCGCCCACTGTACATACCAGTAGTTACAGAAATCCAGTGAGTACGGCGGACGGGTACGGCGGACGGGCGCGTGGGGCCGCCGGGAGCAGCCGGTCACCGGCTCCGTACTCCAGGGGAGGTACGCGGGGTGCAGCCGGCCGCACGACGACGCCGACCGCCTGCCGGAGGGAGCCTCGGTACCGCACCCCGAAGCACTGGAAGCACCCGGGACACCCGGAGCACTGGAAGCACCCGGAAGCGCCCGGAGCACCGGAAGCACCCGGAAGCGCCCGGAGCACCGGAAGCACCCGGAAGCGCCCGGAGCACCGGAAGCGCCCGGAGCACCCGGGACACCCGGAGCACCCGGGACACCCGGAGCACCCGGAGTACCCGAAGCACCGGAAGCACCGGAAGCACCCGGAACACCCGGAGCGCCCGGAGCACCCGAACCATCCGAACGACGAGGGAGACGACCCGAGATGCGGACACTGGCGCAATGGGACGGCGGGCCCGGCCCGTGGATCCTGTTCTTCCCCCTGATCTGGGCGGCCGTGGTGGTGGGCGCCGTCACCGTCCTGCGCCGCACCGCCTGGCGCGGACGCGGCGGTTCCTGGCGTCCGGTGGAGCGGGGCCGCCCGGCGGGCGGCTCGCCGCTCGCGGTCCTCGGCCGCCGCTTCGCCTCCGGCGAGATCGACGAGGACGAGTACTGGCGTCGCTCGTCGGTCCTGGAGGAGCACTTCGGCCGCCTGGGCGGAGGCGGCACGGCCTGACGGGACGCCGCGGGCCGGGAGCGGGACGTGAGGCGGCCCGCGCGTCACCGCGCGGGCCGTCGTGCCGTCCGCCCGGAACACCGGACGGACGGCACGGACCGGTCGCGGCCCGGTCAGCCGGGCACCACGGCCCGCCCGGGGACCGGCGCCCCGGGCGCTGGTGAGGCGGGCACCGGAGCGACGGGGGTCGTGGCACGGGCACTTGCGGAAACCGGAACCTCGGAGGGCGCCGCCGCTCCCGCCGGAACCGGGGTCCCGGAGGGAACCACGGCCACGGCCACCGCCGGGGCCGGCGCCGGAGCCCCGGCCGGCACAGGCGTTCCCGCCGTACCCCGAGCCGGAGTCCCGGCCGGTACGGGCGCACCCGCC
>NZ_WWJT01000712.1 GCF_009865385.1 Streptomyces sp. SID486 | reverse complement strand
CGCCCGTCCTGACCGGCCACGCCCGTCCTGACCGGCCACGCCCCTCCTGACAGGCCACGCCCCTCCTGACAGGCCACGCCCTTCCTGACAGGAGCCGGCCTTCCCGCCCGGCACCCCGTCCCCCACCGAGCCGTCGGCCGAGTCCGCCGCGTGAGTCCGTCCCGGGACCGGCCCCGGGCGCGCGGGCCCGTTCAGGGGAACCGGGGGCGAAAGGCGCGTGAGGGCCGCGGGGCCGGTCGAGATCTTCTGCCGTGACCGCCGTGACCCTGCCGCTCATCGCGCCGATGCTCGCCACCCCCGGCGGTCTGCCGCCCGCCGCCCAGGACGCGCGGTGGGCGTACGAGACCAAGCAGGACGGCCAGCGGGTGATGGTCTACCTGCCCGGGGACGGCAGCGTCCTGCTGCGCGCCCGCTCCGGTGAGGAGATCACCGCGGCGTACCCGGAGCTCCGCCCGCTGGGAGCCGCCCTGCCCGGCACACCCGCCGTACTGGACGGCGAGGTGCTGGCCCTGGACGAGCACGGGCGGGCCGACTTCCAGCTGCTGCAGAGCCGGATGGGCCTCGCGCACGCCCCGGCGCGGGCGGCGCGCCGGGCCGCCCAGGTGCCGGTGCACCTGGTGCTCTTCGACGTGCCCTTCCTGACGGAGTCACTGGTGAGGCTGCCGTACGTGCGCCGGCGGGCCCGGCTGACGGAACTGGGTCTGGCCGGACCGTACTGGTCGACTCCGGGCGCCGTGACCGGGCACGGAGCCGAGGCGCTGCGCGCCACGCGGGAGCACGGACTGGAGGGGCTGGTGTGCAAGCGGCTGGACTCGGTGTACGAGCCGGGAGTCCGCTCGCGCGCCTGGATCAAGATCCGGAACATGCGCGCCGAGGACGTGATCGTCGGCGGCTGGCTGCCCGGCAAGGGCCGGCTGACCGGGCTGCCCGGAGCGGTGCTCGTCGGCCAGCGCGACCCGGGCGGGCGGCTGCGGTACGTCGGCGGGGTCGGCACGGGCTGGAGCGAGGCGGAGCGCGGCCGGCTGGCGGAGCTGCTCCACGACGAGGCGAGCGACCGGTGCCCCTTCGACCCGGCACCCCGGATCACGCAGGCACGCTGGGTGCTGCCCCGGCTGGTGGGCGAGGTCGCCTACAGCACCCGGACCCGGCACGGCATGCTGCGCCAGCCGTCCTGGCTCCGGCTGCGCCCGGACCTCACTCCGCAGGAGTCGGCGGCGGACCTGCCGGAGGCCCCGGCCTGACGCGGGGGGGCGCCGTGGCGGGGCGGCGGTACCGCGACGGCGGGGCGACCGGATCACGAGGGCCGGGGCGACCGGGCCGCGATGGCCCAGTGGCGGGGTGACGGGACGGGGGGGCGGCGGACGGGGTGCTACTTCCAGAGCTCCTCGCTCCGGCATACGCGGGCGCCCATGTTCCGCTCCATCATCTGCAGTGCCGCCCGCGCCAGGTCCTCGTGGATGTGTGCGACGGCGTCCTCGGGGACGATCACCTGGAAGTGGCGGATGTGGGCGTCGAGGGCCGAGTAGAGCACGCACTGCTCCGTGACCTGCCCGGTCAGCACCAGCTGGTCGATGCCCTGCTGGTGCAGCAGGTACTGCAGCGGCGTCTCGAAGAACACCGAATGCCGTGCCTTCAGGACGAAGAGGGACTCCGCGTCGGGTTTCAGCGGCTCGACCAGGTGGGCGTGGGGGCTCGCCAGCGCGTGTTCCAGCACCTCGCCGTGGTGCGAGCGCCATTCGCCGAAGTTGTCGTTCACGTAGACGACCGGGGCCCCGTGCCGCCGTGCGCGTCGCAGCAGCCCGGCGACGACCGGTACGACCGACTCCGCCGAAGGCATCAGCAGTTCGGCGTCCTTGTGCTCGTACGTGTTGATCATGTCGATGACGATCAGCGCGGTCTTGCTCATCCCACCAGGGTTCCACCGATGGGGGGCTGAGCAACTTCTGCCCTCGGAGCGGCCGGGGAGCGGTCGGTCGTACTCGTCCGCGGGCGGTTGCCCGTTCGGGTGACGCCGTCCGTGTCCGGCCCCGCCCGTGATCGTTACGTCCGGTGCCGCCGCTTCACCGCGCCGGCGCCGGCGTCCCGTCGAGCGGCGGGACGCGTCTCAGATCACGTCGTCATGGCTAGGAGCCGCTGGTGGGAGGCTGGATCAGTGTCGGGCTGGGGGCGGCTGCCGTCCTGTGTCCGCTGCCCCAGCACGGTGACACGGGAGTCACCGTCGATCACACGTCCACCACCGGCCGACTGGTGGTCTGCGCCCCCGATGTGTGGGTGGACATGGGGGACGGCCCCGGTGCCGGGCCCGCGTGCGCGGCGCCGCAGACGCCGCCCGCACCGCCGTCCTCACGACCCCGGGGCCCCGCCCCGGCCCCC
>NZ_WWJT01000711.1 GCF_009865385.1 Streptomyces sp. SID486 | reverse complement strand
TGCGCAAGGCCACCGCGCCGACCGCGTCCGAGGAGACGGCCGTCGTGGTCGTCCCGTCGGGTACGGCCGACGAGGTGCCGGTGACCGAGGCTGCCGGGGGTGCCACGGCGGAGGCCGCGGTGACCGCGGAGCCGGCGACCGGGGAGCCGGCGGCCGAGGAGGCCGCGCCGGCCAAGAAGACCGCCCGCAAGGCGGCCAAGAAGGCCCCGGCGAAGAAGACCGCCGCCAAGAAGACCGTGGCCAAGAAGACGGCCGCCAAGAAGACGACGGCCAAGAAGGCGACGAAGACCGCCAAGACGGCCGCCGCGAAGTCGACGGCGAAGAAGACCACCACGGTCTCCACCGCCGGCGACGAGGGCTGACGCCCGCGGTGCGCGGCCGGCCGGGTCACCCACGACCCGGCCGGCCGCGCACCCGTGAGGCCCGTCCCGAGTGACGGTCCGCACAACCCCTGGACCCGGTTTGACCCCCTCGGTCGTGGCCCCGTAACCTTGACCGTCGGCGTGTCCACTGAACATGCCACATCCCCGTAAACCTCTTCCTCCCGGGCGCAAGGCGGGCCGGGAGAGGTCGCCCGTGGTCTTCCCTGGGCGACTGGCCTGCGGGGGTGCCGTTTCTTCGAGCGAAAGTGAGATCCGCGTGTACGCCATCGTGCGCAGCGGTGGTCGCCAGCACAAGGTTGCTGTCGGCGACATCGTTGAGGTTGACAAGATTTCCACTGCCAAGGTTGGCGACACGGTCGAGCTCTCGACCCTGCTCGTTGTCGACGGCGACGCTGTGACCAGCGACCCGTGGGTGCTGGCCGGCATCAAGGTCCAGGCCGAGGTCGTGGACCACCACAAGGGCCAGAAGATCGACATTCTGCGCTACAAGAACAAGACCGGCTACCGCCGTCGTCAGGGCCACCGCCAGCAGTACACGGCGATCAAGGTCACTGAGATCCCCGCGGCTGCGAAGTAAGGGACTGAGGAGAAATGGCACACAAGAAGGGCGCATCGTCCACCCGGAACGGTCGCGACTCCAATGCCCAGCGGCTCGGCGTGAAGCGCTTCGGCGGTCAGGTCGTCAACGCGGGTGAGATCCTGGTCCGTCAGCGCGGCACCCACTTCCACCCCGGCGCCGGTGTCGGCCGTGGCGGCGACGACACGCTGTTCGCCCTCCAGGCCGGTGCGGTGGAGTTCGGCAGCCACCGTGGCCGCAAGGTCGTGAACATCGTTCCGGTCGCCTGAATCGTCTGATTCACGGCATCGACCGAACGTAACGTTCGAACCTTTCGCGAGGCGGACCTCACTTCCCGGTCGGGAAGGCGGGTCCGCCTTTCGCGTGTTACGCAAGAGACATACCGTACGTACCGAAGTGCTGGAGGCACCCCATGACCACCTTCGTGGACCGCGTCGAACTGCATGTCGCCGCGGGTAACGGAGGCCACGGCTGTGCCTCCGTCCACCGTGAGAAGTTCAAGCCGCTCGGCGGCCCCGACGGCGGCAACGGCGGCCGCGGCGGCGACGTCATCCTGACCGTCGACCAGTCGGTCACGACGCTGCTCGACTACCACCACTCCCCGCACCGCAAGGCCACCAACGGCAAGCCCGGCGAGGGCGGCAACCGTTCCGGCAAGGACGGCGAGGACCTGGTCCTGCCGGTGCCGGACGGCACGGTCGTCCTGGACAAGGCCGGCAACGTGCTCGCCGACCTGGTCGGCCACGGCACCTCGTACGTCGCCGCGCAGGGCGGCCGGGGCGGTCTGGGCAACGCGGCGCTGGCCTCGGCCCGCCGCAAGGCGCCCGGCTTCGCGCTGCTGGGCGTGCCCGGTGACCTGCAGGACATCGTCCTGGAGCTGAAGACCGTCGCCGACGTGGCCCTCGTCGGCTACCCGAGCGCCGGCAAGTCCTCGCTGATCTCCGTGCTCAGCGCGGCCAAGCCGAAGATCGCCGACTATCCGTTCACGACGCTCGTCCCGAACCTGGGCGTGGTGACCGCCGGTTCCACCGTGTACACCATCGCCGACGTGCCCGGTCTCATCCCCGGTGCCAGCCAGGGGCGCGGCCTGGGCCTGGAGTTCCTGCGGCACGTGGAGCGGTGCAGCGTCCTGGTGCACGTGCTGGACACCGCGACGCTGGAGTCGGACCGCGACCCGGTCTCCGACCTCGACATCATCGAGGAGGAGCTGCGGCAGTACGGCGGGCTGGGCAACCGGCCCCGCATCGTCGTCCTGAACAAGGTCGACGTCCCGGACGGCAAGGACCTCGCCGAGATGGTCCGCCCCGACCTGGAGGCCCGCGGATACCGGGTCTTCGAGGTGTCGGCCGTGGCCCACATCGGGCTGCGGGAGCTGACCTTCGCCCTCGGTGAGCTGGTCGGCAAGGCGCGTGCCGCGAAGCCGAAGGAGGAGGCGACCCGGATCGTCATCCGGCCCAAGGCCGTGGACGACGCGGGCTTCACCGTGGTCCGCGAGGAGTCCGGCGGCGAGCCGCTGTTCCGGGTGCGCGGCGAGAAGCCCGAACGCTGGGTCCGCCAGACCGACTTCAACAACGACGAGGCCGTCGGCTACCTCGCCGACCGGCTCAACCGCCTCGGCGTGGAGGAGAAGCTGATGAAGGCGGGTGCCCGCGCGGGCGACGGCGTCGCCATCGGCCCGGAGGAGAACGCGGTCGTCTTCGACTGGGAGCCGACCGTCATGGCCGGCGCGGAGATGCTCGGCCGGCGTGGCGAGGACCACCGCTTCGACGCGACCCGTCCCGCGGCCCAGCGCCGCCGGGACAAGCAGGCGGAGCGCGACGAATCCCTGCGGGAGTACGACGAGTTCGACCCGTTCGAGTAGAGGCGCACCGCCTGACCGCCTGACCGCCTGACCGCCTG
>NZ_WWJT01000710.1 GCF_009865385.1 Streptomyces sp. SID486 | reverse complement strand
GCGGCCGGGGCAGCCGGGGCAGCCGGGGAGTCGGCCGGGTCGCGCCGCGTCCCGCCGTGCGACGCGGCCGGCGATGTCTGTTTCTGCAAGTTGGACGACATTGCTGACACATTCCCGCTCACGTAGCGTTCCGGTCGGGGCCGCCGCTCGGCACACGGCCCGAACTCACCACCCAGACAGACGACTTGAGGTACAGGCATGCCTACGACCACCCTGCGCCAGCTCAACGCCTTCGACGACACCCCCGCGTCGCTCGCGGCCGCGACGGTGATCCTGATCGACTACCAGAACACCTACACCCAGGGCGTCATGGAGCTGTCCGGCTGGGAGGCCGCGCTCGACGCGGGTGCCGCACTGCTCGCGAAGGCCCGTGAGGCCGGTGCGAAGGTCATCCACGTCGTCAACGACGGCGGTGAGGGCACCCCGTACGACATCCGCGCCGAGATCGGCCGGATCCACCCCAAGGTCGCTCCGGTCGACGGTGAGGAGACCGTCGTCAAGACGAAGCCCGACGCCTTCCTCGACACCGACCTCGGGGACCTGGTGGACGCCGCCGGGAACAAGGACGTGGTGATCGCCGGGTTCATGACCCACATGTGCGTCGCCTTCACCGCCCAGGGCGCCTTCCTGCGCGGGAACCGGCCGACCGTGGTGGCCGACGCCTCCGCGACCCGGCCGCTCCAGACCTCGGTGGCCGGGGTGTCCGCGGACGCCCTCCACCACGGCGCGCTCGCCACGATCGGCGACCTGTACGGCGTCGTGGTGCCGTCGGCGGCCGAACTCGGCTGAGCCTCACCGGAACCCCGTCGCGGGCGGCCGGGTGTCTCGTTCCCCGGGCGCGCGGTCCCCGCGGCGGCCATCGGTATGTAATGTTCCGTTTGCCCGAAACGAAAGCGGAACTTCCATTAGTGAAAAATGAGCGGTGATCACACAGTGTGTGGCGAGAACTACGGTGTGATCCGCTAATAGCCCGGTCAACTCCCGTGCCCATACGGTCACGTGGTGGCGGGTGCGGACCGATCCGCGCCCCCTTCGAACAGAAGGAACACACCCCAGTGACCACACGAAGAACCGTCCTCGCGGGTGCCACCGCCGTCGGCACCGCCGCTGTGCTCGGCACCGTCACCCAGGCCTCCGCGGCCGACGGGCCGGGCACCCCCACGACGTCGAACGCGGCCCAGAAGGACGCCCGCGACGCGATACGCAAGGTCAACGCCGACATGCGCAGCAACTACGCCGCGCTCAAGGCCGACCTCTCCAAGCGGCTGTCGCCGATGATCGTCGTCACGAACACCGCCACCGGCGGACAGTTCACGCTGCTCCACAACGGCACGACGGAGACCGTGCAGCCGGTCCCCGAGTACTTCGAACTGGCCAAGTCGATCGCGCACATCCCGCTGGGCATCTACTCGGTGCTCGCCCAGTACCTCAGCGACCAGGTCCCCAACGTCCCCAACCGGGACCGCATCGACGCCCACGACCTCGACATGGTCGCCGCCAAGGGGCAGTCGGACCGCTCCTGGGTCACCCCGCTCACCAGCTTCGGGACCACCCTCGCCACCGCCCGCGACAAGCTCACCGCCGCGAACCTCCCCAAGGACCTGCACGACAGCTGCAAGTTCATCCTGGACGAGGCGATCCACTACATCGACGGGGTCCTGCACGACCAGACCTTCGACATCCCCGGCTACGACGTCTTCTCGAACAAGGTCTACCCGAAGATCCGCACCAACATGGTCTTCTCGGCCAAGGCCCAGATCGACGGCATCGAAGGGCAGTTGAAGAAGTGGCGCACCAAGCTCGGTGAGGCCGCCTGGAGCGACCTGTACGTGGTCGTGTTCTCCATCTGGACCACCAGCGTCCTCAACCAGGCGTCCATCATCATCAAGCGGTGCATGGACCAGTCCAAGGCCGACTCGCACCTGATCGACGTGCCCACCGCCGAGATCCTCAGCGATCCCATCGCCGTCGCCCGGGACAACCTCGCCCGGATCGTGCAGGACAACGTCGCCGCCGAGATGGTCTTCGCGAGCGACGCGGAGATCGCCACCGCCCTCAAGGGCCGCCAGGACCTGCTCTCCGAGGAGATCCTCAACCAGCTCGGCACCAACGGCACCGCCGACCCGGCCGCGTACAAGGGGACCGCCGCCACGGCGGCCACCGCCGCCGCACTCGCGGCCGGCAAGGACGCCTGCCCCTGGCACCAGGCCCGGAAGGCCGCCGCCGGCGTCTGACCTGACACCGCCCCACCCCGTCACGGCTCCCTCCGGACACCGACGCGGACCACACCCCGCACCGGCACCCGGAGGGGGCCGTTTCTCGATGCCACCGACCGAGCCAGCACCTCACCCCAGGGAACAACCCGTGCCGTCCAGCACCAGGTCCAGACGCACCCGCACCCTCCCCGCCCCGCGCTCCGGCCACCGCGCCGGCGCCCTCTCCGTCGTGGGCCTCATCCTCCTGACCCTGAACCTCCGCGCGGCGATCACCGGCATCCCGCCCGTCCTCGCCACCCTGCAGGCCGACCTCCACCTCTCCGGCACGCAGGCCGCCGTCCTCACCACACTCCCCGTGCTCTGCCTGGGGGTCTTCGCGCCCGTCGCGCCCGTCCTCGCCCGGCGCACCGGCACCGAGACGGTCCTCGCCGGTGCCCTCGTCCTCATCCTCGCCGGCATCCTGCTCCGCACCCTGCCCACCCAGGCCGCCCTGTTCGCCGGCACCCTGGTCGCCGGTGCGGGCATCGCCCTCGGCAACGTGCTCATGCCCGCGGTCATCAAGCGTGACTTCCCCGACCGCATCGGCGTCATGACGGGCCTGGCGATGACCCTCATGGCCGCCACCGGCGCCCTGGCCGCGGGCCTCGCCGTCCCCCTCACCGCCGCCGGC
>NZ_WWJT01000709.1 GCF_009865385.1 Streptomyces sp. SID486 | reverse complement strand
GGGGGCCCAGGCACGCGGGCCGGCGTGCGGGCGGCCCCGGCGTCGTACGGGCGGGCCGTGGCCGGTCCCGGAGGCCGTCGTGAAGCGGGGCGAGCGGGAGCAGGCCGTGCGGCGGGTCATGGAGCGTGCCGTGGCGCCGGTGCCGCCCGAGCTGTGCGCCGACGCGGTGCGGCGCGGGGACCGTCTGCTGCGCAGGCGGCGGCTCGCCCGCCGGGCGCTGTGGGTGCTGGCGTGCGCGGTGGCCGTCGCCTTCGCCGTGTGGTCGGCCACCGCCCACCCGTGGGTGGAGCCGCCCTCGCAGACGACTCCACCGGTCACCGACTGGTGAGCCCGGCTGGTGAACCCCGCTGGTGACCCGGTCGGTGATCCTGGTCGGTGGCCTTGTCCTCGCATCCGGCCGGTGGGTCCGGCCGGGCCGGCTGCTAGCCGAGGGCCTGCTTGAGGTCTTCCAGCAGGTCTTCGACGTTCTCGATGCCGACCGACAGACGCACCAGGTCGGCCGGGACCTCCAGCAGGGAGCCCGCCACGGAGGCGTGGGTCATCCGGCCGGGGTGCTCGATGAGGGACTCGACTCCGCCGAGGGACTCGCCGAGGGTGAAGATCTTGGCGCGGTTGCACACCTCGATCGCGGCTGCCTCGCCGCCCTCGACCCGGAACGACACCATGCCGCCGAACGCCTTCATCTGCTTGACGGCGACGTCGTGGCCGGGGTGGTCGGGCAGCCCGGGGTAGCAGACGCCGGTCACGCGCGGGTGCCGGGTCAGCATGTCGGCGATCTTCGTGGCGTTCTCGCTGTGCCGGTCCATGCGCACCGCGAGCGTCTTGGTGCCGCGCAGCACCAGCCAGGAGTCGAAGGGGCCGGCGACGGCGCCCATCGCGTTCTGGTGGTAGGCCAGCTCCTCGCCGAGCGCCGGGTCGCTGACGATCAGCGCACCGCCGACCACGTCCGAGTGACCGCCCATGTACTTGGTCAGGGAGTGCACGACGACGTCCGCGCCGAGCGACAGCGGCTGCTGAAGGTAGGGCGTGGCGAAGGTGTTGTCGACGACGAGCCGGGCGCCCGCGTCATGGGCGACCTGGGCGACGGCCGCGATGTCGGTGATGCCGAGCAGCGGGTTGGACGGGGTCTCCACCCAGACGGCCTTGGTCCTCGGGGTGATCGCGGCCCGGACGGCCGACGGGTCGCTGGTGTCGGCGACCGACCACTCCACCCCCCAGCGGGTGGCGACCTTGGCGAACAGCCGGAAGGTGCCGCCGTAGGCGTCGTTCGGGATCACCACGTGGTCGCCGGGGCTGAGCAGCGTACGCAGCAGTGTGTCCTCGGCCGCCAGGCCGGACGCGAAGGCGAGGCCACGGCGACCGCCCTCCAGCGCCGCGAGGTTCTCCTCCAGGGCGGTGCGGGTCGGGTTGGCGCTACGGCTGTACTCGTAGCCGCCGCGGAGCCCGCCGACGCCGTCCTGCTTGTAGGTCGAGACCTGGTAGATCGGCGGGACGACCGCGCCGGTGAGGGGATCCGCGGTGTTGCCCGCGTGGATCGCGAGGGTCTCGAAGTGTTCGCTGATATGCCTGTCGCTCATGTGCACCGAGCGTAGTGCGCCCGGCAGGTTCCTGACGTCCGCAATGGGTCTGTCGTCATGTTCTGGACTTCTGGAATCCCGTTCGCCCCGCTGGCGGCGACCGGTCGCCGCGCCCGGCGGGACCGCCCGTCGCCTTCCGGGGCCCCGCTCGTCACGCTTCCCGGGCCCGTCCGTCATGTTCCGCGAACCCGCTCGTCCCGCTCCCGGGCCCGCCCGTCATGTTCGGCGAAGCCGCTCGTCCCGTCCTGCTGGACCCGCTCGTCCCGTCACGCGAGGCCCGCTCGTCCCGTTCCGCGGTTCGCGCCCGTCCGTTGCCCCCTGTCATGCTCCGATCGGGAGTTGTCCACAGGTCGGGGGCGGGGTTCGCCAATTGTCGGCGGTGTCTGGTTCGCTTGACGCATGTCGATTCTCTGGCTGCTGATGGCGCTGCTCATGCTGAGCTTCGTGCTGCTTCCCGTCCTGCGGCGCAGGCGCGGCGGGATCGAGCTGGTTCCTCCCGGACACCCGGACGCCGCCGACCCTGCGGCCTACGGCTTCGTGCGCCAGGAAGAGCTGGACATACGTCTGCCCGGCCCGGACCAGGATCTGCTGGAGGTCCTGGAGCTGGTGCAGCGCACCCGTGACTACCGGGCCGCCGCCCAGCTGCTGGCCGGCACCGAGTCCGCGGGCGAGCTGCGCTGGCAGCGGGTGCAGGCGTTCGCCGGCGCCGCCGCGCTGGAGCTCCAGCAGCGGCCCGGCGGGGTGCACGAGACGCCTGGCGGCCAGTGGCTGCGGGTGTGGCGGGCCGAGCAGCCCAAGGACGCGGGCGGCGCCGCCGTGCACGCGGAGTTCCTGGTGCAGCAGGCATGGCGGACGGCCTCGCCGGGCGCGGACGACTTCCGGATCATCATGGAGGAGGCCAGGACGGTGTGCGAGCAGGCGGCCCTGCTGGCTCCCGGCGACCCCGTGCCGTACGTCATCGAGCTGTCCATCGCGCGCGGACTGGGGTATTCGCAGGCCGAGTTCGAGCAGTTGTGGCTGAAGATCCTCGACCGCGCCCCGCATCACATGGGCGCGCATCTGGCCGCCCTGCACTACTGGTGCGAGAAGTGGCACGGTTCGCGCGAGCAGGCGTACTCCTTCGCCGAGGCCGCCGCGGCCCGCGCCCCGCAGGGCTCGCTGCTCCCCGCGCTGCCCCTGTTCGCCGTGTTCGAGCACCTCCCTGAGGTGAACCTGGTCGCGAGCTTCTATCAGAGCGAGGTCGTCAGCAGGGCGATCCACGGCGCGCTGCACGCGGTGCACGGCGCGGACCGCGACGACCCGACGCTGCCGCACGTCCGGCATCTGCTGACCTTCTTCCTGGTCTGCGCGGAGCGCTGGGCCGAGGCCATGGACCAGCTGATACACGTCGACGGGCACGTCGGCGCGCTGCCGTGGACCCTGTCCGCCGACCCGGCCGCCGCCTTCGCCCTCCACCGCGCGCTCGCGGTGGCCGGTTACGAGGCGAACGGCGGCAGCCCGGCCACCCTGCCCGGCTGACCCGGCTGCCCCACCGAAGGGGCTGGGCTCACCCAGCCGATCAAGCTGACCTTGCCCTGCCGCTGCCCCGACTTGCCCAGCTGGCCCAGCGGACCCACCGGCCCAGCGGACCCACTGGCCCAGCCGACCCGGCTTGGCTGCCCCGGCTGCGAGGTGCACTGCGCGGCGCTGCGGTGCCGGTGCCGATGCCCGGAGTTGCGGGGCTCGGAACAGCTCACGGCTGAGTCGGAAAGGCTCGCGGCCGAGTCGGAAAGGCTCGCGCTCGAGTCGGAGCTGCTCGCTGTCGAGCCAGAACGGCTCGTGGTCGGGTTCGCCGAGGGGGCCGATGTCGGCGGGCCGCTCCCCCGGCGGCCGATCGGGGCGACGGCCGTCCTGCCCGCCCCGTAGATTCGCCCCGCAGGATCGACCGGGGTGCGAAGGGGAGGGCATGGGCATGGGCAGTCGTACGTTCCTGATCGGTGGAGGCTGGGACCGCGCCGAGCTGTACGAACCGTTTCTGCGGGAGGTGAGCGGCGAGCGGCGCATCGGTTGTCTGATCGTCGACGAGGGCGAGGGGGCCGCGCAGTTCGAGCGGTACGCGGTGGCGCTGCGGCAGTCCGCGCCGACGTGTACGCCGGTGCCGCTGCTGGTGCCGCTCGGCGGCCGGTTCGAGCCCGAGGCCCGGCTGGAGGGGATCGACGGGCTACTGGTCTGCGGTGGGCTCACCCCCGCGTACCAGGACGCGCTCGCGGGCTGCCTGGAGCGGCTCCCGAAGCTGCTGGCCGAGCGGGGGGTGCCGTACGCGGGGTTCTCCGCCGGTGCCGCGGTCGCCGCGCGGCGGGCCGTGGTCGGCGGGTGGCTGGTGGACGGCGTGGCGGTGTGCCCGGAGGAGACCGGCGAGGACCTCGCGGAGGTCGAGGTGCGCGCGGGCCTCGGGCTGGTGCCGTTCGCCGTGGACGTGCACGCGGCGCAGTGGGGGACGCTGGCCCGGCTGGTCGCGGCGGTCGGCCGGGGGGACGTCCCGTACGGGGTCGCCGTGGACGAGAACACGATGCTGGTGGTGGGTGACGGCGAGACCCGGGTGGCGGGGTCCGGCCGGGCCCATGTCGTACGACGCCACTCCGGGGAAACGGTGACCGTGCGCTCCTACGCCGCGGGCGACCACTGGCCCACCCCGCGAACGGACGACCACCGACCCAACCCGCGAACGGACAGCCCCTGACCCACCCGCGAACCGACGACCACCGACCCACCCCACGAACGGAGCCCCGGACCCACCCGCGAACCGACGACCACCGACCCACCCCACGAACGGAGCCCCTGACCCACCCGCGAACAGACGACCACCGACCCACCCCACGCACGGAGAGCCCCTGACCCACCCGTGAGCGGGCGGCCGGGCGGCGCCCCGCCAGGGGGCGG
>NZ_WWJT01000708.1 GCF_009865385.1 Streptomyces sp. SID486 | reverse complement strand
GACCGTCCTCCCTTCCGTCGTGACGACCGGCGTGACGACCGTGGTGGCGAGCGCCCTGCCTTCCGTCGCGATGACCGGCGTGACGACCGGGGTGGCGACCGTCCCCCCTTCCGTCGTGACGACCGCCGCGATGACCGCCGCGATGACCGCCGTGACGACCGGGGCGGCTTCCGTCGGGACGACAGCCGTGGCGGCGAGCGCGGTGGCTTCCGGGGCCGGGACGACCGTGGTGCCCGCGGGCCCCGTCGGGACGACCGCGGCGGTCGGCCGGGCGGTTTCCGTGGGCGGGACGACCGGCGTGACGACCGCCGTGACGACAGGCGTGGCGGCGGTCGCTTCCGCGACGAGCGCGACCGCGACCGGGAGCCGATCAAGCGGCTGCCGATCCCCGAGGACGTCACCGGTGACGAGATCGACAAGGACGTCCGGCAGGAACTTCAGAGCCTGCCCAAGACGCTCGCGGAAGACGTCGCCAAGAACCTGGTGATGGTCGCCCGGCTGATCGACGAGGACCCCGAGGGCGCCTACGGCTACTCCCGTGTGGCGCTGCGTCTCGCGTCCCGCGTGGCCGCCGTACGTGAGGCCGCCGGGTTCGCCGCGTACGCGTGCCAGAAGTACAGCGAGGCTCTCGCCGAGTTCCGGGCCGCCCGGCGGATGACCGGCAGCGTGGAGCTGTGGCCGGTGATGGCCGACTGCGAGCGCGGGCTCGGCCGGCCGGAGAAGGCGCTGGACATGGCCGGCGCCCCCGAGGTGCACAAGCTGGACAAGGCCGGTCAGGTCGAGATGCGGCTCGTCGCCGCCGGCGCCCGGCGGGACATCGGTCAGCTGGACGCGGCCATCGTGACCCTGCAGAGCCCGGAGCTGGCCTCCAACTCGGTGCAGCCGTGGACCGCGCGCCTTCGGTACGCCTACGCCGACGCCCTGCTGGCCGCCGGCCGGGAGCGCGAGGCGCGGGAGTGGTTCGCGAAGGCCGTAGAGGCCGACCGGGACGGCAGCACCGACGCCTCCGACCGCCTCGCCGAGCTGGACGGCGTGGAGTTCGTCGACGCCCTGGCCGAGGACGGAACGGACGAGGCGAACCTTGCCGACCCCGCCGCCACTGCCGACCCGGCCGCTACTGCCGACGCGGCCGACATGGCTGCCGACGCCGACACCGCCGACGCCGACACCGCCGACACCGCCGACACCGCCGACGCCGACACCGCCGACGCCGACACCGCCGACGCCGCCGACGTCGCCGACGACCGCGATGCAGCTGACGCCGACACGGTGGTCTCGCCGGAGGCCGGCGACAAGGACTGACGTCGCTCACCGACAACGACAAGAGGGCAGGCTCCCACGGGGCCTGCCCTCTTCTCGTGTGCTCGCCGCCGCCCGCCCACCGTCGCCCGATCGCCCACCGTCACCCGCGAGTCCGGCTCCGTCGGGCCGCCTCCGCGAGTCCGGCTCGGTCGGGCCGCCTCCGCGAGTCCGGCTCCGTCGGGCCGGCTCCGTTCGGCAGCCCCGTGGGACAGCCCAGTGCGGCGGGCACCGCGGGCCGGGTCAGATCTCCAGCGCCCGCAGCACCAGCCCGGAGGCCGGTTTCGGGCCGAACGACGTCGACTTGCGGGGCATCGTCACGCCCTGCCGGGCCAGGTCGCGTACGACCTCTTCGCGGACCGGGTGCATCAGCACCGCCGTACCGCCGTCGCGCTCGGCCTTCTCCACCGTCGCGGCCGTGTCGTGTATGTAGGCGATGTGGGCGGGGGAGTCCTCGGGAATGCGCCAGACGTGTTCGAGCAGCGTGGCGTGCAGGACCGTGGCGTCCAGGGAACGCCAGGCGGCCGGGCGGTCCCCCGGGATCGTGCGGGCCAGCAGATCCGGGTCGGGCCGGTCGAGCAGGTGAAAAGCGCCGTCGCCCGCCAGCAGGAAGGAGTTGCCCGCGCGGGACGCCTCCGCCAGGGCGGTCAGGGCGCCTGCCAGGGGCACGTCGAGGCGCCGCACCCGGAACAGGCCCTCCACCGCCCGCAGCGCGTCGGAGACCGGCAGACCGTGCAGCAGGCGGTGGATGGCCCGCACGCGCAGGGGATAGCGGGCGGTGTCGACCAGCAGGACCAGGCCGTAGTCCCAGGGGCTGGGGGACGCGTGTTCCGCGCGCAGCCGCAGGTAGGTGGCCCAGCGGTGGTGCCCGTCGGCGATCAGGGCCTGGCGGCCGGCGAGGTCGGTCTGCACCCGGCCCAGATCGGCGGGGTCGGTGATGGACCACAGGCGGTGCCGGAAGCCGTCCTCGGTGGTCGTGACCAGCAGCGGAGGTTTCTCCACCGTGCGTTCGACGACCTCCGCGGCCGCGCCGTCGCCCCGGTACGTCAGCAGCAGCGGTTCGAGGTTCGCGCGAGTGGCACGCATCAGCGCGGCGCGGTCCGCGACCACGGGCGGCATGACGTCCTCGTGCGGGAGCACCACGCCCTCCGAGGGTTCCGAGACCCGCAGGGTGCCGATCACTCCGCGCTGGAGCATGCCGTCGCCGTCCCGCTGCTCGTACACGTACAGGCCGGGCTCCGCGTCGGCGGTGAGGATGCCCTCGTCCAGCCAGCGGCGGAGGGTGTCGGCGGCCTGTTCGGTGCGCGCGCTCGGGGTACCTGCCTGGGGGAGGATCAGCCGGACGATGTTGTGCGGATCGGCCGACTGGAGATGGTGCAGGCCGTCGGGCCGTACGACGACGTCGTAGGGAGGAGAAGTGACAGAAGCGAGGCTGCCGACCCGGTCGGGGTCGTAACGGAGCCCTCGGAACGGGATGAGTTCCAGGCCGCGGCGCTGCGTCGCCTCCGGGTGACCTGCTGTGTTCATCCCGGCATCGTACGTGTGTCGGTGGCCTGGGGGATGATCGGGGGAAAGGCGAGTGAACGAGGAGCGATGTGGACATGAGCCAGCGGGTCAGGACCAGCCCCGAGGGCAGCGGGCAGCCCCTGAACGAGGTGTACGACACGGCTCTGCTCGACCTGGACGGCGTGGTGTACGCGGGCGGGAACGCGATCGCGCACGCGGTCGACTCGCTGGAGCTCGCCCGGACGGGGGGTATGCATCTGGCGTACGTCACCAACAACGCGCTGCGGACCCCGGACGCGGTGGCCGGACACCTGACGGAGCTGGGGATACCGGCGGGCGCCGACGACGTCATCACCTCCGCTCAGGCCGTCGCGCGGCTGATCAGCGAGCAGGTGCCGGCCGGGGCACGGGTGCTGGTGATCGGCGGGGAGGGGCTGCGCGTGGCGCTGCGCGAGCGCGGTCTCACGCCGGTGGAGTCGGCCGACGACGACCCGGCGGCGGTCGTGCAGGGCTACGGCGGCCCCGATCTGCCGTGGGGCCGGTTCGCGGAGGCGTCGTACGCCGTCCGGCGGGGCGTGCCGTGGTACGCGTCCAACACCGATCTGACGATCCCGAGCGGGCGGGGCATCGCGCCGGGCAACGGGGCGGCCGTGGAGGTCGTCCGGATCGCGACCGGTGCCGAGCCGCAGGTGGCGGGCAAGCCGCTGCCCCCGATGCACCGCGAGACGATCATCCGGACGGGTGCCGAGCGCCCGCTGGTGGTGGGGGACCGGCTGGACACGGACATCGAGGGTGCCTTCAACGGCGAGGTCGACTCGCTGCTGGTGCTGACCGGCGTGACGGACGGGGTCCAGCTGCTGGCCGCGCCACCGCGGCACCGGCCGACGTACGTGGACGCGGATCTGCGCGGGCTGCTCACCGGGCAGCCCGAAGTCGGCCGGGAGGACGACGGCTTCCGGTGCGGCGGCTGGACGGCGACGGCCGGGTCCGACCGGCTGGAGCTGACGGGTGACGGCGAGGCGATGGACGGGCTGCGGGCCCTGTGCGCGGCGGCCTGGACGGCGGCGGGGGACGACTCGTGCGCGCTGGACGGTCAGAAGGCGCTGGCCCGGCTGGGGTTGTGACGCCCTGGCGGTGGTGTTCGCCTGTGGTGTCCGCCCGTGGGGTCCGTAGCGGTGTCCGCCGCTGGTGTCCGAACGTGGTGTCCGTAGCGGTGTCCGTCCGCTGGTGTCCGCTCGGGCGGGCCGAGGGCTCGGAGCGGGCCGAGGGCTCGGGCCGAGGGCTTGGGGCGAGGGTCCGGGGAGGCTCGCGCGTACCGGGGATCGAGGTCGAGTGCGAGGGTAGGCTAACCTAACCTCGTGTTGGTCGACAGTCCCCCGGAACAGCGCGCGGATACCGCCCCCGCGCCCCCAACCCGCCAGGCGGTCAGGGCCCTTGGGCTCCTGCTCTCGTTCGTCCTCCTGGTGCTCGTCGCTCTGGCGAGCATCGCGATCGGGGCGAAAGGACTGTCGCTGGACCAGGTCTGGCACGGTCTGTTCCACGAGACGGGCACCTACGGCGACGTGGTGGTGGACGAACGGCTCTCGCGGACGGTCCTCGGCCTGCTGGTCGGAGCCGCGCTCGGGCTCTCGGGCGCGGTGCTTCAGGCGCTGACCCGCAACCCGCTGGCCGACCCCGGCCTGCTCGGCATCAACGCGGGCGCCTCGGCCGCCGTCGTCACGGCCATCACCTACTTCGGCGTCACCAGCCTCACCGGCTACGTGTGGTTCGCGTTCCTGGGCGCCTCGGCGGTCGGCGCACTGGTGTGGTTCCTCGGCGGCAGCAGGGGTGCCACCCCGGTGCGGCTCGCGCTCGCCGGCACGGCGATCAGCGCGGCCCTGTACGGCTACCTCCAGGCGGTGATGATCACGGACGGCGCCGCCCTGGGCAAGATGCGCTTCTGGACGGTGGGTTCGCTGGTCTCGGCCGGCTACTCGACCATCACGCAGGTGCTGCCGTTCCTCGCGGTCGGCACGGTCCTCGCGCTCGCGCTGGCCCGTCCGCTGAACGCCGTGGAGATGGGCGACGACACCGCCCGCGCCCTCGGCGCGAACCTCGACCGCACCCGGGCGCTGGCCATGCTGGCCGCCGTGGTGCTGAGCGGCGCCGCGACCGCCGCCTGCGGTCCGATCGTCTTCGTCGGCCTGATGGTCCCGCACGTGGTGCGCTCCTTCACCGGCCCCGACCTGCGCTGGATCCTGCCGTACGCCACGGTGCTCGCGCCCGTGCTGCTGCTCGGCGCGGATGTCGCGGGCCGTGTCGTGGCCCGCCCCGCCGAGCTCCAGGTCGGCATCGTCACCGCGATCATCGGCGGGCCGGTCTTCATCTTTCTCGTACGACGGCGGAGGACGGCCCAGCTGTGAAGACCCACTCCACGAGCCGCGCCGTACGCATGCCCGGCGGGCTCTCCGTGCGCCTGGACCCGCGTGCCCTGGCCGTCGTCGCACTGCTGCTGGCCGCCGCGGGCGCGGCCGGTGTGGCCCTGATCGGGACCGGCGACGCGAGGATCCCGGCGGCCGACGTGCTGCGGACGCTCGCCGGGAACGGCACCGCCTACCAGGACTTCATCGTCAACGAACTACGGCTGCCGCGGGTCCTCGTCGGCCTGCTGGTCGGTGCCTCGCTCGGCCTGGGCGGCGCGCTGTTCCAGTCCGTCTCCCGCAACCCGCTCGGCAGTCCGGACGTGCTCGGCCTGTCGCAGGGCTCGACGGCCGGCGCGCTGGTCGTCATCGTGCTGCTGTCCGGCAGCGCCGCCCAGGTGACCGTGGGCGCGCTGGCCGGCGGTCTGGTGACCGGACTCGCCATCTACGTGCTCGCCTGGAAGCAGGGTGTGCACGGGTACCGGCTGGTGCTGGTCGGTATCGGCGTCAACGCCATCATGACGGCGGTCAACGGCTACCTGCTCACCAAGGCCGACCTGGTCGACGCGACCCGCGCGGTGGTGTGGATGACCGGCACGCTGGCGGGGCGGGACTGGGAGCAGGTGTGGCCGCTGCTCGGTCTGTGCGCCGTCCTGGTCCCGGTGGTCCTCGCCAACGCCCGCGGTCTGCGCATGATGGAGATGGGTGACGACGTCGCCAACGCGCTCGGGGTGCGCGTGCAGCGGGTGCGGCTCCTGCTGATGGTCTCCGCCGTACTGCTCACCGCCGCGGCCACGGCCGCCGCGGGCCCCGTCAGCTTCGTCGCGCTGACCGCGCCGCAGCTGGCCCGCCGCCTCACCCGTTCGCCCGGCCCCAACCTGGTGCCCTCCCTCTGCATGGGCGCGGCCCTGCTGGTCGCCGCCGACTGGGCCTCCCAGCGCGTCTTCGGCGCCGACCAGTTGCCCGTGGGCGTCGTCACCGGCGTCCTCGGCGGCGCCTACCTGCTGTGGCTGCTGGTCGCCGAGCGCCGGGCGGGCCGGATATGAGCGGTACGGACACGAACACCCCTAGGAGCACTGTGAACCGCCTCTCCGCCGAGAACGTCACCCTCGCCTACGACCAGCGCGTCATCGCCGAGCAGCTGTCGGTGGAGATCCCCGACAACTCCTTCACGGTGATCGTCGGACCGAACGCGTGCGGCAAGTCGACGCTGCTGCGGGCGCTGTCGCGGATGCTCAAGCCCAGCCAGGGCCGGGTGCTGCTCGACGGCCAGGCCATCCAGTCGATGCCGGCCAAGAAGGTCGCGCGCACCCTCGGGCTGCTGCCGCAGTCGTCCATCGCGCCCGACGGCATCACCGTCGCCGACCTGGTCGGCCGGGGCCGCTACCCGCACCAGGGCCTGCTGCGCCAGTGGTCGGCGGAGGACGAGCGGGTCGTCCAGGAGTCGATGCGGCAGACCGGCGTGGCGGAGCTGGCCGAGCGGTACGTGGACGAGCTGTCCGGCGGCCAGCGCCAGCGTGTGTGGATCGCCATGGCGCTCGCCCAGCAGACCCCGCTGCTGCTGCTGGACGAGCCGACCACCTACCTGGACATCCAGCACCAGATCGACGTCCTGGACCTGTGCGCGGAGCTGCACGAGGCCCAGGGCCGGACCCTCGTCGCCGTCCTGCACGACCTCAACCACGCCGCCCGTTACGCCAGCCACCTCATCGCCCTGCGCGGCGGCACGGTGATCGCCGAGGGCGCCCCGAACGACATCGTCACGGCCGGGCTGGTCGAGGAGGTGTTCGGGCTGCGCTGCCAGGTCATCGACGACCCGGAGACGGGGACACCGCTGGTGGTGCCGGCCGCGCGCAAGGCCCGCGCGGAGCGGGTCACGGCCGCCTGACGGTCACCCAGGCGACGGCTGCCGGACCGGGTGCGCCTACAGCAGCTTCCTGAGCCGAAAGAGGTCCAGCAGGCTCGCCTCCAGCCTGACCCGGCCCGAGCCCCAGGCGGTCGCGAAGTTCAGGTCGCCGTCGACCAGGGCCACCAGGTCGTCCCCGGTGGTGGCGAGCCTGATCCGCGCCTTCTCCCGGGGTGGCCCGGGGTGGGTGTCGTCCACCTCGATCCGGCCGCCGGTCATCCGGCCGACGAAGGTGACGTCCAGGTCCGTGACGTGGCAGCTCACCGAGCGGTCCAGGGCGGCGGCAGCACGTGCCTCGCCCTCGGCGCCCTCCATGCTGTCCGAGAACTTGCCCAGTGCGGCGCGGCACTCCGCGATCGTGGCCATCGCCCACGACGGTACCCCAGGGGTTCGCGGTAGCGTCTGGGCATGAGCGAGTCCGTGTCCGAGCCCTCCGCGGAAACCGTGTCCGGGCCGGTGTCCGAGTCCTCGGCGGAAGCCGTGTCCGAGCCCTTCGCGAGTGCCGGGCCCGGACCGGTGTCCGAGTCCTTCGCTAACGCCGTGTCCGGGCCTTCCGCCGGAGCGGGGCCCCGGTCCTTCCCGGAGGCGGTCGCGGAGACCGGCCACGACCCCGCGGCCCCGGCCCCCCTCGACGTCCCGCGCACCCCCACCGGCAGCGCCGAGGTGGACGCCTGGCTGGAGCGGCTGGCCGACGCCGACCACCTCGCCACCGACGGACATGTCGAGGTGTACGAGGATGTACACAGGGGGCTGCGTGACGCGCTCACCGCGCTCGACGCCCGCCCGGGACCTCCGGCGCCCCCAGCACAGCACGGGAACAGGAGCTGAACCGAACGTGGCAGGAGTCGCACGCCGCCGTCTGGACGCGGAGCTGGTCCGCCGGAAGCTCGCCCGCTCGCGCGAGCACGCCAGCCAGCTGATCACCGCCGGGCGGGTGACCGTCGGCAAGACCGTCGCGACCAAACCGGCCACCCAGGTGGACACCGCGGCGGCCATCGTCGTCCAGGCCGACGACGCCGATCCCGACTACGTCTCCCGGGGCGGCCACAAGCTCGCCGGCGCGCTCGCGGCCTTCGTGCCACGGGGGCTCGTCGTCGAGGGCCGGCGCGCCCTGGACGCCGGCGCGTCCACCGGCGGCTTCACCGACGTCCTGCTGCGCGCCGGCGCCGCTCACGTCGTCGCGGTGGACGTCGGCTACGGCCAGCTCGCCTGGTCTCTCCAGAGCGATGAACGCGTCACCGTCAAGGACCGTACGAACGTACGCGAGTTGACGCTTGAGGCGATCGATGGGGAACCTGTGGATCTTGTCGTGGGCGATCTGTCCTTCATCCCGCTCGGGCTGGTGCTGCCGGCCCTGAAGCGGTGCGTGACGCCGGACGCCGATCTGGTGATGATGGTGAAGCCGCAGTTCGAGGTGGGGAAGGAGCGGCTCGGCAGCGGGGGTGTCGTACGGAGTCCGCAGCTGCGGGCGGAGGCCGTGCGGGGAGTGGCCGAGAAGGCGTGGGAACTGGGGCTCGGGGTCCGAGAGGTCACCGCCAGCCCGCTGCCCGGGCCCTCGGGGAACGTCGAGTACTTTCTCTGGCTGCGGGCGGGGGCACCCCAGGTGGACCCGGCCGACGTCGAACGTGCAGTGGCGGAGGGGCCGCGTTGACACAGAACCTGGCGCGTACTGTTTTCCTGCTCGCCCACACCGGGCGGCCCGCGGCGATCCGCAGCGCGGAACTCGTCGTCAAGGGCCTGCTGCGGCACGGCATCGGGGTGCGGGTGCTGGAGGAGGAGGCGCGCGACCTGCCGCTGCCGGACGAGGTGGGCCTCGTCAAGGAGGCGACTCCGCAGTGCCTGGACGGGTGCGAACTGCTGATCGTGCTGGGCGGCGACGGCACGCTGCTGCGCGGGGCGGAGTTCGCGCGGGCCTCCGGCGTGCCGATGCTCGGCGTCAACCTGGGCCGCGTCGGCTTCCTCGCCGAGGCCGAGCGGGACGACCTCGACCGGGTGGTGGACCGGGTGGTGGCCCGGTCGTACGAGGTCGAGGAGCGGATGACCGTCGATGTGGTCGTGCACCGCAACGGCGACATCGTGCACACCGACTGGGCGCTGAACGAGGCGGCCGTGCAGAAGGCCGGTGCCGAGAAGCTGCTGGAGGTCGTCCTGGAGATCGACGGGCGGCCGGTGACCGGCTTCGGCTGCGACGGGGTGGTGCTGTCCACGCCCACCGGTTCCACGGCGTACGCCTTCTCGGCCGGCGGGCCGGTGGTCTGGCCGGAGGTGGAGGCACTGCTCATGGTGCCGATCAGCGCGCACGCGCTGTTCGCCAAACCGCTGGTGACCTCCCCGGACTCGGTGCTCGCGGTGGAGGTGCTGCCGCACATCCCGCCGGGCGTGCTCTGGTGCGACGGGCGGCGGACGGTCGAGCTGCCGCCGGGCGCGCGGGTGGAGGTGCGGCGGGGTGCCGTGCCGGTGCGGCTGGCCCGGTTGCACCATTCGTCCTTCACCGACCGGTTGGTGGCGAAGTTCGCGCTGCCCACCACCGGGTGGCGGGGAGCGCCGCACCACTCCTCGGAGTGACACGGGCGGGCCATGTGCGCTCGCCACCCCGGACCTCGTATGGTCTGTTCCGTGTTGGAGGAGATGCGGATACGGTCGCTCGGGGTCATCGACGACGCTGTCGTCGAGCTGTCGCCGGGGTTCACCGCCGTCACCGGTGAGACGGGTGCGGGCAAGACCATGGTGGTCACCAGCCTCGGGCTGCTGCTCGGTGGCCGGGCCGACCCGGCGCTGGTGCGGATCGGAGCCGAGAAGGCGGTCGTGGAGGGACGGGTCACCGTGCCCTCCGGCGCCGCCGCCGTCGTGCGCGCCGAGGAGGCGGGCGCCGAGCTGGACGACGGGGCCCTGCTGATCAGCCGCACCGTCTCCGCCGAGGGCCGCTCCCGGGCGCACCTGGGAGGACGCAGCGTGCCCGTGGGGCTGCTCGCCGAGCTGGCCGACGACCTGGTGGCCGTGCACGGGCAGACCGACCAGCAGGGGCTGCTGAAGCTGTCCCGGCAGCGGCAGGCGCTCGACCGGTACGCCGGTGACGCCGTCACCGTGCCGCTGGACAAGTACACCGAGGCGTACAAGCGGCTGCGGGCCGTCTCCGCCGAACTGGAGGAGATCACCACGCGCGCCCGTGAGCGGGCGCAGGAGGCCGACCTGCTGCGGTACGGGCTCGACGAGATCGCCGCCGTGGAGCCGCGGGCCGGTGAGGACACGGAGCTGGCCGAGGAGGCCGAGCGGCTGGGGCACGCCGAGGCACTGGCGTCCGCGGCGACGGTCGCGCACGCCGCGCTCGCGGGCAACCCCGAGGATCCCGAGGGGATCGACGCCGCCACGCTCGTCGCGGGCGCCCAGCGGGCCGTCGAGGCCGTGCGGTCGCACGATCCGGCGCTGGCCGCGCTCGCCGACCGGATCGGTGAGATCGGCATCCTGCTCGGTGACGTGGCCGGTGAGCTGGCAGGATACGCCGACGATCTCGACGCCGACCCGCTGCGGCTGGCCGCCGTCGAGGAGCGCCGGGCCGCGCTGACCGCGTTGACGCGCAAGTACGGGGCGGACGTCGGCGCCGTCCTCGCCTGGGCCGAGCAGGGCGCCGCCCGGCTCACCGAGCTGGACGGTGACGACGAGCGGATCGGTGAACTGACCGCCGAACGGGACGCGCTGCGCACCGGGCTGGGTGGTCTGGCGCAGGCGCTGAGCGACGCGCGGGCCGAGGCCGCCGAGCGGTTCGCCGCCGCGGTGACCGCCGAGCTGGCCTCGCTGGCGATGCCCCACGCGCGCGTGTCCTTCGACATCCGGCAGACCGAGGACGACGAGGGCGTCGAGGTCGGCGGCCGGCGGGTCGCCTACGGCCCGGCGGGCGTGGACGAGGTCGAACTGCTGCTCGCCCCGCATCCGGGCGCCCCGCCGCGGCCCATCGCCAAGGGTGCCTCCGGCGGTGAGCTGTCCCGGGTGATGCTCGCCGTCGAGGTCGTGTTCGCGGGCACGGATCCCGTGCCGACGTACCTGTTCGACGAGGTCGACGCCGGTGTCGGCGGCAAGGCGGCGGTCGAGATCGGCCGGCGGCTGGCGAAGCTCGCCAGGACCGCGCAGGTCGTCGTGGTCACCCACCTGCCCCAGGTCGCCGCGTTCGCCGACCGCCAGCTGCTGGTGGAGAAGACCGACGACGGGTCGGTCACGCGTTCCGGCGTGAAGGTGCTGGAGGGCGAGGACCGCGTCCGCGAGCTGTCCCGCATGCTGGCCGGTCAGGAGGACTCCGAGACGGCCCGCGCCCACGCGGAGGAACTGCTGGCGACGGCACGGGCCGACCTCTAGCGCGGACCCGGGGCCGCCGCGACAGTCCCGCCCTCCCCACGACGGGCTGTCACCCCCCACGGCGGGCTGTCGCCCCCCGCGGCGGGCTGTCGCCCTCTCCACGGCGGGCTGTCGCCCCCCCGCGGCGGGCTGTCGCCCTCTCCACGGCGGGCTGTCGCCCCCCCGCGACGGGCTGTCGCCCTCTCCACGGCGGGCTGTCGCCCTTCCCACGGCGGGCTGTCGCGAGCTCGTCCGACGGGGCCGTCGCGAGACGCAGGGGCCCCTCGGCCGGATCATGCCGGGCTCGCCGGGCCCCGCACCGCGCCTCGCGGCGTTGTCGTCGGTTGCCATGGCCCGCCGTCCCGCACTCCTCCGCCATGCGATGCACGGCCCCAGGCCGCCTGGTCCGGCCTGATCCGGTCTGATCCGAGTGAAAGACCCTAGGGTGGCCGGATGATCGGCACACGGAAGTCCGGCTCCCTCCTGCTGTCCGCCGCGCTCACCCGGGCCGGCTTCGCCCTGCTGCGCGCCCACCCGCCCGGGGGCCCCGCGCGCTGGGAGCGGAAGAACCACGCCGGGCGGACCGTCGAACTGTGCGCGGCGCCCGCCGTGGCGCTGGGTACGGCGGTCGCCGCCGCCCGGGCGCACCCCGGCGCCGGGCTCGCCGTGCTGGCCGCCGGAGCCTGCGGGGCGTACGACGACGTAGCCGGCGACCACCGCCGCGGTTTCCGGGCCCATCTCGGCGCGCTGCGGAACGGCGAGGTGACCAGCGGCGCCGTGAAACTGTTCGGAGTGTCCGCAGCCGGGCTCGTCGCGGGCGCGCTGCTGAAGGAACGGCCGGTGGACAGGCTGCTCGCGGGTGTCGTGATCGCGGGGGCCGCGCACTTCGTCAACCTGGTCGACGTACGGCCCGGCAGGGCGCTCGGCGCGGTGCTGGCGCTCGCGGCGCCGGGGCTGCTGCGGAACGGGCCGGGCGGGGAGCTGGCCGCCGTCGCGGTGGGCGGCGCGGCGGCCGTGCTGCGGGAGGATCTCGGCGGGCGCACCATGATCGGGGACACGGGGGCGCACGCCCTCGGGGCCGCGCTGGGGGCGGCCGTCGTGGCGGGCAACCGGCGCCCGGGGCTGCTCGTGCACGCCGTCGCCGTCGTGGCCGCCGCCGTGTACGGAGACCGCGTGACCGCGTGGGCGCGCTCCCGGTGACCGTCTGACCTCGCCGGACGCGGCCCTGCGGGCTCCGGCGTGCCAGGGTTTCCTCACCCGTGTGGGTGACGTGCTCCGGCGCATTGCCCCGGCCCGCCGCACTGTGCGCCCTCCGGTTTTCCCGTAACGACCGTTCACCCTGGCATGCTTGAGGGAACACGGTCCGCGCGGGAGGCGCGCGGGGTACGTCCTTCCGCCCCTCTGAGCCCGCTACCTTCTGTACGTTTCCTCGTGACCGCCCACGCCGAACCAGGAGCGCCGGCCCGTGAGCCCCCTGAGCAGCAACGCACCGCACGGCCAGTCGCCGCTGCGCACCGTGCAGGTGCTGGGCGGAGGCAACGCCGGCAGCAGCGCGCACGTGCGCTCGCTGGCCGAGGGACTGGTGGCCCGGGGCGTAAGGGTCACGGTGTGCGCCCCCCTGGAGGCCGACCGCGCCTACGGCTTCACCGGCGCCGGCGCCGACCACGTGCACGTGCCCCGCAGCAGCGACCCCGTCTCCGTGGCCGCGCTGCGGACCGCCTGCGCCAACGCCGACCTGGTGCACGCGCACGGGCTGCACGCCTCCTTCCGGACGGTGCTCGCGCTCGGCGGCCGCACCACCCCGCTGGTCGTCACCTGGCACAACCGGGCCCAGGCGGACGGCCCGCGGGGACATCTGCTGCGGGTGCTGGAGCGGCGCGTGGTGCGGACGGCGGCCGTGGTCCTCGGCACCAGCCCGGACCTGGTGGAGCGGGCCCGGCTGACCGGGGCGCGGGACGCCCGGCTCGCGGCCGTCGGCCTGCCGGGGCAGCGGCGGCCCGTCGTCCTGGACGACCCCGACCGGCTGCGTCCCAAGGTCCGGGCCGAACTCGGTTCCATCGGACGCCCGTTGCTCATCGCGGTCGGCTCGCTGGACCGCCACCGCGGCTACGACGTCCTGCTCGACGCCGCCCGCCGCTGGCGGGGCCTGGACCCGGTGCCGCTGGTGGTGATCGCGGGGGAGGGGCCGCTGCGACCGGTGCTGCAGCGGCGGATCGAGGACGAGGAACTGCCCGTACGGCTCATCGGGCGCCGCGAGGACGTGCCCGAGCTGCTCGCCGCCGCCGACCTGGCCCTGCTGACGAGCAGTCGGGAGTCGCGGTCCGTCCTCGCGCAGGAAGCGCTGCACGCGCGCGTGCCGCTCGTCGCGACCCGGGTCGGCGGAATCCCGGACCTCGTCGGCGACGCCGCCGAACTCGTCCCGTACGGCGACCCGGCGGCGCTCGCCGACACGGTCGTGAGGCTGCTCGCCGACCCGGAGCGGTGCGCAGTGCTGCGGGAGCGCGGACTGCGGCAGGCCGCGACCTGGCCGACGGAGGACGAGACCGTCGCCCAGGTGCTCAGCGTCTACGACGAGTTGACCCAGCCCCGGCCGCTCGCCTAGGCCGTCTCGTGCGGAGCATCTGGTCGTTGCCCCAACGTGTCCGTGACCGACGCGCGGTCGGTGCAGCCACCTGGGAAGAAGGAGAGAGCAGGACGAGGACGGACATCCGGTCAGCGGACGACGTCGAAGACCTGCTTCTGCAGACCGTTGGCGTACACCTCGTGCTCGACGAGCTCGAGCTTCTGGGTGTCCTTGTCCGTGGCGCTGAAAAGCCGCTTGCCCGCGCCGAGCAGGAGCGGGAAGACCAGCAGGTGGTAGCGGTCGATCAGGCCGGCGTCCGAGAGGGCCTGGTTCAGGGAGGCGCTGCCGTGGACGATGACCGGGCCGCCCTCGGTCGCCTTCAGCGCGGCGACGTCGTCCAGCGAGCGCAGGATCGTCGTCTCGCCCCAGTTCGACACCAGGTCGTCCTCGGTGAGGGTGGTGGAGACGACGTACTTCGGCATCACCTTGTAGTCGGCGAAGTCCGCCATGTCGGGCCACACCGGGCTGAACGCTTCGTAGCTGGCCCGGCCCATCAGCATCGCGGTGGCCTCCTTCTGCTCCCGGCCCTTGAGGTCGAACGCCTCCGGAAGGAAGTCGACGTCCTTGAAGGTCCACCCGGCGTTCCGGTAACCGGCTTCCCCGCCCGGGGCCTCCACGACACCGTCGAGCGAGATGAAGGCGGTGCTGATCAGGGTGCGCATCTGAAGGTTCCTCGGTGTCTCGTGTCCAGCTGGCGGCAGATTCGGTCGGCGTGTGCGTCGACCGCACTCGTGGCCTCGGCACGCCGACCATGCTCTCTGACTGTGGATCATGGAGAAACTCATCGGCCGTCCCCGGTCATCTCGGGCGGCCTCGGCCACCGGATCCGCTCGGGAGCCGCACGCGCTGATGGAGCCGAGGCCGGTGCTCCCGGCGAAACGGCCTAAGGCCCTGTCCGGCGACGCGCGCCGCCACCCGGAGCGCCGCCGACGGGGACCGCCGGACAGGAGCCGGCTAGAGGACGTGACGGCGGGCGCGCAGGGCCAGGCTCAGGGCCAGGACCGTCTGCGGGTCGTCGAGGTCCGTACCCAGCAACTCGCCGATACGGGCGAGGCGGTTGTACAGCGTCTGACGGTTGAGGTGCAGTTCGCGGGCGGTCTCCGCCTTGCGGCCGGCGTGCGCCAGGTACGTCTGAAGGGTCGGCAGCAGCGGCGGCCTGGAGCGGCGGTCGTGCTCGCGCAGCGGACCGATCGCGCGGTCCACGAAGGCCGCCAGGTCCGGATGGTCGCGCAACCGCCACAGCAGCAGGTCGATGTCGAGGCGCCGGGCGTCGTACCAGGGCCGGTCGGTCAGGCCCTGGGCAGCGGTCGCCGTCTCCGCCGCGTGCCGCAGCCCCGCCGAGGCCGCCGCCCAGCCGCCGGCCGCGGCGACCACCACCACCGGGGGCGGGGAACCGGGCCGCCGCATCCCCGCGCGGTCCACGCCCGCCCGCAGTGCCGCCGCCACCCGGTCCGCGGTCGCCGCCCGCTCCGACTCCGAGCGCAGCCCCAGCAGCACCAGGACCCGGCCCTCCACCGGCCGCACCCCCAGCAGCACCGGCACGCCCACCGCGGCCAGCTCCTCCGAGACCGCCCGGGCCAGTACCGCCCAGCCCCCGCCGGGCGAGAGGGTGTCCCCGATCCGCATCACCACCGGCAGCAGCGGGCCGTCGCCGGGCTTGAAGCCGAGGACCCGGGCCTGTGCCGGGGCGTCCCCGGCCGTGATGCGGCCCTCGGCGAGATCGGTGAGGAAGTCACCGCGCCCGCGCGCCGCCAGCTCCTCCTCCTGCCGGGCCTGCATCAGCACCACGGCCAGGATGCCCGCGGCCCGCTCGGCGGCGATCCGGTGCACGGGGGCCAGCGGCGAGCGGACCGGCAGCAGGACCAGCCGGGCCCGCACCGAGCCCGCCGTGCCGGGCCCGCCGCCCGGCACGTCCACCAGCACCGAGCCGGCGGGCGGCGGCGCCTCCTTGTGCGGGCCGCGCAACCCTTCCCACACCTGGAGCGGGTCGGCGCCCTCGGGGCCTTCCCCGGCCGCGTACAGCAGCCGGCCGTCGGCCGTCTCCAGGAAGACCGGGTTGTCGCTGAAACCGGCGAGGATGCCGAGCACCTGCGGCACCCCGCCGCCGCCCAGCAGTGCCTCGGTACAGCGCCGGTGCACCTCCTCCGCCCGCTGGAGCAGCGCGTAGTGGCCGTTGACGATCTCGGTGTGGATCTCCTCGGTCACCGTCACGAACGGCACCTCGCGGTGCAGCTGGACCAGCGGCAGACCGGCCGAACGGGCCGTGTCCACCAGGGCCGCGGGCAACCGGGCGAAGCGCGGGCCCAGCTCCACCACCAGGGCGGCGATCCCGCGCTCGGCCAGGGTCCGGACGAACGCCCGCTGCTCGGCGGGACGGGTGCCGAGGCCGTAGCCGGTGGTGAGCAGCAGTTCGCCGCCCTTGAGCAGCGAGGCGATGTTCGGGACCTCGCCGGCGTGCACCCAGCGGACGGTGCGGCCGAGCCGGTCGGCGCCCGCCAGGATCTCCGGCAGCCCGCTGCGCAGGCCCGGCAGCTCCAGGGCCCGCCGCACGGTGATGCCCGCGCCCTGGGTGTCGAATCGGTGGTCCGTACGGCTGTCCATGCAGCGGACGCTACCTGCGCAAACGCCCACATGACAGCTCCGCCCTACACCGGCCGGATGTTGTGGTTGTAGCGGAACACGTTGTCGGGGTCCCAGGTCCGCTTCACCTTCTCCAGCCGCAGCAGGTTGCCCTCGCCCAGCCCCGCCCTGACCCGCCCGGGGCCCTCGTCGCCGATGAAGTTGAGGTGGACGGCCCCCGTGCTCCAGGGCCGCAGGGCGGCCCGTACGTCCCGCACCCAGGCGATCGCCCGCTCGTCGTCGGCCGGATCGGCCCACACCGCCATCGGATGCACGGCCCAGGGGGCGTCCCGGAACGGCACCGGGTACTCGTGCGGACCGGCCGCGACCGCCCCGCCCTGCGGGAACAGGGCATGCTGGCCGGCGCTCGGCACCGGCAGGCCGGCCGCGCGGGCGCAGAAGACGTCCACCGAGTCGTCCGGCAGCCCGTTCAGGTACTCCGCCGACCAGTGGTTGCGCTGCCCGGGCGGGACGTCGAACATGCACTGCACGTCGGCGTAGGGCAGGTCACCGGCCAGCTCGGCCTCGTGCGGCAGGGCGAGCAGCGGCCCGGCCAGAGCGCGCAGCCCGTCCCCGTCGCCCGCGCGGGTCAGCAGGGCCGCGCACAGCAGCCGGCCGACCAGGTCCGGGGGCGTGAGGTCCCCGGGCGGCCCGGTGCCGAACAGCACCGCGCCGCCCACCTCGTCCGGTGCGGTGCACATGATCTCGCGGAAGGCGCGCACCACCTCCGGCCCCGACGGCGGCGGGAACAGCAGCAGCACGACCGAGAACCGGGGCAGCTCGTGCAGGCGCAGGGTGAGCGCGGTGGCGACGCCGAAGTTGCCGCCCCCGCCGTGCAGCGCCCAGAACAGTTCGGGATTCTCGTCGGCGCCGGCGTGCACCCGCTCGGCGTCGGCGGTCACCAGTTCGACACCGAGGAGATTGTCCGCGGCGAGGCCGAAGGCACGGTCCAGCCAGCCGGTGCCGCCGCCGAGGACGAGGCCGCCGACCCCGGTGGTGGAGACCCGCCCGCCGGTGGTCGCGAGACCGTGGGGTGCGGTGGCCCGGTCCAGACGGCCCGTCGTGGCGCCGCCCTCGACCCGGGCCGCCTCGGCCACGGGATCCACGGACACCCGGTCCATCCGGCGCAGGTCGATCACGAGCGCACCGTCCCCCAGCGCCGTGCCGGCCACGCCGTGGCCGCCGCCGCGGACCGCGATGTGCAGATCCAGCTCGCGGCCGAAGCGCACGGCCCGCACCACGTCGGTCGCGTCCGCGCACCGGGCGATCACCGCCGGCCGCCGGTCGATCATCGCGTTGAAGACCGTACGGGCCCGGTCGTAGCCCGCGTCTCCCGGGGCGTACACCTCGCCGGCCAGATCCTCGCGGAGCGCGGCGAGGGCCGCGCCCGCCTTCGACAGGGGAGCCATGGCCGCCCCCTTCCGGTGCAGCGGCTGAGGGCCCCTCCCAGCCTAGGCGGGCACACCCGCCCGGTCGCGGTCGGCCGCCGCACACCGCCCTGTCGCGGTCAGCCGCCGTACGCCGCCCGGTCGCGGTCAGCCGCCGTACGCCCCGGAGGCGGTCAGCCGCAGCGCGGTGTCGATCAGCGGGACGTGGCTGAACGCCTGCGGGAAGTTGCCCACCTGGCGCTTCAGGCGCGGGTCCCACTCCTCGGCGAGCAGTCCGAGGTCGTTGCGCAGCCCGAGGAGCTTCTCGAACAGCCGGCGGGCCTCGTCCACCCGGCCGATCATCGCCAGGTCGTCCGCCATCCAGAACGAGCAGGCGAGGAAGGCGCCCTCGTCGCCCGGCAGGCCGTCGACACCGGCGTGGTCGCCCTCCGTCGGGTAGCGCAGGATGAACCCGTCCGAGGTGGACAGCTCGCGCTGGATCGCCTCGATCGTGCCGATGACCCGCTTGTCGTCCGGCGGGAGGAAGCCCATCTGCGGGATGAGCAGCAGCGAGGCGTCCAGCTCCTGGGAGCCGTACGACTGGGTGAAGGTGTTCCGCTCCTTGTCGTACCCCTTCTCGCACACGTCCCGGTGGATGTCGTCGCGCAGCTCGCGCCAGCGCTCCAGCGGGCCGTCCGCGTCCCCGGACTCGATCAGCTTGATCGTGCGGTCCACCGCGACCCAGGCCATCACCTTGGAGTGCACGAAGTGCCGGCGCGGTCCGCGCACCTCCCAGATGCCCTCGTCCGGCTCCTGCCAGTGGTCCTCCAGGTAGCGGATCAGCTTCAGCTGGAGCAGGGAGGCGTAGTCGTTGCGGGCCAGGCCGGTCATGTGGCCCAGGTGCAGGGCCTCGGTGACCTCGCCGTACACGTCCAGCTGGAGCTGGTGCGCGGCGCCGTTGCCCACCCGGACGGGGGCCGAGTTCTCGTAGCCCGGCAGCCAGTCCAGCTCGGCCTCGCCCAGCTCGCGCTCGCCCGCGATGCCGTACATGATCTGCAGGTTCTCCGGGTCGCCCGCGACCGCCCGCAGCAGCCACTCGCGCCAGGCGCGGGCCTCCTCGCGGTAGCCCGTGCGCAGCAGCGAGGACAGGGTGATCGCGGCGTCCCGCAGCCAGGTGTAGCGGTAGTCCCAGTTCCGCACGCCCCCGATGTCCTCCGGCAGGGAGGTGGTGGGGGCCGCCACGATGCCGCCCGTCGGGGCGTACGTCAGCGCCTTGAGGGTGATCAGCGAACGGATCACCGCTTCCCGGTACGGCCCGTGGTACGTACAGTGCTCGACCCAGTCGCGCCAGAAGTCCTCCGTGGCCTCCAGCGAGGTCTCCGGCTCCGGCAGCGGCGGCGGCTCCTTGTGCGAGGGCTGCCACGAGATGGTGAACGCGATCCGGTCACCCGGGGCGACCGTGAAGTCCGCGTACGTCGTCAGCGACTTCCCGTAGGTCTCGGCCTCCGTGTCGAACCACACGGAGTCCGGGCCGGCGACGGCCACCGTGCGGCCCTCGTGCCGGTGCACCCACGGCACCACCCGGCCGTACGAGAACCGCATCCGCAGGGCCGAGCGCATCGGCACCCGGCCGGTGACGCCCTCCACGATCCGGATGAGCTGCGGCGCGCCGTCGCGAGGGGGCATGAAATCGGTCACGCGCACGGTGCCGCGCGGGGTGTCCCACTCCGACTCCAGGATCAGCGAGTCGCCGCGGTAGCCGCGCCGGGCGGCCGTGGGCGGGGCGGACTCGGCGGCGTGTGCCGGGCCGAGCCGCCAGAAGCCGTGCTCCTCGGTGCCCAGCAGGCCGGCGAAGATGGCATGCGAGTCGAAGCGGGGCAGGCACAACCAGTCCACTGTGCCGTCCCGGCAGACCAGCGCCGCGGTCTGCATGTCTCCGATGAGTGCGTAATCTTCGATGCGCCCGGCCACGTGCAACTCCAGTCGAACGGCCACGTCACCCCCGCGCAGGGGGGCTGTCGCTATGTGCGGTCAAGGGGTCGTTGTTGTGCGTCGTTGAGCGGTGAAGCAAAGCAGCCCGCCGAGCCCTGAGGCAAAACGACAGTCTTTGCTCAACGAACTGCCGCGCTCTCGTTGTTCCGGGTGATGGTGGCGGGGGTGGTGCCGTCGTTCCGGCGGGCTCGGCAGCGAGTGTCCGAGCAGGATACGACGCACGTAGATGATGTGCGTGCCGCTCCGGGCAACCCGTGTGGGCCGAACGAGTGACCAGAGGGTGAAGAGTCTCGGCAGGCGAGGGCGTGGTGTAACCACCCCGTGCGCGGCCGGGCGCGGAGCGTTGCCGGAAGCCATCCGTCCCAGGCGCTGATACCCTGGTAGCCCGTGGACCGGTGGGAGAAAAACCCCCGAACCGCAGCGACGGCACCTCCCCGGAACATCCGGTCCGGCAGCCGCACCGCATCACAGACAGCGACCACGGGAGCCCCCTCTTGGCCATGCCGCCGAAATCTACGACGACCAAGCACATCTTCGTCACCGGGGGTGTCGCCTCCTCGCTCGGCAAGGGTCTGACCGCCTCCAGCCTGGGCATGCTGCTCAAGGCCCGCGGCCTGCGTGTCGTGATGCAGAAGCTCGACCCGTACCTGAACGTCGACCCCGGCACGATGAACCCCTTCCAGCACGGTGAGGTGTTCGTCACCAACGACGGCGCCGAGACCGACCTGGACATCGGTCACTACGAGCGTTTCCTCGACCGCGACCTGGACGGCTCCGCCAACGTCACCACCGGCCAGGTGTACTCGACGGTGATCGCCAAGGAGCGGCGCGGCGAGTACCTGGGCGACACGGTCCAGGTCATCCCGCACATCACCAACGAGATCAAGCACCGCATCCGCCGCATGGCGACGGACGAGGTCGACGTCGTCATCACCGAGGTCGGCGGCACGGTCGGCGACATCGAGTCGCTGCCGTTCCTGGAGACCGTCCGCCAGGTCCGCCACGAGGTCGGCCGGGACAACGTCTTCGTGGTGCACATCTCGCTGCTGCCCTACATCGGCCCCTCCGGCGAGCTGAAGACCAAACCCACCCAGCACTCGGTGGCCGCCCTGCGCAACATCGGTATCCAGCCGGACGCCATCGTGCTGCGCTGCGACCGCGAGGTCCCCACCGCGATCAAGCGGAAGATCTCCCTGATGTGCGACGTCGACGAGGCGGCCGTGGTGGCCTGTCCCGACGCCCGCTCCATCTACGACATCCCGAAGGTCGTGCACACCGAGGGCCTGGACGCCTACGTCGTGCGCAAGCTCGACCTGCCCTTCCGTGACGTGGACTGGACGACGTGGGACGACCTGCTGGACCGCGTCCACAAGCCCGACCACGAGGTCACCCTCGCCCTGGTCGGCAAGTACATCGACCTGCCCGACGCCTACCTGTCGGTCACCGAGGCGCTGCGGGCCGGCGGGTTCGCCAACCGCGCCCGCGTGAAGATCAAGTGGGTCACCTCCGACGACTGCAAGACCCCGGCCGGTGCCAAGGCCCAGCTCGGTGACGTCGACGGCATCTGCATCCCCGGCGGCTTCGGCGACCGCGGTGTGCTCGGCAAGGTCGGCGCCATCCGCTACGCCCGCGAGAACAAGATCCCGCTGCTGGGCCTGTGCCTGGGCCTGCAGTGCATCGTGATCGAGGCCGCGCGCAACCTGGCCGACATCCCGGACGCGAACTCCACCGAGTTCGACCCGGCCACGTCCCACCCGGTGATCTCCACCATGGCCGAGCAGCTGGACATCGTCGCCGGCGAGGGCGACATGGGCGGCACCATGCGCCTGGGCATGTACCCGGCCAAGCTCGCCGAGGGCTCCATCGTCCGCGAGGTCTACGACGGCAAGGAGTACGTCGAGGAGCGCCACCGGCACCGCTACGAGGTCAACAACGCCTACCGCGCGGAGCTGGAGAAGAAGGCCGGAATCGTCTTCTCGGGCACCTCGCCGGACGGCAAGCTCGTGGAGTACGTGGAGTACCCCCGCGACGTCCACCCCTACCTCGTCGCCACCCAGGCGCACCCCGAGCTGCGCTCCCGCCCGACCAGGGCGAACCCGCTCTTCGCCGGCCTGGTGAAGGCGTCGGTCGAGCGGAAGATCGCGCAGTAGCACACCGGTTGTACGGTGGCCGGGGTGCACACCTTCGAAGGTGTGCACCCCGGCCACTTTCCGGCCGGTCTTGCGCAAGCGTGTGGGAGGACAGGGCATGACGATCAAGGACACCCCCCAGGAGTGGGAGATCCGGGCGACGCAGACCCCCTTCGTGGGCAACAAGACCTCCGTCCGCACGGACGACGTGGTCATGCCCGACGGCTCGGTGGCCCGCCGTGACTACCAGGTCCACCCCGGTTCCGTGGCCGTCCTCGCCCTGGACGAGGAGGACCGGGTGCTGCTGATCAACCAGTACCGGCACCCGGTGCGGCACAAGCTGTGGGAGATCCCGGCCGGGCTGCTGGACGTGCCCGGCGAGAACCCGCTGCACGCCGCCCAGCGGGAGCTGTACGAGGAGGCGCACGTCAAGGCGGGGGACTGGCGGGTGCTGACCGACGTGTACACCACCCCCGGCGGCTGCGACGAGGCCGTGCGGATCTTCCTCGCCCGGGACCTGTCCGAGGCCGAGGGGGAGCGCTTCGCGGCGGAGCACGAGGAGACCGACATGGAGCACGCGCGCGTGCCCGTCGACGACCTGGTGCGCCGGATCCTGGCCGGTGACGTGCACAACAACTGCCTGGTCGTGGGCGTGCTCTCGCTGGTCGCCGCCCGCGGCGGGGACGGGCTGGACGCGCTGCGCCCGGCCGACGCGCCGTGGCCCGCGCGCCCCTTCCGGGACTGAGCCCCACCCGTCCGGCGTACTGGTGTGACGATCGCCTGATCCGATCGGGCGATCCGTCCGCCGCGCTCCTCCGGGATCGTCGCAGAGCGTGAACTAGGCTCATCAACGCCCGTACCGGAAGACACCGGCGGGCTTGCGCGTGCGGTGGGACGGGAGTGTGGCCCGTGACGGATCAGGCGGTGGACCCGGACGGCGCGGAGGTGTCCGCGCACCCGGTCACGACGGGCCGTTTCCTGGGCCGTACCAGGGAGTTGAAGGAGCTGCGCGCCGACATCGAGCGCGCGGGCCTGGACACCCTCTCCGGCCGCAAGGCGCCCCGCGCGCGCGTGCTCCTCATCGCGGGCCGCCCCGGCTCCGGCCGGACCCGGCTCGCCGAGGAACTCGTCCGGCGGGTCGCCGGCCGCTACCCCGACGGAGTGCTGCGGGCCCGGCTCAGCGAACCGAGCGGCACCCCGGTGCCCGTGGAGCAGGTCGCCCGCGAGCTGCTCGCGGCACTGAGGATGCCCGCCCCCGCCGGAGCCGCGGAGGACGACCTGACGGCGGCTCTGCGGGAGGCCCTGGCCGGCCGGCGCATGCTGCTCCTGCTGGACGACGCGGCCGGCGCCGAGCAGGTCGACGCGGTGCTGCCGGACGCGCCGGACTGCCTGGTGGTGGCCGTGTCCGGGGGCCCGCTCACCGGGATCGCGGACGTCCGCCCCTGCACGCTCGGCGGCCTGGACACCAAGTCCGCGGTGGAACTGCTCACCCGGCACACCGGCGCGGTCCGCGTCACCGTCGACCCGCGCTCCGCGGAGAGCCTGGTGGAGGCGTGCCAGGGCCATCCGATGGCGCTGGTACTGGCCGGCGGGTGGCTCGCGGCCCGCCCCAAGACCGCCGTCTCCGACCTCGCCAAGCGGCTGCACGCGGAGCCGGCGGACGGCGCCGACGGCACCGAGTCCGGCCCGCTGACCCGGGTCTTCCGGCTCGTCTACGACCAGCTGCCCGGCCCGGCCGCCCGGATGCTGCGCCTGCTGTCCCTGGCCCCGGCGGGTCTGGCCGACCCGCACACCGCCTCGGCCCTGGCGGGCTGCTCGGTCGACGCCGCCCGCGCCACCCTGGACGACCTCGTCGCCCTGGGCCTGCTGCGGGCGGTGGACTCCCCGCTGCCCCAGTACGAGGTGCCCGGCTGCCTGCACCCGCTGCTGTGCGCCCTGGCCGAGAGCCAGGAGCGGCCGGCGGAGCTGCAGCTGGCCCGGGCCCGGATGCTGGAACGGACGGTACGGCTGCTCCAGTCCTGCCGGGCGATCACCGAGACGGACAGTCCGCAGGCCCGGGAGAAGCTGAGCGGCATGCCCCGGCCGCTGCGCTTCCCCAATCCGCGCGCCGCCGCCGACTGGCTGCGCATCCGGCGCCCGGCCCTGCTGGCGTCCGTGCGCCTGGCGGTGGCCGACGGGGAGCTGGACACCCTCGCCCGCCGGCTGATGTCCCAGCTGGTCAGGGCGCTGGCCGCGCATGTCGGCACGCAGGCGGCCGCCCCCGACCTGTACGGCGTGCACGGCCTCGTCCTGGACGTCGCCGAGCGGCGCGGGCTGCCCCGGGAGAAGGCCGCCGCCCTGCTGAACCTGGGCGATCTGGACGCGCAGACCGGCCGTACCCGGGAGGCGCTGGCCCGCTACCGGGCCGCACTGGACGCCGGACGCGAGGCGAACGACCCGTACGCGACCGGCCGCGCGATGGAATCCGTAGGCGGTGCCCACCAGGAACTGGGTGATCACGACCGGGCCGCCGACTGGTTCGGCCGGGCGCTGACCGAACGGCTCGCCCGGGGGGAGATCCCGGAGGCCGCCCGGCTGTACGGCCGGATCGCCACCGCCCACACCTACGCCGGCCGCTACGGCGAGGCGCTCAGGAACTGGCGGGCCGCTCTCGCCGGCTACCGCCGGGCCGGCGATGTGGCCGCGAGTGCCAGGGCGTTGAGCGAGATCGCCCGGGTGCAGGAGTACGCGGGACGGCCGCAGGAGTCGCTGCGCACCTGCCAGGAGGCGGTGGAGTGGGCGCGGCGTGCGGAGGACGCCCGGTTGCAGGCGGCGCTCCAGCTGCGGCTCGCCGACACCCTGGACCGGCTCGGCGACCCGGTGTCGGCGCGCCTGCATCGCGCGGCGGCCGAGCGCATGCTGGGTGAGGAGACGTCGAAGGGCGACGCGGAGCCGGAACAGGACGCTAACGCCTGCGAAATCCGCAGCACACCCAGCGAAGATTGATGCAATGAAAGGCTAGACAGCCGGAACACCTTCATTAGACTGGCTCTGCCGCATCCCCCCGCGGCCTCTCCCGGTATGCCCCCGCATGTCTGGGTACGTCTGTAATGCACCCCTTTACCCTCTGAGCCAAGGACCGTGATCGACGTGAAGGTCGGCATCCCCCGCGAGGTCAAGAACAACGAGTTCCGGGTGGCCATCACCCCCGCCGGTGTGCACGAGCTGGTGCGCAACGGCCACCAGGTCGTCATCGAGCGGGGCGCCGGCCTCGGCTCCTCGATCACGAACGAGGAGTACGTCTCGGCCGGTGCCACCCTGCTCGACACCGCCGACGAGGTGTGGGCCACCGCCGACCTGCTGCTGAAGGTCAAGGAGCCCATCGCGGAGGAGTACCACCGCCTCCGCAAGGACCAGATCCTCTTCACCTACCTGCACCTGGCCGCCTCCAAGGAGTGCACGGACGCGCTGCTGGAGTCCGGCACCACGGCCATCGCCTACGAGACCGTCGAGCTGCCGAACCGCGCCCTGCCGCTGCTCGCCCCGATGTCCGAGGTCGCGGGTCGTCTGGCCCCGCAGGTCGGCGCCTACCACCTGATGCGCGCGGCCGGCGGCCGTGGCGTGCTGCCCGGCGGTGTCCCGGGCGTGACCCCGGCCAAGGCCGTGGTCATCGGTGGCGGCGTCTCCGGCTGGAACGCCACCCAGGTCGCCGTCGGCATGGGCTTCGACGTGACCCTGCTCGACCGCGACATCAACAAGCTGCGCGAGGCCGACAAGATCTTCGGTTCGAAGGTCAAGGCGATCATGTCCAACTCCTTCGAGCTGGAGAAGGCCGTCCTCGACGCCGACCTCGTCATCGGCGCGGTCCTCATCCCGGGCGCCAAGGCGCCGAAGCTGGTCACCAACGAGCTCGTGGCCCGCATGAAGCCGGGAAGTGTGCTTGTCGACATCGCGATCGACCAGGGCGGCTGCTTCGAGGACTCGCACCCCACGACGCACGCCGAGCCGACCTTCCCGGTCCACAACTCGGTCTTCTACTGCGTGGCCAACATGCCCGGCGCGGTGCCCAACACCTCCACCAACGCCCTCACCAACGCGACGCTGCCGTACATCGTCTCCCTCGCCAACAACGGCTGGGTGGAGGCGCTGCGCCGCGACGCCGCGCTCGCCAAGGGTCTCAACACCCATGACGGCAAGGTCGTTTACAAGGAGGTCGCCGAGGCCCACGGCCTGGACCACGTCGAGCTGGACACGCTGCTCGGCTGACGTCAAAAGGCGATTCGTCAACAGACATCGTCAACACCACGCGCCCGGCCGGACCTTGCCCGACAAGGTCCGGCCGGATGTGTGTATGGTCACTTTGCGGCTCTCGGTCAACTCGCCTCGAACGTAACCCTTCGACCGATTCGCACACCGGTGAAACCTGCTGTGCGACGGCCTTACGCCCTTGACAGCGAGATGTTTCATTGCCGACACATCCTGCCGGGTCCGGCGGATTGTGTTGCTGCGGACCGCCGACACGCCATAGAGTCGCCAACCGTCGGCATGGTGCCACGCTGACCTTGTCTAGAAGTTTCCTGGTCACCAAGGAGGTAAGACGACTTGTGAATGAGTCGACATTTTCTCCCGGGGGTGGTCAACCAGGAATGCCGGTCCGGGGCCAGGGCCCCGCGGGATTCGAGGCTGTCGGCTCCGTAGCTGTGCGCACCTTCGCAGCCCACCAGAGTTCCGGCCCGCAGGCGGTCGGGACAGCACACCAGAGCATGGATGGCCATCACGTGAACGCCATGGCCGGCGACGGAAGTGGCGCGCCCCACAACCACTTCGCCGACTACGACGAACTGCCCGAGGGGCACTTCTACGACCCCGACGCCGAGTACGAGCCCGATCCGGAGTACGCGGCCACGCTCGCGCCCGACGCGGCCCGCCAGCGCCGTGAGCGCGTCGGTCCCACCGGACGCCCGCTGCCGTACTTCCCGATCCCGGGCCCGCTGACCGACCACGGCCCCGCGAAGATCATCGCGATGTGCAACCAGAAGGGCGGCGTCGGCAAGACGACGTCGACCATCAACCTGGGTGCCGCGCTCGCGGAGTACGGCCGGCGCGTGCTGCTCGTGGACTTCGACCCGCAGGGCGCGCTGTCGGTCGGACTCGGTGTCAACCCGATGGAGCTGGACCTCACCGTCTACAACCTGCTCATGGAGCGGGGCATGTCCGCGGACGAGGTCCTGCTGAAGACGGCGGTCCCCAACATGGACCTGCTGCCCTCCAACATCGACCTGTCGGCCGCCGAGGTCCAGCTGGTCTCCGAGGTCGCCCGCGAGTCGACGCTCCAGCGCGCGCTCAAGCCGCTGCTGCCCGACTACGACTACATCGTGATCGACTGTCAGCCCTCGCTCGGCCTGCTCACCGTCAACGCGCTGACGGCCGCGCACAAGGTGATCGTGCCGCTGGAGTGCGAGTTCTTCGCGCTGCGCGGTGTGGCCCTGCTGACCGAGACCATCGAGAAGGTCCAGGAACGGCTCAACCCGGAACTGGAGCTGGACGGCATCCTCGCCACGATGTACGACTCGCGCACCGTGCACAGCCGCGAGGTGCTCGCGCGCGTCGTCGAGGCGTTCGACGACCACGTCTACCACACGGTCATCGGACGCACGGTCCGCTTCCCGGAGACCACGGTCGCCGGTGAGCCGATCACGACGTACGCGTCCAACTCCGTCGGTGCCGCCGCCTATCGTCAGCTCGCCAGGGAGGTGCTCGCCCGGTGTCACGCCGAGTGAGTCTGCCGGGGGCCGACGAACTCTTCCGTACGACAGGGGGGATGGCGCTCCAGCCGTCGACTCCCCGGCGCGCGGCGGGCGGTGAGACCCGCGTGCCGGCTCCCGCAGGGGAGAGCGACGAGGCGGCCGCCGCCGAGGACGCCCCGCAGTCGGTGCCCGTGCAGGGCGGCGACGGAGAGGGCGCGGAGCACGCGGCGGCGGACGCCGAGACGGCCGAG
>NZ_WWJT01000707.1 GCF_009865385.1 Streptomyces sp. SID486 | reverse complement strand
GGCGCGGGCGCGGGGACGGCGGCCGTAGAAGCGGCGGGACCACAGGGAACCGGGGCGGGCGAGCCGGACCGCGCCGACCAGCGCGACCAGCGGCACCGCCACCCCGAGCACCGCGACCCGCGTCTTGCCCTTGCTCAGGGCGACGAGCGAGAGGACGAAGTTCGCGGCGATGTTGGCGATGACCGTGCCCCGGTCGGCCAGTTCCTCCTGGGTGAGGTCGTTGACGCCGAACGGCGAGAAGCCGGCCAGCAGCAGTCCGACCAGGGCGGCGGTGAGGACGACGACCTCGACGCTCTTGCGGCCGTCCTCGCTCCAGTAGACGTCGTCCAGGTGCAGGATCAGCGCGAACTCGTCCAGGACCAGGCCCGCGCCCATGCCGAAGACGAGGGCGGCGACGACTCCGCCCGCGCCGTGCCGGTCGCTGGCGACGGCACCGAAGCCGCCGACGACGGTCAGGACGACGCCGGGGACGACGTGGTGGATGTGCAGCCCGCCCGCCTTGACGTTGCCGAACGGGCCCTTGCCCGCCCGGATCAGACGGGTGATGACCCGGGTGACGACGAAGGTCACGACGAAGGCGCCGAGGGCGAGCAGCAGCGGGAGCTTGCCCGGCTCGACGATGTTGCGCACCCACCAGTGCCCCATATGCGCACCTTATCCCCGGGTGCGGAAGGGGGCCTCGGGACCGCCGGGTAACCTGCGCCGGTGTCCAAGTCCTCGCCGCACGACGGTCTCCGCTTCGCCTTCGGGACGCTCACCGTGCTGCCCGTCCGCGTGCACCGCTGGGACCGGCAGGCCGCCCGGGCCGGAATGCTGTGCGCCCCGGCGGCCGGACTGGTCGTCGGTGGCTGTGCGGCCGGGCTCGGCCTGCTGCTGCTCGCCCTCGGCGCCGGCCCGCTGCTCGCCGCCGTCGCCTCGGCCGCCGTACCGGCCGCGCTCACCCGGGGGCTGCATCTGGACGGGCTCGCCGACACCGCCGACGGGCTGGGCAGCGGCAGGCCCGCCGAGGACGCGCTGAGGATCATGAAGCAGTCGGACATCGGGCCGTTCGGGGTGCTCACCCTCGTCCTGGTGCTGCTGGCCCAGGTCGCCGTGCTGGCACAGCTCTACGGCGCCTCCTGGGCGCGGGGTGCCGTGGCCGCGGTGGTCTCGGGGGTCGCGGCCCGGCTGGCGCTCACCCTGGCCGCCCGCTCCGGGGTTCCGGCCGCCCGCCCGGAAGGGCTGGGGGCGGCCGTGGCCGGGGTGGTGCCGAAGGCCGCCGCGTCCGGACTCGCGGCCGTGGTGGTGGCGGCGGCCGGGGCGGCGGGTGCCGGTCTCGGCGGCTACGACGGCGTCCGCACCGCGGTCGCGGTGGCCGCCGCCGTGGCCGCCGCCGAGCTTCTGCTGCGTCACTGTGTCCGCCGGTTCGGCGGGGTCACCGGTGACGTGTTCGGTGCGGTCGCGGAGACGGCGGCGACCACCACGCTGGTCCTGCTGTCGCTCGGCCGGTAGCTAGGGGAGCCGCAGGGTGAGTGCCGACTGGAGCAGGCCCGGGGAGGCCCACGCCGAGCGTTCGCCGGCGTAGGCCGTGCCGAACGCCGTCGTGCCCAGCACCTGCTGCTGCCTGGTCCCCTCCGGTGCCGTCACCGGGATCTTCGTGCCGGACGGGGCGGTGACCGTCACGGTGTTGCCGATCCGGTAGGCCGTGACCCTGCCCGCGTCGACCGCGGTCTGCCACTTCGACCGGTTCTGCAGCTCGGCGCCGATGGCGCTCTGACGCAGGTTGACGATCGGGGTGTTGCCGGCGAACAGGGCCTGGTAGTCGGCGAGGACGCGGTCCAGCACCGGGTAGAGGATGCGGTCCTCGGCCAGGTTGGACTGGTGGACGTAGTGCGGGCGCGGGTCGTTGGCCAGCACGTGCCCGAGGTCGGTGTGGGCCTCGCCCGGCACGATGTGGTCCAGGTAGCCGGTGGCGGTGTCGACCGGCTCCGGCAGGCAGGTGGAGGTGGGGTTGTCCTCGCAGATGCCGCTGCCGCCGTCCGCCTTGGACGTGTAGATCCAGTTGTACTCGTCGGCCATCTCGGCCCTGGTCCCGGTGTTGTAGTACACGTTCATCGGGTAGCGCGGCACGGTCAGCGCGCTGCTGCCGACGGCCCGCTGCCCGGACTCGCGGGAGTTGTCCGACGCGGTCCACCTCACGCCGTTCAGGGCGAGGGCGGGGCCGAGGTTGGGGTTGTCCTGCGGTTGCTGCGGCAGGGTCTTCAGACCCGAGTGCTCGCCGGTGACCAGTTCACCGGGGTCGAGCGAGAGGCCGTGCAGCAGGCCCCAGTCGTAGTTGTTCGAAATCTCCCCGGAGATGTCCGCACGGCTCACCCACTTCGTCGACCCGTCGGCGTTCTTCTCGCACGTCCACGGCACGGTCGTGACGTCCTGGACGCAGCCGAGGAACAGGTGGGTGTAGGTGTGGTTCACCCAGCGGTACTCGGCCCTGTCCTTCAGCAGCTGGTCCGCCAGCGGGTCCTTGCCGCCGTTCTCGGTCTTCCACTCCTCGCCGGCGCCCGCGTTGTACACCATGTCCAGCGTGAAGCCGTGGCTCTGCTGCCAGGAGGCCAGGTACTGGGCGTCGGCCGCGGTCATCCGGATCGGCGTTGCGGTGTCGTCGCCGCCGCCCGCGCAGTCGATGTCGCCGGGGGTGCAGTTGCGCTCGGCGTCCCAGCGGGCGTCCGGCGCGAAGACGTCGTCGACGTGGACCGCGAAGTAGTTGCGGGCCTGCCCGAGGTGCACGCCCTGGGTCAGCCACTCGACCATGCCGCGGGCCAGCACCCGGAACTGCTGCTGGTACTGGTTGTAGGCGAAGGTCACCACCAGCTCGCGGCGGCTGTCGTGGGCGTATTCGCCGAGCAGGCTGCCGGTACCGGTGCCGCCGGGCACGGGGGTGTCGACGTAGCTGGTGAAGCCGGTGCGGGGCTGGGCGACGTAGCCGTAGCTCTCGTCCACCGAGGGGGAGTTGTCCTCGAAGGAGAAGGCGCCCTTCAGGTAGCCGAAGGGGCCGGCCCGGCCGGCCGGGGTGACGTCGGCGGGGCGGCCGTCGAGCGGGCCGGCGTAGCCGTTGCTGTCGGTGTAGTCGAGCCCGACCTCGGGATGGGCCCAGGTGTAGGCGTCGAGCTGCGGGATGCCGTACGTCCTCTCGTAGGTCTCCAGGGCCGTCTGCTCGGCCGAACCCGCTCCGAACGGGGCCTCGTTCGGCAGGACCACGCCCTGGAACCTCGCCCGCGGCCGGCCGCCGACGGTGTCGCCCAGGAAGGCGCTGGTGATGGTCGGCCGCCCGGAGTCGTCCAGGTCGACGGTGGTGTACGGGACGCCCTCGCTCTTCAGCTGGGCGGTGATCGCCCCGACGGGGCCTGCGCCGTCGTCGACGACCAGCACCCTCAGGTCGACGCGTGGCTCGGTCGCCGCCGAGGCCGGCGGCGCGGCGAGCCCGAGCGCGGTGAGCCCTGCCGCGGTGACGGTGACGCCGGCCGCTCTCCAGCGGCGCGTGCGGTGGAACATGACTGGTTCCTCCCCCCAGAGGATTCTCCGTGGTGAGTCCGCGGAGAAACAGTGGAAATCATGCGAACCGGTGGATCGGCGGCGCATCGGAACCCCGTGAGTGTGATGCAGGTCACGTTGCATGGCGGCCAGAAATGGCCTCTTCGCCACGCCCGGGTGAACACCCGAAGGAATGAGCGAAGACACGTACGCGCGTAGTCTCGTCCCGGGTGTTCGCCGACAGGGTGAGGGCCCCGGTTGCCACCTGCCCCCAGGCCGGGACCTAGGGTCGGCTCTCGGGCCCGGTCGACCCACCCCACTTCGGCCACAGCAACTTCACATCGGAAGCGAGATTTCACCACCGTGACTGCTCTGACTCTCAGCACCTCCGCGGCGCCCGGCCTGCGGGCCGACGCGATCGTGATCGGTGTCGCCAAGGGCGCCCAGGGGCCCGTCGTCGCGCCGGGCGCCGAGGCCGTGGACAAGGCGTACGACGGCAAGCTGGCCGGCCTCCTGGAGACCCTCGGCGCCTCGGGTGCCGAGGGCGAGCTGACCAAGCTGCCCGCGCCGGCCGGCTTCAAGGCCCCGCTCGTGGTGGCGGTGGGCCTCGGCGCCGGGCCCGCCGACGCGGACGCCGACACCGACGCCGGATACGACGCCGAGGTGCTGCGCAAGGCCGCCGGCGTGGCCGCCCGCGCGCTCACCGGGACCCGGAAGGCGGCGTTCGCGCTGCCCGTGGACGGCCCCGGCGCGCTCGGCGCGATCGGCGAGGGCGTCCTGCTCGGCGCCTACTCCTTCGACACCTACAAGGACACCGCCCAGGACGGCGGCAAGGCCAAGACCAAGGCCAGGAACGGCAAGGCGCCGCTGGCCGAGGCCACGCTGCTCGGCGGCAAGCCGCGCGACGCCGCCCACAAGGGCGCGATCGCCCGCGCGACAGCGGTCGCCGAGGAGCTGAACCGCGCCCGCGACCTGATCAACATGCCGCCGAACGACCTCACGCCCGCCGCCTTCGCCCAGATCGCGCAGACCGCGGCCAAGGAGCACGGCCTCAAGGTGCAGGTGCTCGACGACAAGGCCCTGGTCAAGGGCGGCTACGGCGGCATCCTCGGCGTCGGCGGCGGCTCGGCGGCCACCCCCCGCCTGGTGAAGCTGACGTACAAGCACCCGAAGGCGGACAAGCACCTGGCCTTCGTCGGCAAGGGCATCACCTACGACTCGGGCGGCATCTCGCTGAAGCCGGCCGGCCACAACGAGACGATGAAGTGCGACATGAGCGGTGCCGCCGCCGTGTTCGCCGCGGTCGTCTCCGCCGCCCGTCTGGGTCTGGAGGTCAACGTCACCGGCTGGCTGGCGCTGGCCGAGAACATGCCCTCCGGCTCCGCCGTGCGCCCGGGCGACGTGCTGCGGATGTACAGCGGCAAGACGGTCGAGGTGCTCAACACCGACGCCGAGGGCCGGCTGGTCCTCGCCGACGCCCTGTGGGCGGCCTCGCAGGAGAACCCGGACGCGATCGTGGACGTCGCCACCCTGACCGGCGCGATGATGCTGGCGCTGGGCAGCCGGACGTTCGGCGTCATGGCCAACGACGACGCCTTCCGCGCCACGGTCCACGAGGCGGCCGAGGAGGTCGGCGAGCCGGCCTGGCCGATGCCGCTGCCGGAGCACCTGCGCAAGGGCATGGAGTCGTCCGTGGCCGACATCGCGAACATGGGCGAGCGGTGGGGCGGCGGGCTGGTCGCCGGCCTGTTCCTGCGCGAGTTCGTCGGCGAGGGCATCACCTGGGCGCACCTGGACATCGCCGGCCCGGCGTTCAACGAGGGCGGCCCGTTCGGCTACACCCCCAAGGGCGGTACGGGTACCGCCGTGCGGACACTGGTCCGGCTGGCCGAGCTGACCGCCGCGGGCGACCTGGGCTGAGCCGTCCGGCGGCCCGGTCCGGTCCGCGGTACGGCGACCGAAGGGGCGTGGGGGCCGCGCGGCTCCCCACGCCCCTGTTCCGTCCGCGCCGGCGTGGGGTGTCTCACACTCCCTCCCGGCGTCTCGTCCGCCTCGAACAAGTGCAAAGATGGAGCCCGGCAGGACAGGGCCCCCACCGAAGGGCCGAAGCATCAAGCGGCCGGACACCAGCCGCCCGCCGGTCATCGTCGACCGGCCTACGGCGCACATGCATGGAGGACGTGACGTGGCGAACGACGCCAGCACCGTTTTCGACCTAGTGATCCTCGGCGGTGGTAGCGGTGGTTACGCCGCGGCCCTGCGCGGGGCTCAGCTGGGCCTGGACGTCGCCCTGATCGAGAAGGACAAGGTCGGCGGCACCTGCCTGCACCGGGGCTGCATCCCCACCAAGGCCCTGCTGCACGCGGGCGAGATCGCCGACCAGGCTCGCGAGAGCGAGCAGTTCGGTGTGAAGGCCACGTTCGAGGGCATCGACGTCCCGGCCGTCCACAAGTACAAGGACGGTGTCATCGCCGGCCTGTACAAGGGTCTGCAGGGCCTCATCGCCTCGCGCAAGGTCACCTACATCGAGGGCGAGGGCCGGCTGTCCTCCCCCACCTCGGTGGACGTCGACGGCCGGCGCGTCGAGGGCCGCCACGTCCTGCTGGCGACCGGCTCCGTGCCGAAGTCGCTGCCCGGCCTGGAGATCGACGGCGACCGGATCATCTCCTCCGACCACGCCCTCGTCCTGGACCGCGTGCCGAAGTCCGCGATCATCCTGGGCGGCGGCGTCATCGGTGTCGAGTTCGCCTCGGCGTGGAAGTCCTTCGGCTCGGACGTCACCGTCATCGAGGGCCTGAAGCACCTCGTCCCGGTGGAGGACGAGAACTCCTCGAAGCTGCTGGAGCGCGCGTTCCGCAAGCGCGGCATCAAGTTCAGCCTGGGCACCTTCTTCCAGAAGGCCGAGTACACCCAGGACGGCGTCAAGGTCACCCTCGCCGACGGCAAGGAGTTCGAGGCCGAGGTCCTCCTCGTCGCCGTCGGCCGTGGCCCGGTCTCGCAGGGCCTCGGCTACGAGGAGCAGGGCGTCGCCATGGACCGTGGCTACGTCCTGGTCGACGAGTACATGCGTACCAACGTCCCGACCATCTCCGCCGTCGGTGACCTGGTCCCGACGCTCCAGCTCGCGCACGTCGGCTTCGCCGAGGGCATCCTGGTGGCGGAGCGTCTGGCCGGTCTCAAGACCGTCCCGATCGACTACGACGGTGTCCCCCGGGTGACGTACTGCCACCCCGAGGTCGCCTCCGTGGGCATCACCGAGGCCAAGGCCAAGGAGATCTACGGCGCGGACAAGGTCGTCGCTCTGAAGTACAACCTGGCGGGCAACGGGAAGAGCAAGATCCTCAACACCTCGGGCGAGATCAAGCTCGTCCAGGTGAAGGACGGTGCCGTGGTCGGCGTCCACATGGTCGGCGACCGCATGGGCGAGCAGGTCGGCGAGGCCCAGCTGATCTACAACTGGGAGGCGCTGCCGGCCGAGGTCGCCCAGCTCATCCACGCCCACCCGACGCAGAACGAGGCGATGGGCGAGGCGCACCTGGCGCTCGCCGGCAAGCCCCTGCACTCCCACGACTGAGCCTTCGGTCAACGGGCGCGACGACACAGACTTCCGCAATTCGTTAGGAGCAACCGAAACCATGGCGGTTTCCGTAACCCTTCCGGCGCTCGGTGAGAGCGTCACCGAGGGCACTGTCACCCGCTGGCTGAAGGCCGAGGGCGAGCGCGTCGAGGCCGACGAGCCGCTGCTCGAGGTCTCGACCGACAAGGTCGACACCGAGATCCCCTCGCCCGCCGCCGGTGTGCTGGCCTCCATCAAGGTCGCCGAGGACGAGACGGTCGAGGTCGGCGCCGAGCTGGCCGTCATCGACGACGGCACGGGTGCGCCCGCCGCCGCCCCGGCCCCGGCCGCCGAGGAGGCTCCGGCCCCGGCCG
>NZ_WWJT01000706.1 GCF_009865385.1 Streptomyces sp. SID486 | reverse complement strand
CCCGGCCGGGCGGGAGACGGGTCAGGTGCGGCCGGCGGCCGTCCCGGCACCGGACCCAGCACCGGACCCGGCTCCGGCGGCTCGCGGGTCGCCGCCGTCCGGCCCGCCACCGCTTTCCGCGCCGAGGCGAACCGGTCGTCCAGGGAATCGGGCGCCGCCGTGGGGCCCGTGTCCTCGGTGGAGTCGTCGTACAACTGCCCCCACCAGTCGTCCTCGTGACGGGCGGGTCTTCCCCCCTGCTGGCTCATGCCCTGATTGTCCACCGGCAGGGCCGCTGGAAAACGGGGCATCGGGAAAATCCGGCACATCGACCGCGTCGGACAGGGCGTGTCGAGTGAGTGGTGGAACAGCCGTACGAGGAAAGGTGGCCGGCCGCCGGGCGGCCCCACCCCCCACGGGAGGACCGCCCGGCGACGTCAGAAGTGGCCCGGCCCCGGATCCCCTTCGTGCGCTCGCGCACGCCCGGGCCCGGGCCACGGCATTCGGCGACCGGGCCACGCCTCGGCGGCACCGGTCGGACGGCCGGATCACGGCCGTGCTTCCCGGGACGCGGCTGTGAATCGTGTAAACGGCCGTGCGTCCCGCGGTGCTGCCCACCTTGGCAGACCCGCCGCCGGTACGGCGATGATGTCGGGCGGCGGGTTTGCGCCGTGGCCGTTTCCCGCCACGTCGCACCGCATCCGTTTGCTTGTTCGCGAGGAGGGACGCACGGCGATGCTGGCAGCGATAGGGCTGGACGAGACGCACGAGGCCGCGTACCGGGCGCTGGTGTCCGTGGGCGCGGCCGACGTGGCCGATCTGGCACGGCGACTGACGCTGCCCGAGCAGGACACCGAGCGGGCCCTGCGCCGGCTGGAGCGGCACGGGCTGGCGGCCCAGTCCTCGGCCCGGCCGGGCCGCTGGGTGGCGGCGCCGCCCGGGGTCGCGCTGGGCGCGCTGCTCACCCAGCAACGGCACGAGCTGGAGAAGGCGGAGCTGGCGGCGGCGCTGCTCGCGGAGGAGTACCGGGCGGTGGCGGCCGAACCGGCGGTGCACGACCTGGTGGAGGTGGTGACCGGTGCCTCCGCGGTCGCCCAGCGCTTCCTCCAGCTCCAGCTGGGGGCGGCCGAGGAGGTCTGCGCGCTGGTGACCGGCAACCCGGTGGTCGTGTCCGGCATGGAGAACGAGGCGGAGGAGCAGGCGGCGGTGCGCGGGGTGCGCTACCGCGTGGTCGTGGAGCGCGCGGTGCTGGACCTGCCGCACGGGCTGACCGAACTGACGGCCGCCCTCGGCCGGGACGAGCAGGTCCGGGTGGTGGACCGGGTGCCGACGAAGCTGGTGGTGGCCGACCGCTCGCTGGCGATGGTGCCGCTGACGTCGAGGACGACGGAACCGGCCGCGCTGGTGGTGCACTCCAGCGGGCTGCTGGAGTTGCTCGCCGGGCTGTTCGAGGCGGTGTGGCGGGAGGCGCTGCCGCTGCGGGTGGGGGCCTCGGGGGTGACCGAGGAGGAACCGGACGGCCCGGACGCCACCGATCTGGAGGTGCTGTCCCTGCTGTTGGCGGGGCTGACCGACGCGAGCGTGGCCAAACAGCTCGACGTCGGTCTGCGGACCGTGCAGCGGCGGGTGCGGCGGCTGATGGAGCTGGCCGGGGTGACGACCCGGATGCAGCTTGGCTGGCACGCCTGGGAGCGGGGCTGGGTGACCCGCGAGGAACGCCGCTGACCGACCCACACGCCCACAGACCTCGCCTCCCACCGGCGCCCGGACGCGGCCCGGCGCACACGCACCGCGTCACAGCCACGCCCGGTGGCCCGGGCAGAACGCCGCGAACCGGCGCCCAGGCCCGCCACCACCGCCACCGGCCACACCCCACCGCCGCCACCCACCACACCCCCACCGACCCCCGGACCACGGGCCGACGCTCACGTCCGCTCGGTCGGGCGGTTCAGTCCGGCGGCGTGGGCCGGTGTGTCCGGGCGGGGGCGGAGGGGCCGGTGAGCGGTGCGGGGGCGGAGGGGCCGGTGAGCGGTGAGGGGGTGACCGGTGGCGTGAGCGCCGTGGGGAAGATCGGCGGCGCGGCATCGGGGCGGCCCGGCAGGGCGGGGCCGGCCGGGCTCCCGGTCAGGGCGCGGCTGACGGTGTCCGCCACGGCGGCCATCCCGGCGTCGTTGAAGTGCAGATGGTCGCCGGGGTCGTAGGCGGGCAGGATGCGCACCGGGTCGGCCGGGTCCCGGACGGCCGCGTCCGCGTCGGCGACGGCGTCGAAGGCGCCGCCGGTGCGGATGAAGGCGTTCACCCGCAGCCGTACCGCCTCGCGGGCGGCGCTCCACGCGGAGTAGCCGCCGTACGGGGTGAGGGTGACGCCGACGACCCGGATGCCGCGGGCGTGGGCGCGGGCCACCAGCGTGCGGTACGCCTCCGCATAGGCGTCGGGGTCGCTGGCCTCCGGGGTGCCCTTGATGTCGTTGATGCCCTCGAAGACGACCAGGGCCCGTACCCCCGCCCGGTCCAGGGCGTCGGCGTCCAGGCGGGCGAGGGCGCTCGGGCCGGTGCCGTCGTGCAGCAGGCGGTTGCCGGAGACGCCGGCGTTGAGGACGCCGATCCGGTACACGAGGAACCGCTGGGCGAGCCGGTCGGGCCAGCGGTGGTTGGTGTCGGGGGTGGAGCCGTTGCCGTCGGTGAGGGAGTCCCCGAACGCCACGACGCTGCCGGCGGCGGTCCCGCGGACGTCGACGCCGGCGACGTAGTACCAGCGGCCGGTGGTGCCCGTGTAGGCGCCGCCGTCCTCGTCGTCCGCCCGGCCGGCGCCGGCCCGGGCCACGTAGTTGGTCTGCTGGGCGTCCCGGTGGTAGGTGGCGGGCCCGGAGTCGTCGGGGGTGTAGACGGTGACGAGCAGGTCGGCGGCCGGCGCTACCGGCAGCGGCACCGGATCGGTGACCACGTCGGCGCCGGGCGGGACGGTCACCTCGGCGCCGCCGTGGAAGGTGGCGGTGCGCAGGGTGCCGGGTACGGCGTCGGGGCCCTTGCGGCGCAGGGCGACGGTGACCGCGCCGAGGCGCAGGGGCCTGGTGCCGAGCCGGTTGCTCAGCCGGACACGGACGGAGCTGCCGCCGACGCTGACGTGGACGACGTTGCGGACGGCCGCGCCGGGCAGCGCGGCGGCGGTGCCGGTGGGCGCGGTCTCCCAGCTGCCGGTCCAGGTCAGCGGAGCCGGCTCGGCGACGGCCGGCACCGTCAGGCCCGGCAGCAGCGCCGGAAGGAGGACCGTGAGCCCCCGTACGACCTTGGCCATGTGTTGCCGCCCTTCCGCGTGGCCGTCGGAGGCGACCGTGCCACACGGCCGGCCCGCACCCCGGCAACGGCGACGGCGGTCCACCCGCTCGGCGCAACGCCCCGGCCGCCGGCGCCCCGGCCCGGCGGCGGGTGGCCCTCCCGGCCCGCGGGCGGCACGCCCTGGACCGCGGCGGGCGGCGGGCCGCGTCCGCCATATCCGCTACATCCGCCATGTTGGCTGCGTCCGCCATGACCGCCGCGTCCGCCGTGTCCGCCGCGTCTCAGGGGAGGACGCCCTCCAGGGTGAGCAGCCAGGTCTTGCGCTCAAGTCCTCCCGCGTATCCGGTCATCATCCCGTTCGCGCCGATCACCCGGTGGCAAGGCCGCACGATGAGCAGGGGGTTGGCGCCGATCGCCCCGCCGACGGCGCGAACGGCCGCGCGGGGTGCGCCGATCCGGGCGGCCACCTCCCCGTACGTGGCGGTGGCGCCGTAGGGGACCTCGTCCAGCGCGGCCCACACCCGCTGCCGGAACTCGGTGCCACTCGCGCGCATCGGCAGTGCGAACTCCTTCAGTTCGGCGGCGAAGTAGGCGGCGAGCTGGTCGGCGGCGGCCCGGAACGGCCCGGGGTCGTGCCGCCAGCCGTCCAGGACCGTCCGGCCGCCCTTCTGCCCGGGCACGGACAGCGAGGTGAGCGCGCCGTCCGCGTCCGCGGTGAGCAGCAGCCGCCCGACGGGGGTGTCCAGATGGGTGAAGCGGACCGTGGTCATCGGACGGCCTCCCCCGCCACGAGCAGATGCCGGACGCCGTACGACCGCCAGGGCCGCCAGCCGTCGGGGACGTCGACACCGGGCGGGGCGACGTCCGGATCGCCGAGGGCGCGGACGCGGAGGGTGGCGACGGTGGCGGGGTCCATGCCCGGCAGGGCGAGCAGGGCCTGTTCGGCGTCGTGCCGGTCGGCGCCGGGATCCAGCCGCAGCGTGCCGTCGGCGAGGGCGGCGGCCAGCGCGCCCAGCGGGCCCTCGGGCTCGGCCTCGGCGAGCACCGCGGGTTCGGGGAAGAGATGGGTCAGGCCGCCGTGGGGCGCGTCGAGCACCTTGCCGTACATGCGCACCAGCCGTTCGGCCCCGGCCCGTCCCGCCAGGGCGTGCACGGCGGGCTCCAGCGGGTCCACGGCGCCGGGCGAGCGCAGTCCGGGCCGGGCGGCGACCAGCGGGGCGAGCCGGGGGTCGGCGGCGAGCCGCTCGTCGACGGCGTACGGGTCGGCGTCGAGGTCGAACAGCCGGCGCAGCCGCTGCACGGCGGTGGTGAGGTCCCTGGGGTCGGTCAGGTGCAGCCGGGCGTCGAGCCAGCCGCCCGGGTGGGTGCCGGTGCCGGTCCGCGGGGTGCGGGCGCGTTCCTGGACGGAGGCGAGCGCGGTGCCGTACGGCAGCCGCAGGGTGCGCCGGTAGGTGCGGGTGCCGGGGGCACCGGTCACCTCCTCGACGCCCGGTACGGCTTCCCGGGCGAGCTGGTCGAAGACGGCACCGGCCTGGTAGGGGCCGCGGTGGGCGAGCCGCAGGGGGATGCCCGTGCCGGGCGCCGCCCGGCGGGCGGCCCGGTCGCGGGGGGCGGCGGACCGTACCTCGGTCGGGGTCGCCGCGTACACCTCCCGGACGGTGTCGTTGAACTGCCTGACGCTGGCGAATCCGGACGCGAAGGCGATCTCGGTGACCGGCAGCTCGGTGGTCTGGAGCAGCACGCGCGCGGTGTGCGCGCGCTGGGCGCGGGCGAGTGCGACGGGGCCGGCGCCGAGTTCGGCGGTGAGCTGGCGCTGCACCTGCCGGGAGCTGTAGCCGAGCCGGGCGGCGAGTCCGGCGACGCCTTCGCGGTCCACGACGCCGTCGGCGATCAGGCGCATGGCCCGGCCGACGACGTCCGCCCGGACGTTCCACTCCGCCGAGCCCGGCACCGCGTCCGGACGGCACCGCCGGCAGGCCCGGAAACCGGAGCCCTGCGCGGCGGCGGCCGTCGCGAAGAACCGCACGTTGTGCCGTTTCGGTGTCACGGCCGGGCAGCTCGGGCGGCAGTAGATGCCCGTGGTCTCGACGGCGAAGAAGAACACGCCGTCGAACCGTCCGTCCCGGCTGCGTACCGCCTCGTACCTGCTGTCCTCGTCCCTCACGGGTCCAGTGTGGGACGCCGGGGCACGGGCGGGCCAGCGGAAATCGGACGTGGAACTGATGGGTGCCGCCCGGCGGCGGCCGGACGGCACACCGGGACACCGCTCACCGGTGTCCGCGTCCGGCCGGGTGGGGAGCCGTCACCGGCGCCCCCGCTTCGCCTGCATCGCCGCCCTGCCCTCCGCCCCCTTCCGCTTCCAGTCCTTCTTAATCTCGGAGCGGAGCCGGGCGTCGGTCTTGGCCACGATCCACTGGTTCTCCCGCACGAGCTTGCGGTAGCTCTCCAGCCGCCGGACGGGCAGCTCGCCGCCGTCGACGGCGGATCGCACCGCGCAGCCCGGCTCCGTCTCGTGGGCGCAGTCGTGGAACCGGCACCGCTCGGCCAGCTGCTCGATCTCGGAGAACACCTGCCCGACCCCGCTCCCGGCGTCGTACAGGCCGACGCCCCGGAGCCCGGGGGTGTCGATGAGCACCCCGCCGGAGGGCAGGGCGAGCAGGTTGCGGGTGGTCGTGGTGTGCCGGCCCTTTCCGTCGACGTCCCGGGCGGCCTGTACGTCCATGACGTCCGTACCGACCAGGGCGTTGGCGAGGGTGGACTTGCCGGCGCCGGACTGGCCGAGCAGCACGCTCGTACCGGAGCCGACGAGCGCCACGAGCACGTCGAGTCCCTCGCCGTGCAGGGCGCTGACGGTGAGGACGGGCACGCCGGGCGCGCTGGTCTCGACGTCCTGCACGAGGTGGGCGAGGGTGACCGGGTCGGGCACGAGGTCGGCCTTGGTGAGGACGACGACGGGCTGGGCGCCGGACTCCCAGGCGAGCGCCAGGAAGCGTTCGACCCGGCCGAGGTCGAGTTCCACGGCGAGGGACACGGCGATCACGGCGTGGTCGACGTTGGCGGCGAGGATCTGCCCCTCGGAGCGCTTGGAGGAGGTGGAGCGGACGAAGGCGGTGCGGCGCGGCAGACACGCGCGGACGTAACGCGGGTCGCCGCCGGGGTCGACGGCGACCCAGTCCCCCGTGCACACGACCTTCATCGGGTCGCGGGGCACGACGAACTCGGTGTCCGCGCGGACGGTCCCGCCGACGGTGACGATGTCGCACTGGCCGCGGTCGACCCGGATCACCCGGCCGGGCAGCAGCCCGTCGGCGGTGTGGGGAGCGAACGCGTCGGCCCAGTCCTCGTCCCAGCCGTAGGGAGCGAGCGCGGAGAACACAGCAGAGGTGGAAGTCAAGGGAGACCCTTCACAGGGGTGGCCCCGGGCAGGCGCGTACGGTGCGCGGTGGGTTCAGCCGGTGGCCACGGAGGTGGACTCGGGAAGTTCCTGGATGCGGGCAGCGCCCGGCACAGTGACAGCCATCGGTCGACACCTCCTCGTTCTCGCTCGCGCGTGCGCACACCACCTCGGCGTGCCCGCCCACTGTAGCGGGTGGGCCGGACGGTGCGTCAAAGTATTTTCCGCGTGCCCGCTACGGCGGCGCCGTCCGCCGGGGCCTCTACCCTCCGGTCTCAACCGAGGGCGCAGGGTGCCCCGTTGAGGGTGAAGCCGGTCGGCGGGTGGTTCCGGTTCCGCCAGGTGCCGAGGAATCCGAAGGAGAGGGTGCCGTGCGCGGGGACCACCCGGTTGTAATCGGCGGCGACGGCGGTGACACGGGAGCCGCTCTGCCGGACCCTGGCGTCCCACGTCCGGCCGGCCTGCTGGCCGTCGCGGAAGGTCCAGGCCACCTGCCAGTCGGTCAGGGCCCGGTCGGTGGTGACGGTGACGGCGGCCTGGAAGCCGTCGGGCCACTGGGCGGTGACGTCGAAGGCGACCCGGCAGCCGGCCGGCGGTGCGGTGACGGGGGTGCCGGCCGGCGTGGCGCGGTGGGTGGCGGAGGAGGTGCCCTGGGGCGCGGGGGCGGGCTTCGCCCGGCGGTGCGTCCGCGGCGGGCGGCTCGTGACGGGCGGAGCCGGCGGTGAACCGGTGGCACGGGCCGCGGGTGAGCCGGTGGCGGTGGCGCGGGCCGCGGGGCGGGAGAGGTCGGGGCCGGTGACCGGCCGCCGGTCGGCCTGGGTGGCGGCCAGGTCGTCGTCGGAGCGGTCGAAGGGCATCATCGACACGCCGAGTGCCAGCGCCGACAGCAGCACCGCGACGGCGGCGAGCCCGCCGCGCAGCGCCCGGTTGCGGCCGTTGCCCTCCTCGGGATCGGCGGTGCCGGGATCGGGGCGGCCCGCGCCGAGGCGGGCCTCGGTGGCGCGGCGGCGGCGCTCCAGGTAGGCGAGGCCGCCCCAGCCGATGACGCCGTCGGCCAGTGCGGCCGGCAGTGCGCCGCCGTACAGGCGCAGGCAGGCCGCGGCCTCGGCGCAGCGCACGCAGGTGGCCAGGTGCCGGGAGAGGTCGCCGGGTGCCTCGGCGGCGGGCGAACGGGTCACCGCGTCCAGCAGACGGGCGTAGCCGCGGCACTGCGCGTCCAGCGGGGAGTCGAGGTGGGCGCGGTGGCAGCGGTCGCGGAACAGGGTGCGGGCCCGGTCGAGTTCCCCGGCGACGGTGTCCTGGTCCCGGCCGAGCCGGCGGGCCACGGTGGGCAACGGGAGCGCCTCCACCTCGGCCAGCCACAGCAGCGCCGCGTCCGCGTCCCGCATGTCCCGCAGGCCGCGCAGTGCGAGCGGGCGCCGCTGCGGCGGTCCCGCGAACCGGGCTGCGCCGCCGGAGCCGAGCCACAGTCTCAGGTCGGGGTCGAGCCTGTGTCCCTGGCCGGCGGCCTCCCAGCGGGCGGCGGTGTCGCGTACGGCGGTGAGCAGGGCCGGGATCGCCGGCAGCCGGGCGGCGCGGGCGCTCCCCCCGCGCGTGCTCACGGCGGCCCGGATCTCCCGCATGCCGAGCGTGAACGCCTCCGTGGCGAGCTGGTGGGCGGTCAGCGAGCCGGAGGTGCACAGGTCCGCGTACGAGAGCACCGTGTCCCAGCACTCCGAGAACAGCTCGGCCTCGGTGTCGTCCTGGGCGGTCGGCAGGTCGGGCATGGGACTCCTGCATCCACGAGCGAGGTCAACTCCCCAAAGGGACAAGGGGAGTTACAAGGAACCTCGCGGCAGGGCACAGAGCCTTTCACGTCGCCGACACAACTGACAAGCGGCCTGTTCACATCCGGTTACCGAGGGTGGCGGCGGGGGCGCGCCTCACGCTCCCGCCGGCACCTCCGCCGGCCCGTCCGGCTCCTGCACCGACGCGTCCGCGGGGAGGCTGTCCATGAAGGAGCTGACGGAGAACACCGCGCGGCCGGGGCCGGGCGGGCCGTAGCCGGGCGGGGAGGACAGACCGAAGTCCTCCATCGTCTGCCGGTACGCCTGGAGCAGCCGGATGTGGTACTCCAGCGGCGCGCCCTGCGGGTTGGCCTTGCCCAGCGGGGTGGTGGGCTCCGGGCACCACGTGGTGAACCGGGGCGTGATGCCGTGCGACATGAAGAAGCGCAGGCCCTCGGTGGTGGAGGCGATCGCCTCGTCGACGGTGGTGAAGCCGAACGGCTCGGCCATCTCCACGCCCGCCACGAAGTTCGGGATCACGTTGCGCGCGCCGAACACCTCGGCGGAGTCCAGGATCCGGCGGTGCCACTCGTCCCGGCCGACGTAGCGCTCCTTGCCGGGGCAGTACAGCTCGAACAGGCGGCGGTCCCACACCTCGAAGTTGGGGTGGTAGATCTGGACGCCGTAGTCCTTGAACCGCTGCACGTCCGGCTTGGGCAGGGCCTGGGCCACGACCTTGCCGATCCAGCGGCCCGGGAAGCGCTCCTCGATGGCCTTGGCGTAGTGCCCGTAGAAGTCGGCCTCGTCCCGTCCCGCCACCGTCTTGGTGATGGCGCCGCCGGTGAGGGTGTAGGCGGTGGACGTCTTCTGGGTGTCGTACCGGTCGATGATCTCCAGGGCTTCGAGGACCTCCTCGACGTCCTTCACCCCGGTGTAGGGCCGACCGGCCGCCTTGTGCTGGCGCCAGTTGTGGTTGATGTCGCAGTACTGGCACTCCTCCTTGGCGCCGAAGTACTGGCAGACCCGGAAGACCGTCAGATAGATCAGGTAGCCCCACTGGATGGTCGGCGCGACCTCCATCACGGACTTCCCGTTGGAGAGGGTGTGCCGGTAGTACTCGGGCATCGGAGGCACGCCGACGTCGGCGATGCGCTTGCCGTCGAGGTACAGCCCGAGCAGGCCGTCCCCGTCGGCGGCGACCCGGTAGGGCGAGGCGGGGTTCACCCGTACGGAGACGACCGTGCGCCTCAGGTCGTACGGTCCGCCGGTCAGGATGATCTCCTCCGGGGGCCGGCGCAGCGCGGCCTCGCCCAGTTCGGGCAGGGTGCCGTGGTCGAAGGAGAAGATGAAGTACGACTTCGGCTTGACCTCGCCGCTCTCGTTGTCGCTGAGGGCGGAGGGGTCGAAGGCGACGCCGCCCCGGAGCAGGTCCTCTTTGAAGACGGCCTCCCGCGGCACATGCGGAAACCGCTCCATCAGATCCTCGACCAGCGCGGTGCGACTGCCCATCCGTCTGTCTCCTCCCGGCTCAGGCGTACGTCTCCCACCGTATGCCCCCGTCCCCGGCCGAACCGTCCCGGGTCCCCGCACACCGCGCGAGGGCGCCCGGAACACCCCGGGCCACCGCTTTCAGGCCGTCCGCTCCAGTGTCCCGGGGTCGACGGTGTGCAGCAGGGCGCCGCCCGACGCCAGGCGTTCGGCCTCCTCCACCACCACGCGGCCGAGGCGGGCCACCTCGTTGCCGAGGGAGCCGGCCAGGTGCGGGGTGACGAAGGCGTTCGGCAGGCCGTACAGCGGGGAGTCGGCGGGCAGCGGCTCGGGGTCGGTCACGTCCAGCACGGCGCTCAGCCGCCCGGTGCGCAGTTCCGCGACCAGCGCCTCGGGGTCGACCAGGGCGCCGCGCGCGGTGTTGACCAGTACGGACCCGGTGGGCATCAGGGCGAGTTCGCGGGCGCCGAGGAGCCGGTGGGTCTCGGCGGTCTGCGGTGCGTGCAGGCTGACGACGTCGCAGGTGCGCAGCAGGTCGTCCAGCGGCAGCAGCGGTACGCCGAGGCGGGCCGCCTCCGGCGCGTCCACGTAGGGGTCGGCGAGCGCGACCGCGAGGTCGTGGGGGCGGAGCAGTTCGATCAGGCGGCGGCCGGTGCGGGAGGCGCCGACGACGCCGACGCGGCGGCCGTGGTTGCCGACACCGGGGAGGAGGCCGTCGTAGGGGACGGCGCGCCGTTCGCGCATCCGGTCGCGCAGGGCGAAGACGTCCTTGCCGGCCAGCAGGATCATGGCCAGCGCGTACTCGGCGACGGGCAGGGCGTTCGCCGCGGCGGCCGAGGAGACGGCGATGCCCCGCCGCCACACCTCGGGGCCGGCGAAGCCCTTGACCGAGCCGGCCGCGTGCAGGACGGCGCGCAGGCGCGGGGCCGCGTCCAGCGCCGCCGGGTCCAGGCGGGGGCAGCCCCAGCCGGTGATGAGGATCTCGGTGCGGGCGAGGGTCTCCCGCACCCGGGGCACGGTGAAGTCCTGCGCGACCAGGGCGGGGTCGACGTCCGTGCACGCGCGCAGCCGGGCCAGCAGCTCCGGCGGGAAGACGAGCGGCACGTTCTGCGGTGTCATGGCGAACAGCGCGCGGGGACGCTCGGCCAAGGAAGTGACCCTCCGGTTCGGTGACGCGCGAGCAGCAAGCGCTCTCCACCGTAGATCGCGCCGGATGAGAGGGTCAACGCACACGCAACTCTCCGGGAGGGCCGCACGGATGACCGATGCCGCGGGCGAGGAGTCCAGGGACGGCGCGGGCCCGCTGACCAACTGGGCACGGACCGTCACCTACACGGCGCGGGAGGTGCGCCGCCCCCGCTCGCCGCGGGAGCTGGCGGCACTGGTGGCGGGCAGTACGCGGGTACGGCTGCTGGGCAGCGGGCACTCCTTCAGCCGGATCGCCGATCCGGGGCCGGACGGCGTCCTGCTGTCCACCGCGGATCTGCCGCGCGAGATCGACGTCGACACGGCCGCGCGCACGGTCCGGGTGGCCGGCGGCGTCCGGTACACCGAGCTGGCCGCCGCCGTCCACGCGCACGGCCTCGCCCTGGCCAACATGGCGTCCCTGCCGCACATTTCGGTGGCCGGCTCGGTGGCGACCGGCACGCACGGTTCCGGGGTCGGCAACGGTCCGCTGGCGTCGGCGGTCCGGGAGGTGGAGCTGATCACCGCGGACGGTGCGGCGGTGACGATCGGACGGGACGAGGCGCGGTTCGCCGGGGCCGTGACCTCGCTCGGCGCGCTGGGCGCGGTCACCGCGCTCACGCTCGGCCTGGAGCCGGCGTACGAGGTGGAGCAGCGGGTGTACACCGCGCTGCCGTTGCGCGGGCTGGACTTCGACGCCGTGGCGGGCGCCGGGTACAGCGTGAGCCTGTTCACCGACTGGCGGGAGCCGGTCTTCGGGCAGGTGTGGGTGAAGCGGCGCACGGACCGGCCGCCGGTGGACTTCCCGTGGGCGGCGCCCGCGGTCCGGCCGCTGCACCCGGTGCCGGGCATGCCCGCGGAGAACTGCACCGCGCAGCTGGGTGTGCCCGGACCGTGGCACGAGCGTCTGCCGCACTTCCGGGCGCGGTTCACGCCGAGCAGCGGTGCGGAGATCCAGTCGGAGTACCTGCTGCCGCGGGCGGCGGCGGTCGACGCGCTGGCCGCGGTCGCCGGTGTCCGGGAGGTGGTCGCCGGCGTGCTGCGGACCTGCGAGGTGCGTACGGTCGCCGCCGACGACCAGTGGCTCGGACCGGCGTACGGGCGGGACTCGGTCGCCCTGCACTTCACCTGGGTGCGCGACGAGGCGGCGGTGCTGCCGGTGGTGCGGCGGCTGGAGGAGGTGCTCACGCCGTTCGGCCCGCGCCCGCACTGGGGGAAGGTCTACGGCATCCCGCCGGCGGTCCTGCGCGGGCGGTATCCGCGGCTCGCGCGCTTCCGTGCGCTGGTCCGCTCCCTGGACCCCGGGGGTACGTTCACCAACGCCTTCGTACGGGACCTCCTGGACGCGGGGGGCGAGGGAGACGCGTGAGGGGGACGTGGACGTGGACGCCGCCGGACTTCGTCCGGCCCCTTTCCTAACCCTTGTCGAAAGCCCTCCCGGCCCATAGCCTGGCCTTCCGCGCCGGTGCCGACGCCGCCCCGGCCTGGTCCGCACGGGTGGGGAGTGGCAGCCGCGTGAAACGCACATCACGGGACATCCGTACCGCGAACCGCTACGAGGTGCTGCGCCAGATCATCGCCGAGTCTCCCACGTCCCGCCAGGAGCTGGCGGTGGCCACCGGGCTGAGTCTCGCCACGGTGGCCACGCTCGTCGGTGAGCTGCTGGACCTGGGACTGATCACCGAGGTGGGGTTCGAGGACTCGGCCGGAGGCCGCCCCCGGGGACTGGTCGCCGTGGACGCGCCGGGAGGCGCGCTGGTCGGAGTGGACGTCGCGGAGACGTACCTCCACGTCGAGCTGTTCGACCTGGCGCTGAACGTGCTGGCCCGGGCCGACGAGGACATGCGGCCCGGGGAGAGCCGGCCCGAGCAGGTCGCCGCCCGGATCGCCGCGGGCGTCGCCTCGGTGGTCGCCCGGTCCGGCGTCGAACCGGCGCGGGTGCTCGGCGTGGGGGTGAGCGTGCCGGGGCAGGTGGACCGGGACGCCGGTGTCGCCGAGTACGCGCCCAACTGGGGCTGGCACGACGTACCGCTGCGCGACCTGCTCGCCGAGCACATCGGCCACCCCCTGTACCTGGACAACCCGTTGCGCGCCTGCATGGTGGCGGAGCTGTGGTTCGGGGCGGCACGGGGACGCGGGGACGCCGTGGTCGTCAACCTCGGCACCGGGGTCGGCGCCGGACTGGCGCTCGGCGGCGGGCTGCACCGGGGCGTGAGCAACAGCGCCGGTGAGTGGGGGCACACCACGCTCGTGCTGGACGGCCGGCGGTGCCACTGCGGCGGCCAAGGCTGCGTGGAGACGTACGTCGGGGCGCCCGGCATCATGCAGAACCTGCGCGAACTCAGCCCGGATTCCGCCCTGCTGCACTCCGCGGACCAGACCGCCACCATCGACGCGCTGGCCCGCGCGGCCGCCGAGGACGACCCGGTCGCCCTCAAGGTCGTGCACGAGACCGCCCGTTACCTCGGCGCGGGCATCTCCGACCTGATCAACCTGCTCAACCCCGAGGTGGTCGTGCTGAGCAGCTGGGTGGCCGCCCGGCTGGGCGAGCCGCTGCTCCGGGAGGTCCGGCAGGCGGTGGCGCGGCACGCGCTGCGCCGGCCGCTGGCCGCCACCGAGATCGTCCTCTCCCCGATCCCCACCGACCCGGTGTCGCTCGGCGCGGCCACGTTCGCGCTGGAGGGTGCCCTGGGGTCGGCCGGGCAGCGGACAGCCAGACGCATGGCCACCGCGAGGAGCCGCACCGCACCGCCTTCATGACTCCGGAGAGGATGCGGCGCGTCCGGGCCGCGCACCGGAAGCCCGCTCCCGCCGGCCCGAGCGGCCACCACCGCCGCGGGCCGCCACCACCGCCTCGCCCGACTCCTCCCCTTCGCGTACGCCGAGCTAGGAGACCCATGTCGCTTCGCACCACCACCGCGTACATCGAGGACGTCTCCCCGGGTACCGGGGCGCTGCCGCCCCGGGCCTGGTACGCCTCCTCCGACGCCCCCTCCCTCCGCCTCGATGGCGACTGGCGCTTCCGGCTGTCGGACACGGCCGACGCCGAGGACGACTCCTTCGCGGCGCCGGGGTACGACGCCGGGGACTGGGCGCGGATCGCGGTTCCCGGGCACTGGGTGCTCCAGGGCCACGGCTCCCCCGTCTACACCAACCACCTCTATCCGTTCCCCGTGGACCCGCCCCGGGTGCCGACCGAGAACCCGACCGGTGACCACCTGCGCGTGTTCGACCTCCCCGCCCACTGGCCCGCGGACGGCGACGCCGAGCTCCGGTTCGACGGTGTGGAGTCCTGTGCCCGGGTGTGGCTGAACGGCACGGAACTCGGCGAGTTCAAGGGCTCCCGGCTCCCGCACGAGTTTTCGGTCGGACATCTGCTCAGGCCGGCCGGCAACGTGCTGGCGGTCCGGGTGCACCAGTGGTCGGCCGGCTCGTACCTGGAGGACCAGGACCAGTGGTGGCTGCCCGGCATCTTCCGGGGCGTCACCCTGCTGCACCGGCCGGCGCACTGCGTCCGCGACTTCTTCGTGCACGCCTCCTACGACCACACCACCGGTGAGGGCACGCTGCGTGTCGACTCCGACGAGGCCGGCCGGGTGACCGTCGCGGATCTCGGCGTCGACGTCGCCACCGGGGAGCCGGTGACGCTGCCGGTCGAGCCGTGGTCGGCGGAGACACCGAGGCTGTACGACGGCGTGCTGGCCACCGGAGGCGAACGGGTGCCGCTGCGCATCGGCTTCCGCACGGTCGCGACGGCGGACGGGCTGATCACGGTGAACGGCCGCCCGGTGCTCTTCAAGGGCGTCAACCGGCACGAGTGGCACCCCGAGCGGGGCCGGGCCCTCGACCTCGCGACCATGCGGGAGGACGTGCTGCTGATGAAGCGGCACAACGTCAACGCCGTCCGCACCTCCCACTACCCGCCGCACCCCGCCTTCCTCTCGCTCTGCGACGAGCTGGGCCTGTGGGTGATCGACGAGTGCGACCTGGAGACGCACGGCTTCACCGAGCAGGGCTGGCGGGACAACCCCGTGGACGACGACCGCTGGACACCGGCCCTGCTCGACCGCGCGGCCCGCATGGTCGAGCGGGACAAGAACCACCCGTCGGTCGTGATCTGGTCCCTGGGCAACGAGGCCGGCACCGGCCGGGGGCTGACGGCGATGGCCGAGTGGGTGCACGGCCGGGACCCCGCACGGCCGGTGCACTACGAGGGCGACCCGAACTGCCGTGACACGGACGTCTACTCGCGCATGTACGCGGATCACGCCGAGGTCGAGCGGATCGGCCGCGGTCTGGACGGCGGCCCGCACCGGCGCCGGCGACTCCCCTTCATCCTCTGCGAGTACGCGCACGCGATGGGCAACGGCCCCGGCGGCCTCGCCGACTACCAGAGGCTCTTCGACGCCCACGACCGGCTGCAGGGCGGCTTCGTCTGGGAGTGGATCGACCACGGCATCGCCCATCCCCGGCTGGGCTTCGCCTACGGCGGGGACTTCGGCGAGGAGCTGCACGACGGCAACTTCGTCTGCGACGGCCTGCTCTTCCCGGACCGCCGGCCCTCCCCCGGGCTGACCGAGTACAAGAAGGTGATCGAACCGGTCGGGATCACGGGCGACGGCCGGGACGGCACGGTCCGCGTCACCAACAAGCACGACTTCGCCGACCTGTCGGCGCTGGCCTTCTCGTGGTCGTACGAGGTCGAGGGCGAGCCGGTGGGGTCCGGCACGCTGCCGGTGCCCGCGCTGGCGCCCGGCGCGTCCGCCGACGTCGAGCTGCCCGCGCCGCCGCCCGGCGCACCA
>NZ_WWJT01000705.1 GCF_009865385.1 Streptomyces sp. SID486 | reverse complement strand
TCGCCGACGGCCGCCGGCAGGCGCCGACCCCTCGGCGACCGGTCCGCCGCCACGCGCCGACGCCTCAGCGGCCGAGTTCCTTGCGGCCGACCCGGCGGAGTCTGCGCCGCTGGGAGGGGTCCAGGGCGAGGTACGCGGCCACAGGCACCCCCACCACGATCAGGAACGACACCCACCAGGGCAGCCAGATCAGCAGGATCAGACCGACCGCCACACCCCCTGCGGCGATCTTCGCGTTCTTGGACATGAGCGTCGCCTCCTCCGCGGCCACTGCCGCTCTCTGATCTGAGAACGGCCTCCAGCTCCCGGCGGTTCCGTGTTCCGACCCTGAGTCATCCCCCAGCCCGCCCCCTACTGGTTGCCCATAGGGCGGGCGGCCGAGCGGACCCGGGCGATTCGGGCCGCGGCGGCGGCGCGACGGGCCCGGACCGCTTCCCGCTGCTGTACCCTCGACGACTCCGCCGCTAGTCAAGTTTGAGGAGTCTGGCAGAGCTGTGCAGCCCACCCCCACGGCACCACCCCTCGATCCGTCCGAACTGGCCCACTGCCGCGCCGTGTTCCTACCGTCCGACCCCGCCCGTGCCGGCCGGGTCGGGTTCTGGCGGCCGGCCGGACAGGCACCGCCCACGTTCCCCGAGGGCTCCCTGACCCACCTGGATCTCGCCCTGCCCGCGGCGGACGGTGGTGTCGAACGCGTCCCGACCCCCGCCCGCCTGCTGCCGGTCCGCAGCGCGCTTCCGTTGCTCGCACGCGCGCGTGGGCTGGCGGGGGAACACCGTGCCGTCGCCTTCTGGCGCGCCGCGTACGAGCTGGCGCTGGGCTTCCTGGCCCGCGGTCTGCTCCTTCCGGGGCTGTCCCCCGGCGACCACGACGCCTGGCGCGTCGGACCACTGTCCGCGCGCGACACGGAACTCGTCCACGAACTGGCCGCCGCCATGCCTCCGGAGGCGCGTGCCGTGCCGCTCGCACCGGACGGACCGCTGCTGCTGCCCGAGGCCGGACTGCTGTTGCACGCCTTCCTCGACGCGGTAGCCGACGACCTGCCGCGGTCCCCTGCCGTCCCGCCCACGGTGGGCGGCCCGCCCTACGCGTCGCCCGAGGCGCGGCACCTGCCCGAGCTGCGGGCGTGGGCGGACGACATCGCGGCCGGCCATGACGCGGGGGTGCGCCTGTCGCTGCGCGTGGAGGTGTCAGGGCTCGAAGACGCCGTGGCACCTGACGACCCGGCGGTCCGCTTCCGCGCGGTGCCCCAGGTGCACGGCCGGCGCGGCTCGGCGGACGTCCGGGACGCCGCCGCACTGTGGAGCACCGCGGACCACGGAGACGCGGCGTCCGCTCCACGCGCGCGTGCCGACACCCTGCTGGCACTGCGCCGCGCCGCCCGAGCCTGGCCCCCGCTGACGCCCCTGCTCACCGCCGCCGTGCCCGACGCCGTGGACCTGGCCGACGACGAGATCGCCGAACTGCTGGGCGACGGCGTGCGAGCGCTGGCCGCGGTGGGGGTCGACGTGCACTGGCCCGAGCAGCCCGCGCGCGGCCTCACCGCATACGCGGCCGTAGGCCCGCCGGACGACGGCACCGGTCCTCGGGGAGCCAGCCGCTTCCCGGCGTCGCTCCCGTCCGCGGATTCGGGGGTCGAGCTCGGCTGGCGATTCGACCTGGGCGGCCGAGAGCTGTCCCGAGCGGAACTGGACCGGCTCGCGGAGGCCAAGCGTCCGCTGGTCCGGCTGCGCGACGGGTGGGTCCTGGTCGATCCGCAGGAGGCGGAGCGGGCTCGGACCGAGCAGAACCGTTCCCTCGCCCCCGTCGAAGCACTGGCCGCGGCACTGACGGGCTGCGCCGAGGTCGACGGCCGCCAGGTCGACGTGCGGCCCACCGGATGGCTGGAGGCGCTGCGCAAGCGGCTCACGGACACCGAACCGGAACGCACCGTCGGACAGCCGCCGGGCCTGGCCGCGACCCTGCGCGACTACCAGCTGCGCGGACTCGACTGGCTGGCCCGCATGACCTCCCTCGGTCTGGGCTGCTGTCTGGCCGACGACATGGGCCTCGGCAAGACCATCACCCTGATCGCCCTGCATCTGCACCGGGGAACGGATCCCACGACGGCCGGCCCCACGCTCGTCGTCTGTCCGGCCTCGCTGCTGGGCAACTGGCAGCGCGAGATCCAGCGGTTCGCCCCCGGCGTGCCGGTACGCCGGTTCCACGGCCCCGGACGTGCTCTCGGCCCGGTCGCGGACGGGGAGTTCGTCCTGACCACGTACGGCACGATGCGCCTGGACGCCGGCCTGCTCGCCGAGGTGGGCTGGGGGATGGTCGTGGCCGACGAGGCTCAGCACGTGAAGAACGCCTACTCCACGACCGCGCGGGCGCTGCGCACGATCGGCGCACGCGCGCGCGTGGCGCTCACCGGCACGCCCGTGGAGAACAACCTCTCGGAGCTGTGGGCGATCCTCGACTGGACGACACCCGGCCTGCTCGGCCGGCTCGGCACCTTCCGCGCGCGGTACGCACAGCCCGTCGAAGGCGGCCGGGACCCCGCCGCCGCGCAACGGCTCGCCCGGCTCGTCGGACCGTTTCTGCTCCGACGGCGCAAGACCGATCCCGGCATCGCGCCCGAACTTCCGCCGAAGACTGAGACGGACCGCCCGGTGGCCCTCACCCCCGAACAGGCGGGACTGTACGAGGCGTTGGTACGCGAGACCCTGGAGCGGATCGCGACCGCCGACGACATGGGCCGCCGGGGCCTGATCGTGCGGTTGCTGACCGGCCTGAAGCAGATCTGCAACCACCCGGCTCAGTTCCTCGAGGAGGACGACCCGCAGCTCACCGGGCGCTCGGGAAAACTGGAGCTGCTGGACGAACTGCTCGGCACCATCCTGGCGGAGGGCTCGGGCGTTCTCGTCTTCACCCAGTACGTGCGCATGGCGCGGCTGCTGGAACGGCACCTGACGGCCCGCGGGGTGCCTTCGCTGCTGCTGCACGGCGGGACCCCGGTCGACGCGCGCGAGGCACTGGTACAGCGCTTCCAGGCCGGTGAGGCCCCGGTGTTCCTGCTGTCGCTGAAGGCCGCGGGAACGGGACTGAACCTCACCCGGGCCGAGCACGTCGTGCACTACGACCGCTGGTGGAACCCGGCGGTGGAGGCGCAGGCCACCGACCGCGCCCACCGGATCGGGCAGACCCGCCCGGTTCAGGTGCACCGGCTGATCGCCGAAGGCACGCTGGAGGACCGCATCGGGCAGATGCTGGAGCGCAAACGGGAACTGGCCGACGCCGTGTTCGGTACCGGCGAGGCGGCCCTGACGGAATTGTCGGACGAGGCACTGGCCGCACTGGTCGAACTGCGCGGGGAGGCACGATGAGCCGTCATGGCGGCCGGCACGGCCGTGACGAGGGACGCACGTTCTCCGCACTGCCGCCCGCGCGCGGGCGGGGGTTCGCACAGAGCTGGTGGGGGCGAGCCTGGCTGCGGGCCCTGGAGGACGCGGCCCTGGACGCGGCGGCGGTCAAGGCCGGGCGACGGCTCGCGCGCGCGGGCGCCGTGGGCGCGGTGACCGTGCGTCCGTCCCGGGTCACCGCCGTCGTACGCGGGCCCGGGGACACGGCCCACCGGGCCGACGTCCTGCTGCCGGTGCTGTCCGAGGCGGAGTGGGGGCGGTTCCAGGACCTGGCCATGGAGCAGTCCGGGCACATGGCGGCACTGCTCGACGGGGAGCTTCCGCCCCATCTGGTCGAGGACGCGGCGGTGGCGGGGATCGAGCTCCTGCCGGGACTCGGTGATCTCGATCCCGAGTGCGACTGCGGCACCTGGGACCACTGCGGACACACCGCCGCCCTCTGCCATCAGGTGGCGCGGCTGCTGGACCAGGATCCGTTCCTGCTCCTGCTCCTACGCGGGCGGGACAGGGAGGACTTCCTGGCCGAGCTGCACGTCCGCGGCACCGTGCACCGGCCGGCACCCTCCGGTGCGCCGGCCGTGGGCCCGGGTGTGGACGCGGCCGAGGTGTGGGCGGCCGCGGAACTGCTGCTCGCGCTGCCGAAGTTGCCCGGGCTTCCGGCGGCGCCCGGTGTGCCGCCGTCCTTCGCGGGCGGTTCGGCGGCCGCGCCGGAGGTCGATCCCGCGGAACTCGAACGCCTGGCGGCCCGTGCCGCGACGGAGGCGTACCGGCTCCTGGCCGCGGACCTGAGCGGCGACCCGGTGCACGTGGTCGGCCCGGGTGAGGACGACACCGCCGAGCCGAGGACCTCGGCAGGATGATCGGCCGGACGCCACAGTGACCGGCCGACGCGCCGGGTGAGGGCCGGGGGCCTGGCTGCCGACGCGCGACCCGGCCCTCACCCGTTCAGACTCTCGCGCGGGCCGCAGGCACGAGCCCCGGCCCTCACGCGTTCAGGCTCGCGCCCCCAGCAGGTGGTCCATCGCCAGCTGGTCGAGGCGTTCGAAGGCCATGCCGCGCGCGGCGACCGCCTCCACGTCGAAGTCCTCGAAGGCCGTACGGTCGGCGAGCAGCGCCTGCAGCCCCTCGGCCGCGGTCGGCCGGGCCAGTTGGTCCAGCCGCGAAGCGTTCAGCGCCTCCTGCACTTCGGGGTCGGCACGGAAGGCGGCCGCCCGCTCCTTGAGGATGAGGTAGTTGCGCATGCAGCCGGCCGCCGACGCCCACACGCCGTCGAGGTCCTCGGTGCGCGGCGGCTTGAAGTCGAAGTGACGGGGGCCCGCGTAGCCGGCGCTCTCCAGGAGGTCGACGAGCCAGAAGGCGGCCCGCAGGTCGCCGGCGCCGAACCGCAGGTCCTGGTCGTACTTGATACCCGACTGGCCATTGAGGTCGATGTGGAAGAGCTTGCCCGCCCACAGGGCCTGCGCGATGCCGTGCGGGAAGTTGAGGCCGGCCATCTGCTCGTGGCCGACCTCCGGGTTGACGCCGTACAGTTCGGGCCGTTCCAGGCGCTCGATGAAGGCCAGTGCGTGGCCGACGGTGGGCAGCAGGATGTCGCCACGGGGCTCGTTCGGTTTGGGCTCGATCGCGAAGCGGAGGTCGTAGCCCTGGGAGGTGACGTACTCGCCGAGAAGGTCGAACGCCTCCTTCATCCGGTCCAGCGCCGCGCGTACGTCCTTGGCGGCCCCGGACTCCGCGCCCTCGCGGCCGCCCCAGGCGACGTACGTGGTCGCGCCGAGCTCCACCGCCAGGTCGATGTTGCGGATCGTCTTGCGGAGGGCGTAACGGCGCACGTCGCGATCGTTCGCGGTGAACGCGCCGTCCTTGAAGACGGGGTGCGTGAAGAGGTTCGTGGTGGCCATCGGGACGGTCATCCCGGTGGCGTCCAGGGCCTGGCGGAACCGCTTCACGTGTGACTCGCGCTCGGTGTCCGAGGACCCGAAGGGGATCAGGTCGTCGTCGTGGAAGGTCACCCCGTAGGCACCGAGTTCGGACAGGCGCCGCACCGTCTCGACCGGGTCCAGGGCGCTGCGGGTGGCGTCCCCGAACGGGTCCCTCCCCTGCCAGCCGACGGTCCACAGGCCGAAGGTGAAGCGGTCCTCGGGGGTGGGCTGGTAGTTCATGCCGCGGCTCCTCGCTGCGTACGGCTGCTGCGTACGACTATTTAGTCATGGCCGTTTACAAATTAGTATGCGGACGCACCGCTGGGAAGGGACAAGATGTCCTGGACAGCAAGGTGTCTTCGCCAGCCCACCGCACGTCCCGCGGAGCGCGGGAAGAGGGAGAGCCCGATGTCAGCAGCCGAGGGTCCGCTCGTCGTCGGGGTGGACACGTCCACCCAGTCCACGAAGGCGCTGGTCGTCGACGCGGCCACCGGGCAGGTCGTGGCCGCCGGCCAGGCCCCGCACACCGTGACCACCGGGGCGGGCCGGGAGAGTGATCCGCGGCAGTGGTGGGACGCGCTGTGCGCGGCGCTGCGCCAGTGCGGGGAGGCGGCACGCGAGGCCGCGGCCGTCTCGATCGGCGGCCAGCAGCACGGCCTGGTCACCCTGGACGAGCACGGCGAGCCGGTCCGCCCGGCGCTGCTGTGGAACGACGTCCGCTCCGCGCGCCAGGCCCGTCGGCTCGTGGCGGAGCTGGGCGGCCCGAAAGCCTGGGCGGAGCGCACCGGCAGCGTGCCCGGTGCGTCCTTCACGGCCGCCAAGTGGGCGTGGCTCGCCGAGCACGAGCCGGACGCCGTACGTGCCACCAGGGCGGTCCGGCTCCCCCACGACTACCTCACCGAGCGGCTGACGGGGCAGGGCACGACCGACCGGAGTGATGTGTCCGGAACCGGCTGGTGGGCGTCCGGCCCGGAGGCGTACGACGAGGAGACCCTCGCGCACATCGGTCTCGACCCCGCGCTGCTGCCCAGGGTGGCGCGGCCCGGCGAGGTGGTGGGCACCGTGCGCGACAACCATGAGCTGCCCTTCTCCAAGGGCACGCTGGTGGCTCCCGGTGCCGGTGACAACGCGGCGGCGGCGCTGGGCCTCGGCCTGCGGCCCGGGACGCCGGTGCTGAGCCTCGGCACCTCCGGCACGGTCTACGCCGTCTCCGAGCGGCGCCCCGCCGACCCGACCGGCACGGTGGCGGGCTTCGCCGACGCGCGCGGGGACTGGCTCCCCTTGGCCTGCACCCTGAACTGCACCCTCGCGGTGGACCGCGTGGCGGCGCTGCTGGGCCTGGACCGAGAGGCGGTGGAACCAGGCGGACACGTGACCCTGCTGCCGTACCTCGACGGTGAGCGCACCCCGAACCTGCCGCACGCCTCCGGGGTGCTGCACGGGCTGCGCCACGACACGACCGCGGGCCAGTTGCTGCAGGCCGCCTACGACGGTGCGGTGCACGCCCTGCTCGGGGCCCTCGACCTGGTCCTCGACGAGGACGCGGACCGCGCCACCCCGTTGCTCCTCATCGGCGGCGGAGCGCGCGGGACGGCCTGGCAGCAGACCGTGCGCCGGCTCTCCGGGCGGCCGGTGCGGATTCCGGAGGCCGGGGAACTGGTCGCCCTGGGCGCGGCGGCGCAGGCGGCCGGGGTACTCACCGGCGAGGACCCCGCGGCGGTGGCCCGACGCTGGAACACGGCCGCGGGTACGGTGCTGGAGGCTATGGAGCGGGACGGGGCGACGCTGGAGCGGATCAGCGGGGTACTCTCCGACGCGGCCCCGCTGCTGGAGCGGGAGACCGGGGCCCAGTGAGCAGACCTGCCCGCGCACAGCGGGGTGACGGACACCGAGGATTGTCGGAGGCATGACCGTACCGCCGCACGAGGCGCGCCCGCCGGGCACCGGGCGTGCCCTGCCGGACACCCAGCAGGGCATACGCCGGCGCAATCTCGCCCGGGTGCTGCACGCCGTGAGCGCGCAGGGTCCGCTGTCGCGGGCGGCGGTCGCCGCACGGATCGGCCTGACCCGGGCGGCGGTGTCGACGCTGGTGGACGAGTTGATCCGCCGCGAACTGCTGGAGGAACTGGGCCCCGAACGCCCCGGCAGGGTGGGCCGGCCCGGATCGGCGCTCGCGGTGAGCGGCCGGGGTCCGGCCGGCATCGGGGCGGAGATCGGCGTCGACCACCTCGCGGTGTGCGTGGTCGACCTGCGCGGCGAGGTACGGTTCCGCGCCGTACGGCGTGGCGCCAACCGGGGCCGCGCACCCGAGGCCGCCGTCGCGGACCTGACCGCGCTGGTCCGCCGGGTCGTCGCGGAGGCGGAGCGGGCGGAACTCCGGCCCGCGGGGATCGCGGTCGCCGTGCCCGGACTGGTGGCCAGGGACGGCGGGACGGTCGTACGGGCCCCGAATCTCGGCTGGCGTGACGTCGCCCTCGGCGCTCTCCTGCCCGGCGACTGGCCGCTGACCGTGGACAACGAGGCCAACTTCGGCGCCCTGGCCGAGCTGTGGCTGGGTGCCGAGGCCCCCGGTGACTTCCTGCACGTGTCGGCCGAGATCGGCATCGGTGCCGCGGTCGTCGTGGACGGCCGGCTGCTGCGCGGCACCCGGGGCTTCGCGGGCGAGCTGGGCCATGTGCCCGTACGGCCGGACGGTCCGGCCTGCCCGTGCGGCGGCCGGGGGTGCCTGGAGCAGTACGCGGGCGAGGAGGCGGTGCTGCGCGCAGCCGGGCTGGAGCGGCGCGAAGACCTGGCCGGACTGCTCACGGAGCGCGCCGAGGCGGGCGACACAGCGGTCCTCGGCGCTCTGCGGGACGCCGGTACGGCTCTGGGTATCGCGCTGACCGGGGCGGTGAATCTGCTGGATCCCGAGACGGTGGTGCTGGGCGGAGCCCTGGCCGGCCTCTCGCCCTGGCTGCTGCCGTCGCTCGAGACCGAACTGAGGGGCCGTACCGCGGGGTCGGCCTGCCCGGTGACGGTGTCCCGGCTGGGTTCGCAGGGGCCGCTGCTGGGCGCCGCGCATTCGGTGGTACGGGCGGTGCTGGACGACCCGGCCGTTGTGGCGGAACGCCCCTGAGACCTGACGGACGGGGAACCGCCGCCGGGACATGAAGGGCGGGGAACCGCCGCTGGGGCATCAAGGACGTGGAACTGCCGCTGGGACCTGAAGGACGGGGAACCGCCGCCGGGACCTGAAGGACGGGGAGCGCCCCCGGATGCCTGACGGATGGGTGGGGCGGGCTCGGCTCGCCCGATCGGGTGAGCGAGTTGTCCACAAGCCACGACTCGTCCACGGAACCGAGGCATGCCCTTCTGCCCAACCGGACCTCGCCGTACCGTGATTCACGTGAGCGAGCGCCGACGGGACGTCAGATCAGGTCGGTCGAACGCCGGATGAGCACACGCCCAAACGGAGGCTGACAGCAGCCGACTGACGAGCAGCGGGGGACACATGCATCCGTACACGGAGGACTGCTTCGCCGGCCGTGTCCGTTCCGACAAGGACTCGCCTGCGAACCGTGCGAGTTCCCTCACCCCGATCCGCGGACCGGCTCCCTCCAGCTCGAAGGTGCGGCCGGCCTCTCGCCGCGAACCACACGTCCGAACCGCCCACCCGCGGCCTACCGAAAGGCATCCCGTCATGGACATGGACCGAGCCGAGCCGCGGCTCAGCCGACGGCGACTGCTGCTGAAGGGCGCGGCACTCGCCGCCGTCCCCTACACACTGTTTCCCGACCCCCGCGCCGGAGCGCAGAGCGGAGCCACCGTCGACTACCCGCCCGCGGAGTGGCGCCCGGCGAGCAGTTCCAACTACACGGTGTCCGACCGCCCGGGTGAGTACGTCATCGACCGTGTGATCATCCACGTGACACAGGAGACCTACACCAACACGCTGACGATCTTCGGCAATCCGCAGAAGAAAGTCTCCGCGCACTACCTGGTCCGCTCGGTGGACGGGCACGTCGCCCAGTGCGTGCACGAGACCGACATCGCCTGGCACGCGGGTAACTGGAGTTACAACACCCGCAGCATCGGCATCGAGCACGAGGGCTGGGTGGATCAGCCCGCCTACTTCACCGACGCGCTGTACGAGCAGTCGGCGAGACTCACGTCGGCGGTCTGCGCCAAGTACGGCATCCCACGGGACAGAGAGCACATCATCGGCCACTACCAGGTGCCCGGCACCGATCACACCGATCCGGGGCCGGACTGGGACTGGGTGCGCTACATCAGACTGGTCAACTTCTCCTGATTCCGGACTGGTCGACTTCCCCTAGCCAGAGCCGACAACCACCTCGTCAGCGGCTCCCGCCGCGTCAGCGCCCCTGCTCCGAATCCGGATCCCTCGCACACCCGACGATCCGCCCGACCCGACCCGACGCCACCGCCTCCGCAGCTCCGCGGTCACCGCCTCCTGCACCGCACCGCGCCACGCCAGACCTCATCCCCCACCGATTCACCCTCCACGCTCTCTACCCCTCCGGCCACCCGTCCGGCTCTCCACCCTTCTGTCCGAACCTCCGCCCGTACGTCCCTCGATCCGTCCGCCCCTTCACCCCTCTGTATGCCTGTCCCCTCACCACTCTGTACGCCCTTCTGTCTCTGTCCGTCTGTCCTTCCGGGGAGGCCGAGTTGACCGATACGTGGGTTGCCCTGGAGCCAGGGGCCGATCCCGCCGAACGCGTCCGGGTGCTGCGCCGGGCGCACGAGACGTTCACCGCGGTGGGCACCGTGCCGCGACCGGTGCGGTCGGTGGTGGCGGAGTCGTGGCGGCGCAGCGCGCGTGCCGGTGTCGGACCGGACGGCACCGCCCGCGTGGAGCTGGCCGAAGACGACCTCGGCGCCTTCCGGGCGGAGCATCCGCTGGCCCGGGTCATGCCGCTGTTCAGGGAACTGATGGGCACGTTCGCGGCGGACGGGGAGCACCTGCTGGCCGTGTGCGACGCGCACGGCAGGCTGTTGTGGGTGGAGGGCCACACGGCGACCCGGCGCCGCGCCGACCGGATGAACTTCGTCCCCGGGGCCCGCTGGTCGGAGTGCGCGGTCGGCACCAACGCGCCGGGCACCGCGGTCGCCGTGGACCGGCCCGTGCAGGTCTTCGCCGCGGAGCACTTCATACGGCGGGTGCAGCCGTGGACGTGCGCCGCCGCCCCCGTGCACGATCCCCGCACCGGCCGGGTGCTGGGAGCCGTGGACATCACCGGCGGGGACCGGCTGGCCCACCCCCACAGCCTCGGCTTCGTGCAGGCGGTCGCCCGCGCCGCGGAAGCACAGCTCGCCCTGCTCGCCCCGCCCCACCCCGCAACGGCGGCGTCGCTGAGCGCCCTCGGCCGGGACGAGGCCGAACTCGTGCTGGACGGACGGCGCGTGAGACTCAGCCGTCGGCACAGCGAGATCCTCGTGGTGCTGTCCCGGCACCCCGAGGGCCTGAGCGGTGACGAACTGCTCTGCGCGCTGTACGCGGACGAATCGGTGACGCCGGTGACGCTCCGTGCCGAACTGGCGCGCCTGCGACGACTGACGGGTCCGGGACTGCTGGCGTCACGGCCGTACCGGCTGACGGCTGTGGTCGAGTCGGACGCCACCGTGGTCGAGCGGCGGGTGGAGACGGGGGCGCTCACCGCGGCGGTGGATGCGTACACCGGCCCGCTGCTGCCCGGTTCGCAGGCTCCGGCCATCGTCCGGCTCCGGGAGCGGCTCTCCGGCGGTCTGCGTGCCGCGCTGGTCGCGCACGGCGACCCGGACCTGCTGGCGACCTGGGCGCGCGCGCCGTGGGGCGAGGACGACGTGGAGGTGTGGCGGGCGCTCGCCGCGGTACGTCCCACGGCGCCGGTCCGTGACCGGCTCGCCGCGCTGGAGGCCGAGTTGGGTGTGCCGACCGGACCGGGCGGCCAGGGCCGGCGCGGTCCGGCAGGCGGCACGGGCCGTGGCCCTGTGCAACGTACTCGCAACGTCCGCCTGTCTAGCCTCGCCGCCGAGAGCTGTCCAACGGCGGGCAGCGCCGGACCGGGAGGCAGACCAGGATGACTCGTTACGCGGCGCCGGGCACCGAGGGCGCGATCGTCTCCTACCAGACGCGCTACGACCACTTCATCGGCGGGGCCTACGTGCCGCCGGCGCGCGGGCGGTACTTCGAGAACCCGTCGCCGGTCAACGGGCAGCCTTTCACGGAGGTCGCGCGGGGTACCGCGGAGGACGTCGAGCGGGCACTGGACGCGGCGCACGAGGCGGCGCCCGGGTGGGGCCGTACGCCGGTGGCGGAGCGCTCCGGCATCCTGCTGAAGATCGCCGAACGGATGGAGGCGAACCTGGAGCGGCTGGCGGTGGCCGAGAGCTGGGAGAACGGCAAGCCGGTGCGGGAGACGCTGGCGGCCGACATCCCGCTGGCGATCGACCACTTCCGCTATTTCGCGGGGGTGATCCGGGCACAGGAGGGTTCGCTGGGTGAGATCGACGACGACACGGTGGCGTACCACTTCCACGAGCCGCTCGGGGTCGTCGCGCAGATCATCCCGTGGAACTTCCCGATCCTGATGGCGACCTGGAAGCTCGCGCCGGCGCTGGCCGCGGGGAACGCGGTCGTGCTCAAGCCGGCCGAGCAGACCCCGGCGTCCGTCCACTACTGGCTGAGCCTGATCGCGGACCTGCTGCCGCCGGGTGTGCTGAACATCGTCAACGGCTTCGGTGTGGAGGCGGGCAAGCCGCTGGCGTCCAGTGCGCGGGTGGCGAAGGTCGCGTTCACCGGGGAGACCACGACGGGGCGGCTGATCATGCAGTACGCCTCGGAGAACATCAAGCCGGTCACCCTGGAACTCGGAGGGAAGTCACCGAACATCTTCTTCGACGACGTGTGGGCCCACGACGACGACTTCCGCGACAAGGCGCTCGAAGGTTTCACGATGTTCGCCCTCAACCAGGGCGAGGTCTGCACGTGCCCGTCCCGGGCGCTGGTCCAGCGCGGTCACTACGCGGAGTTCCTGGAGGCGGCCGTCGAGCGTACCCGGCGCATCAGGCCGGGCCACCCGCTGGACACCGACACCATGATCGGCGCCCAGGCCTCCAACGACCAGCTGGAGAAGATCCTCTCCTACCTGGACATCGGCCGGCAGGAGGGTGCGAAGATCCTCACGGGCGGGGAGCGGATCGAGCACGAAGGGGAGTTGAAGGGCGGCTACTACGTCCAGCCGACCATCTTCGAGGGCGACAACCGTATGCGGATATTCCAGGAGGAGATCTTCGGGCCCGTGGTGTCGGTGGCCTCCTTCGAGGACTTCGACGACGCGATCAAGATCGCCAACGACACGCTGTACGGGCTGGGCGCGGGCGTGTGGACCCGGGACATGAACACCGCCTACCGCGCGGGCCGCGCGATCCAGGCGGGCCGGGTGTGGACCAACTGCTACCACGCCTATCCCGCGCACGCGGCTTTCGGCGGCTACAAGCAGTCCGGGATCGGCCGCGAGACCCACAAGATGATGCTGGAGCACTACCAGCAGACGAAGAATCTTCTGGTGTCGTACTCGCCGAAGAGGCTGGGCTTCTTCTAGACACATGCGAAATGGCGCCGGACCTGGGTTTTCACCCGTCAGGCGCCCTTCGTGCAACCCGTTCTCGACCGGGCCCGGCTTGCGTGCTAACTCCCAATTCCTCCCACGACTGCACCCCTCCTGACCAGTGCTTCCGGACCAGTCACGGACCAAACCCCCGGTTCAGTCCTCGGGTACGTCACCCTGACTGACGCGCTGCCACTCGTTCATGGACTGCTCGATGAGACCGTTCGCCCGCTCTCGAAGGCCGTCAAGGAACTTGGCGTAGTGGCGAAAGAGAACCTCGATGCTCTGGCCGGCGCGGCGGGCGCACTCGGCCGGGTCCACTCCGGAGTAGAGCCAGAACGAGATCCCGGCGTGACGGAGATCGTAAGGCCGCTTGGCCAGGCGAGAAGTGCGCTCAGTACGGGTCAGGGCGTATTCCCGGGCCCGCGCCCATGTGATGCCGTAGGCGGCAGCGTCCACGTAATTGCCAGCCTGGTTCCGGAAAAGTCGACCGTCAGGTGCCACGTCGAACCGATTCACATGGGCACGCAGCATGCGTATGAACTGCGGCGGGATGGGAACAGGCCGCGTCGCGCTTGCCGCGCGACGCTTGAGCGAGTGCACCTCGTGCACCTCACCGTCGTCGGTCCACCCCTTGCCGGACGTGACGACCCCGCCCGAGAGGTTCAGCATGCCCCATCCCGTCTTTGGCAAGTGGCATTGCTCGATCCGAAGGTGGATGACCTCTGCTGGCCGCATAGCCGCGAAGTACATGCAGCCGAAGAATGCTTCAAGATGAGGACCCCGCCCCCGCTGGCGAGCAACGGCCTCGAGCAGCCGAAGCACCTGGGCCTGATTGGGAACGGCGGCCGGATCCACCTCCTCACTGACTGCTGGCGCTTGCCACCGGAGCCCTTTGAGGGGGTTCTCTGCGAAGTACCCCTTCTCCACCGCAGTGTTGAGAGCTTCGTTGAATGCAGCCCTCTTGCGTCGGGCTGTTTTAGCCGCAGCCGCCTTGCCGTCCAGCTTGCGGCACATCGCATCGACGGGCCCGCCTCAGAACGTCGGCTTCCGCGAGGGCGCTGACCGGCAGCGAGTTGCGCTTCATCCAGTCCAGCGCATGGAGCCACTCCTCGGTGGGCTCGCACTCCCAAGCTTTCTTGTTGAATGCCCACGAGTACAGGGCACGCCGCAGTACCCGCGGATCGGAATACGCTGCGCCGGGGCGTACCAGGGCGGGCGTGACCGTAGCGAAGGCACCAGCCAGGGTGCGGCGGGTGTTCCCTGGCGTGCGCTCCCATCTTTGCTCGATGTATTCGTGCACCAGGTCGTACCACGTAGTGCGCTGCTTGATGGACCGCAACTCGGATACTGGCAGACCTGTGTGCTCGTCAAACGGCTCACCCTCGCGCGCGGCTGTCATCAGCTTCGCACGCCGGCTGTCAGCAAGCGCGAACGCGATGAAGGACTCAGACTTCTCTCGCCCGTTAACCGTCCACCGAATCTGGAAAGGCTTGCGCCGGTCGGGGCGCTCACGTATCTCCCAGAACCGGACGTTATAACTCATCGTCATCCAGGCGTATCCCTTTCACACGCATCCCACCACGCATCCAGATCGGCGCGGCGGCAGCGCAGTTCACCGTTGGGCAACTTGATCATTCGGGGTGCCTGACCGCGAGCGCGCAGGCGATAGAAAGCCGACGGGCTCATCCTGATTTCCGCTAGGACCTCGGCGAGCTTGAGCGCAGGTGGACGAGCCATTGATGTTTCCTCGGATGTTCCAGATATGTCGGCGGCCCAAGCGGCAGTGCTCTACTTGCGCCCACTCCGCCGCAATTGATGGGCAAACTCTGTCAGTTACGGGGACCACTGGTCGCCGACATGAAGGGCCATGGTGTCCGAACGGCTCCACCGCCAAGCACAGCCGCTGAGAACACCTCAATGGTCGTCACGATCGCCGGTTTGGCCAACCGGCGATCGTGGCCTATGTTGCGCCCCGCAGGGCGACTCACGGACGATTGCAACGGACGAAACACAGGGGGCCAGTCGGCGCGATCGGAGAACGAGGCCGCGCCGTCCGTCACGAACACCCCGAGTCCGTTGTCAAAGCGGTCGCACAAACACAGAGGCACAGCGCCGGGGAGGAGCGGCGCAATCCTCTCGCTCCGATGTGGTCCATACGTTCAGGGCACCAAGTGTCGAGCAGATGGGGGCGTTGAATCGGACCGATCGGAGAGCGGCATTCGACAGGGGTGCTCCTTGGGTCGGGGCCTCCGCGATGAGGCCGAGCAGCGCGAGGTGTCGGACGTCGTCATGGCCGACGTGCAGGTCGGCCTGGAATCCTGAATCCCGCCACTGACGCGGTATTTTCCGGGACGTTGTACGTTGACATATTGCCAGAGGAGGTTCCAGTCCTTCGGGGCTATTTCTCGTCTGCCGTGGGCGAATGCCGAGCCGCGGGAAGGCCAACCGAAAGACGCAGGGGGCGTTCCGTCGGAGAAGAGGGGCAAGGCGTGCTCCTCCTTCACCTGACTCGGTCGCACCGTGATGTCGATGTGCACGATGCCAGGGACCAGCCCGGACGAGCGGCCGACAACCTCCGAAAAGAAGGCGGCGGAGGTCGCCGGCTACGCTGCAGACATACCAGCGGAGAGCGCAGGCAATTGGGGAGCGAAGTGAAACTGAAGAGCTACAACACCTGAGTGTCGGAGTGTTCGTGAGGGTTACATTGATCCCTCTCCAGTTCCAGGGTCACGGCGCTGCACGGCCATGCAGGCAGTCGACACGGTACTGAGCCTCTGCTTGCCACTCGGTCGCGTGGCCTCATACGGGGCTTTGTAGGTTGCCATGCGCAACTCGCGAGGAGGAACTCGTATCCTTCGCACCTCGGTGACGTCCGTGCCGTACGTCTCGCGAAACTGGGCGTACTCGGTCTCGGTGGCCGCGTCGGCCGTCGTCATCTCCGCGGCCGTAGAGTCAAGATCCCACTCCGACGGCACGACGGGGACCCGCTTGAAGTCCATCAGTAGCGGACGGGCCGTCGTGCGGTCGACGTTCACAGGTCACGCACTCGGGTGTGCCCGCGGCTCTGTGCCCCCCTAACGAGTTGGTGCGTGATAGCGGGTGAGGCGTCGTGCCAGGTGGATGGCATGATCCCTCTGTGGCGATCACGATCAATCGGGCGGTGTTGGCGCATCGGCTGTTCACGGGGCTCTCTCGGTCTCATCTTGCCGGCCTGGTCGAAGAGTTGGCCGAGCCGTGGCAGGCCAGGGTCGAAGGTCGTCGCCATGCGACGCGGGGCGGGGCCAGGAAGCGGGCCGCGGGTGCCGGTGCCCACCATCAGCTGGTGTTCGTCGACAGGCTGGTCGCCACGCTGATCCATCTGCGGCACGACCTGCCGCACTCGGTGCTGGGG